>NZ_JCALED010000011.1:0-175668 GCF_059813205.1 Mycobacterium sp. NGS17 | reverse complement strand
GAGAGGCAGGCAACTCGTATGTGCCCGCCGGCAGGGACGGCAGTGGCGCAAGTGAAAAACCGGCGGGGATGCTGCGGCGCGGGTGACAACTACGCAACGCGTCAGCTGTTGCGCCGGATCTTGAGCGCGGCGGTGATCATCGGGATCTGCAGCGGCAGGCGGGCCAAAGCGACGATGCGCATGGGCCACGGCTTGCCCCACCACAACCGGACCATGTTGACGTTGCCCGGGAAGACGCCGATGAACAGCGCAACGGCGGCCAGCGCGGCGGACCGCCTGGTTCGCTGCGGCACCAGCAGTGCCCCGATCGTCAGCTCGGCCACGCCCGATGCGTACGTGTAGAGCCTTGGGCTGCCCGGCAACTCGACCGGAATGATGGAGTCGAAGGGCTTGGGCGCAACGAAGTGCAGGGTGCCAATGCCGAGCAGCATCGCCGCGACACGGTAGGCGAGCTGTTGGGTGGCGGCCGGGGCGGCGAGCGATCTGGTTGTCATCAGGTCATTGTGCCAATGCAGCCGCCGATTACCCGCGGTCGGCGTCCGTATAGCGGAGGATGCCGCGCACGTTGCCGCCCTCGAGCATGTCGCGATACCCGTCGTTGATCTGTTCGAGGGTGATGGTGGTCGGAGTGGCATTACCGGGCGGTCTCCAGCGCAACCGTCACCTCGCCCTGGCGGGGCTCGCCAAGGGGTGGCCTCCCGTATTTAGCCGAACCGCTTAATTGTTAGCGCCGTCACAGGGGCCGGCAACCGGAATTTAGACCATTACTATTGTCTATACAGTATTTGATACGATTCGCGGCGTCTGACCGCCCACAACAACGAGGTCGAGAACATGGGAACACCCGTCATTGTCGGAGCCGTCCGGACCGCGATAGGCCGCTCGTTCAAGGGGACGCTGGTCAACACGCCGCCCGAGACCCTGATCGCCGCCGTGCTTCCCGAGGTAGTCCGCCGGTCGGGCGTCGACCCCGCACACATCGACGACATCATCTTCGCCGAATCACATTACGGTGGTGGCGATTTGGCCCGCTATGCGGCGACCGCGACGGGCCTGGAACACGTTCCGGGGCAGTCGGTCAACCGCCACTGCGCGGGCAGCCTCACGGCCATCGGCAACGCTGCGGCGCAGATCGGCTCCGGCATGGAGCGCGTCCTCATCGCGGGCGGGGTGCAGTCGCTGTCGATGACGCCGCTGACCAACTGGCGAATCCCCGGCCCCGAGCTGAAGTTCGAGGAGCGCTGGATGCCGCCGACGCACGTGGAGACGCCGGACGCGCCGGCCAAGGACATGTCCATCACCGTGGGCTGGAATACCGCGCAGGCGGTCGGCATCACGCGCGAGGAGATGGACGCCTGGGCGGCCCGTTCGCATCAGCGCGCCGTCGCGGCCCAGGACGCCGGCAAGTTCGCCGATGAGATCCTGCCGCTGAAGATCACCCAGTTCGACGGCTCGGTCACCGAGTTCGCCGTGGACGAGCATCCGCGTCGCGACACCACCGTCGAGAAACTGGCCGGCTTGAAGGTCCTACACCCCGAGATCGAGGGCTTCTCGATTACCGCGGGCAACAGCAGTGGCACCAACGACGCCGCGGCCGCCGTCGCGCTCGTCGACAGCGACTACGCCCAGGCGGAGAAGCTCAACGTGATGGGCACGGTCAGGGCCTGGGCCGCCGCGGGCGTGCCGGCCCGCGACTGCGGTCTCGGCGCGGTCAAGGTCATCGGGAAGGTGTTGCAGCGAGCCGGTCTCACGCCCGGCGACGTCGCGCTGTGGGAGATCAACGAGGCGTTCGCTTCCGTGCCCATCGCGGCGTGCCGCGAATACGGCCTCGACGAGGAGAAGGTGAACTTCTCCGGCAGCGGCTGCAGCCTGGGCCACCCGATCGCGGCCTCAGGTGCGCGCATGGTGACCACGCTGGCCTACGAGCTCGGCCGCCGCGGCGGCGGCATCGGCGTCGCGGCGATGTGCGCCGGCGGCGGCCAGGGTGGCGCTGTCGTCATCGAGGTCTGACGACCGATTAGTTGCAGAATGTGTAGCCGATGAACTGGGTGCCGCGCGTGTCGCCGCTCGAGTAGTTCGCGAAGTGCACGGCCGGATTCCCGTTGTACTGGGTGTTCATCTTCTGCACGTTCGGTGGTGGAACGCCTTTGGGAAAGGCCAGGATCATGTCGGCGAAAATCTGCAAGCCCACCTGGCAGATCGCCTCGCGTCGCGGCGGCTGCGGATTCCACGCGTGCACGACGACCGGCTCGGTCAATTGAGATCCCGTCGCACAGTTCGGATCACAGAGCTTGAACAATGCCGTGCCGGTCCCGTCGGCGCCCTGCGGCCCCCACGAACTCCACGACATGTCCTGCAGCGCGACGGCCACACTGGCGCAACCCAATACGTTGAGCCGCTTGGGGCGCGCGACCGGGGGAACGGACGGGTTGTAGCAACCCGGGATGGCGAAGCTCTCCGGGGCCGCCGACGACGGCGACGTGCTGGGCGCCGTCGCGCCTGGCCGGCGCTGGGTCAGCTGCACGCCCACCACGATGAGGACCCCGACCAGCACTACGGCCACCACAATGCCGACCCCGATCACCCGCCCCCGCGAGGTGTGCCGCAACCGCCTCATCAAAGAAACGTTGGCGTTGCCGCTCACGGTCACCAGATTACGGGTGAAACCGGCCGTCGGGTTGGTGACCGCGAAACGGCATGACAGGGTAAAGTTGGTCATCGCTACCAACATTTTGAACATTCCCGGAGTTGCCGAATGAATGACCATGATCTGGCCGCACGGCTGGCCACCGAGGCAGGTCGGTTACTGCTCGGGGTTCGGGAAGAATTCTCCGACGCGGCACCGACCGACCGGAAAGCCGCCGGGGACAAGCGATCTCACGATTTTCTGATGGAGGCCCTTGCCGCGGAGCGACCCGGTGATGCGGTGCTGTCCGAAGAGGGCGCCGATGACCCGGTTCGATTGCGCTCGGACCGCGTCTGGATCGTCGATCCGCTGGACGGCACGCGGGAATTTTCCGAGCTTGGACGCGACGACTGGGCGGTGCACGTCGCACTCTGGCAGTCCGGCGAGCTGATCGCGGGCGCGGTGGCGCTGCCCGCCCAAGGCATCACGCTGGCGACTCCGGAGACAGCGTCGCCCCCAGCCGTGCCGGGCAAGCCGCGCATCGTGGTGTCGCGTACCCGTCCACCCGCCATCGCCTTGAACGTGCGGGATGCGCTGGACGGAGTCCTGGTCGAAATGGGTTCTGCCGGAGCCAAGGTCGCCTCGATCGTCCAAGGGCTGTCCGATGTGTACGTGCACGCCGGCGGCCAGTTCGAGTGGGACTCCGCCGCGCCGGTGGCGGTGGCCCGGGCCGCTGGGTTGCACACCTCTCGCATCGACGGGTCCGCACTGGCGTACAACCAGCCCGACCCGAAGTTGCCGGATCTGGTGGTCTGCCGGCCCGAATTGGCGGAAGCCGTACTCGCGGTTACCCGCTGACGTTTACGCCCGCTGACCTTCGCTCAGAGCCAGGCCTGCTGCCAAGACTGGATGCGCTCGGCCAGTTCGGGGCCGCGGTCCTCTTGGATGAAATGGCTGGCGTTGATGCGGGCGTGGGGCTGGCCCGCGGCGCCGGGAATGTGTTTGATCAGGGCCGTGTCCGCCTTTCCGAGGATGGGATCACGGGCTCCGAAAATGGCGAGGAACGGCTTTTCCCAGCGGCCGAGCGCATCCCATGCTTTCCGGTTGGCCGGAATCGCCGGGTCGTCGGGCGAGGTGGGCACCAACTGGGGGAACGCTCGGGCCCCGGCTTGATACGTCTTGTCGGGAAAAGGCGCGTCGTAGCCGGCCCGCACTTTCGACGGCACCCGGCGAACGGTCCCGACGCCGACGATTCGGCCGGCGGGCAGGACGGGGGAGTAGCGCGCGAAGGCGCGCCAGGCGTAGAAGGCGGGCGGGGTGCGCCGTTGCGCCGTGGGCAGGAAACCGTTGGCCACCACCAGCCGCCCGACCCGGTCGGACTGCTCGGCGGCGATACGCAGCCCGATCAGCGATCCCCAGTCCTGCACGAACAACGTGACGTCCCTGAGGTTGAGATGCTCGAACCACGAGATCACCCACTCCACGTGGCGCTGGTAGGTGTAATCCTCGATCCGGCTGGGCTTGTCCGAACGGCCGAAGCCGATCAGATCGGGCGCGAGCACGCGGTTCCCGGCGTCGGTCAAAGGCGGGATCATCGTCCGGTAGAGGTAACTCCACGTGGGCTCGCCGTGCAGCAGGACGATCGGTGGCCCTTCGACAGTGCCCTCGTCGAGGTAGTGCATGCGAAGCGGCCGGGTGTCGCTTGCGGTTACGTCAAGGTAGTGCCCAACGAACGGATAGTCCTCCAGGTTTTCGAATCGGGAGTCCGGGGTTCGCAGCACATGCATATCAGCTCCTCCGGTGAACCGGCACCTCTGTAAGCCTCTCGCGCCGACGCGAGTTCGTCTAGTAGCAGATTCATTGAGCAACGCACCTCGGCCAACTAAACTGACGTGTTCATGGCGATTCGGCGCGTGGTCCTGCTCATCGCCGACATCGGCGGGTACACGCGTTACATGCAGTGGAACCGGACGCACCTTGCCCATGCGCAGCTGACGGTTGCCGCCCTGTTGGAGTCGGTGATCAATGCGGGCAAGGGTTTGAAGCTGGCCAAACTCGAGGGTGACGCCGCGTTCTTCTGTGCTCCGGACAGCCACGCCAAAGCGGTGGTGTGCGAGCGCTTGTCACGGATGCGCGCCTCGTTTCTGGAGCGGCGTGAGCAAATGAAAAACGACATCGCCTGCGAGTGTGCGAGTTGCGCACAACTGGACAAGCTGTCGCTGAAGTTCGTCGTGCACGTGGGCGAGGTGGCGGATCAGAAGGTGAAGCGCCACGTCGAGCTGGCCGGCTTCGACGTCATTCTGGTGCACCGCATGCTGAAAAACATGGTGCCGGTAGCCGAATACGTACTGATGACCGATCCCGTCGCGGCATGCCTCGACGAGCCGATGCGCGAGCTGTGCATGCCGCTGACGCACGTCTTCGACGGAATCGGAGAAACCTCGACGCACTACATCGACCTTGCGGCGTTACCGGTTTACGTCGCGCCGCCGCGGCGCAGCTTTTTGCGCCGGTTCGGCGCGACGACGAGGTTCGAACTCGACGCCCTGCCCTTCACGCTCGGCATGAAGGAGCCCGCACAAGGGTTCCGCAACTTGGGCCGGGGCGCCGAGGAGGTCTCCGCGTAGCTGAACACTCCACTATCGGGCATCGGCCAGGGCTCGGCCCATTCGCGATACCGCCTCGGTGAGGATCGCTCGCGAGGTGGCGAAGTTCAAGCGCACGTGTCCGGTTCCGCCGGTTCCGAACACATGGCCGGAACTGAGCGCTACCCGCGCGTGATCGAGAAACCAGCGCGCCGGGCCCGACAGGTCGGCAACCACCGCAAGGCCATCGGTGACTTCCTCGTCGAAACCGAGCTCTCGGCAGTCGAGCCAGGCCAGGTAAGTCCCTTGCGGCCATTGGTATTTCACGCCGGGAAGATGCTCGGCGACCAACTCGCCCAGCAGGGTCCGGTTCGCGTCCAGGCCCCGCAGGGTCGCGTCGAGCCAGTCGTCGCCGCTCCGGAACGCCTCGGCGTGGGCGATGACGCCGAGGTGGCTGGGTCCGTGACCGACCTCCTCCGGCATCCGGTTCAGGTCGGCGGCGGCCTCCGGTCCGGCGATGGCCAGCGCCGCTTTGAGGCCGGACAGATTCCAAGCCTTCGACGCCGAGGTCAACGCGAAGGCGTTCTCGGCCCCCGGCACCGTGAGGAACGGGGTGAATCGCGATCCCGGCAGGATGACGGGGGCGTGAATCTCGTCGGACACCACCCGCACCCCGAATCGCCGCGCGAGCTCGGCGACCGCACGGAGTTCGTCGGCGGTGTGGACCGATCCGGTCGGGTTGTGCGGATTGCACAACAGATAGGCGACCTTGGTGTCCTTAGCGGCTTCCGCGCGAGCCCGAACGAAGGCATTCTCCAAGGCGTTCAAGTCAATTCGCCCCTCGACCAGGGGCGCCTCGATGACGCGACGGCCGTCGTGCGACACGAACGCGTAGAACGGCGCATACACCGGCGGGTTGACGATGACCACGTCACCGCGATCGGTGAGCAGGCGCAACACCTCGACCACACCGAGCATCACGTCGGGAACCAGCGCGGTGCGGCTCACTGCGAGGTCATGCCACTGCCAATGCCGCGCGGCGAACTGGCTGACGGCTTCCGCCAGCGCGTGCCCGCAGGGATATCCGGTGTCGCCGTCGTCGATGGCCTTCCGCAGCGCTTCGGCGACCGTCGGTGCCAGGGTCACGTCCATCTCGGCGACCCAGAGCGGCAGGACGTCGGCGGGGTGCGCGCCCCATTTCATGCTGGTGCGACGCCGGAGTTGCTGCAGCGTCAGTTCCTCGAGCGGATTAACCGTCACGCCCGCAGACTAACCGCCGCGACCTAGCCCCCGACAAACGCCTTTTGTGGAATCGTCAGCGGTAGATCCACCGAACTCAGCAATCCCGGTTGGGCCGCAACCACATACGGCACGGCGTTGACGACGCGCATCGCCGTGGCGACCATAGCGCCGGCCCCGGAGGTCATCCCGCCGACGCCGGCCTTGGCGGGATCCTTCAGCGTCGCCGCCAGGGTGCAGTCGATATCCGGATCGCCGGAAATCATGACCCGGTAGGACAGATCGCCGATCCCGGTGGGCCAGTCGGGGGCGACGTCGTGCGCGAGTCGGGTGACGTGCTCGATGACGATGGCTTCCCGGCCGTCGACGACGCCGATGGCCTGCATCCGCAGCGCGCCACACGTTCCGGCCTCGACGGTGCCCATCGCAACCTCCAGCGTCCGGTTGGTGACGGCGCGGTCGAAACCCTCGCGGACTTCCTGGACTTCGACCCCCAACGCGTCGGCGATCAACCGGATCTGCCCCTGCCATTCGCCGGCGATGGCACCGGGGAAGCTGATCCACGGCTGGTAGTCGAGCGGACGGCCGAAGCCCAGCGCGTCGCTCATGATGTCGGGAACGCCGTAGTCGTCATACAGCCCGATCTCGAACGAGTGGATCTTGTCGATCGACGACGACTGGGTGGACAGCACCAGCGGTAAGTAGTCGGCAGCGAAGCCCGGCTCGATCCCCGAGGCGTACAGCGACGCCTGGCCCTGCTTGGCCGCGGCGACCAGCTGGTCGCGCCACTCCGCGGGCTCGTAAGCGTGTGGATTGACCAATCGCGTGGTGCTGGTGGTCACGACGTTGATCCCGCCTTCGAGCAGCTTGACGTAATCCGGGATGGCCAGCGCGTCGCGCTCCGGACCGCTGGCGGCATAGACGATGCAGTCGGGCCTGAGCGCGATCAGCGCGTCGGCGTCGTTGGTGGCTTTGAGGCCGATCGGCTCGCCGCCGGCCAGTTCGCCCGCGTCCTTGCCGACCTTTCCTTCCGAGTGCACCCACACGCCGACCAGATCGAGATTGGGGCGCCGCTGGATCGCGCGGATGGCGATCGAGCCGATGCCACCCGTCGCCCACACCACCACGCGATGAGCCGTCATCTTGTTCCTCCTCGGGTGCGTGCGCGGCGAAAGCTGAGGCGTCCGTTGCCCTTACGGCAGCAGTGACCCAACGTTCGTCTCGGAAGCTAACAGCCGCTATGCCGCACGGTCAAGGGTTTAAGAGAGTAAGTACTATCCTAATGAACAAATCTTAGGTTAATCTGCAGCGGTAACGCCCAATCCCGGCGGCCGCTGATGTTCACGCTCAGGTTCGACATGCCCGCCCCGCATGGGGGGCTCAGGCGCACGTAGTTGGGCACCACCGCGCCGTCGCGGTCGGGTCCGCTGGGGGCGACCTCCCGGCGACTCTTCCGCTTTACGCCTCCGACTGAACGTGTAACGTGCAGCACAACGATTAGGCCAGCTAGGAGTCAGCCGTGTACACACTGCGCTTCGACATGCGCGACCCCGAATGGGCGGCGCCCCCAGCCGATCTCTACGCCGCGGCACCCGAAATGTCGGCCTGGGCCGAAGAACACGGTGGCCTGGCCGCAATCCTCTGTGAACACCATGCGTCCGAGGACGGCTACCTGCCCTCACCGTTCCTGCTGGCCTCGGCGGTGGCAGCGCGAACGCAGCGGCTGGCGCTGAGCCTGATCCTGATCCTGCCGTTCTACGAAGCGGTGCGGCTCGCCGAGGACATGGCGGTGCTCGACATCATCAGCAACGGGCGCGCCTCCTACATTCTGGCGCTGGGCTACCGGCCCGAGGAGTTCGAGCACTTCGGCGTGCCGATCAAGAAGCGCGGCCGGGTCTGCGACGAGAAGCTCGCGCTGCTCCGGCGCCTGCTCGCCGGTGAAACCGTCGTCGAAGACGGTCGGCGGATCACCGTGACACCCCGCCCGCTGACTCCCGGCGGCCCCGGACTGATGTGGGGCGGGGGAACGCTCGCTGCGGCCCGTCGGGCCGGCAGGTACGGCCTGGGCATGCTGGGAAACGCCAACGCGCCCGGCATGCAGGAGGCCTACGAAGAGGCGTGCCGCGAGCACGGCCACACGCCCGGCCCGACGATGTTTCCCGACCGCAACACCCCTTCGGTCGTGTTCGTCGCCGACGATGTGGATCAGGCGTGGAAGGAGATCGGCGAGCACCTGCTGCACGACGTGCGCAGCTACGCGGCGTGGAACCCCGGCGACGAGACGACGGCGGGCTTCAGCCACGTGAACAGCATCGAAGAGCTGCGTGAGACGGGGACGTCGCACGTGATTATTTCTGTGCCCGAAGCGATTTCGCGCGTCAAAGCCGGCCAGGTGCTCAACCTGTCGCCGCTGTGCGGCGGGTTGCCACCCGACATCGCGTGGCCGTATCTGAAGCGCGTGGGCGAGGTCGTGCTGCCCGAGGCGATCGGCTGACGGCCCGTTATTTGGGTTGGTTCGGTACGCCTGGATAGAGCTGTTCGGTCGGGCCCGCGGTCACATAGCCGGCCAGCTTCGTGATGAGATGGGGCGCAAAGACCGCGCCATATACCAGGTGCCCGACGACGACGACGGCCGCGATCGACAGCGCCGCGGACTGGCCCCGGCTCTTTGATCGCTTGTCGACCCACATGTCGATGACGTTGCGTCCTTCGGCGTCGGTGCGGCCCAGTAGATAGGTGAAAAGCATCATCTGGATGCCCATGGCCAGCGAGTCGTAGAGCGGGTACTGGTGCTTGGTGCCCTCGAAGATCGCGAGCCCGGGAATCACGTAGCCGTAATAGAAGTTGCCCAACTGGGCCCCGGTGTAGGCGTTGAAGAACAATGCCCAGCAGAAGCCGACGACGAGGCCGACCACGAGCAGGGTAATCGGCCTGCGCCAGTTGAACTTTGCGCTCAGCCACCGTCCGAGGGCGGCCCCGGTCACCGCCGGGATGATGAAGTAGGAGACGTAGCCGATCGGCACCGCCAACGGCAAGCCTCCCCACGTCACGTTCAATGGCCACCAGGACGGCATGCGGGGCAGTCCGGGCGGAAACTGCGCGTACATCGCCCAGTCATAGGGTGACTCGATCCAGGAGAACGAGATCGCCGAGATGCCAAGAAGCAACAGCGGATGGATGCGGCGCCGACGGTAGCTCAGGTAGATCCCGATGGTCAGGAACGCGATGCTCGCGGCGTACGAAAAGTACTGAGCCCCGGCCATCACCGGCGTCATCTGGGCGCTCACCGGCGGCCGTCGTCGCTCGGCGTGCGCCGCGCCTCGGGATCGAAGCGCAGTACCAACCCGAAGATCAAAGCGATCAGGCCGAACAGCGTGCCGAGCATGATGACAGCGCCCATTGTGTCGCCCTTTCGATGATTTCGCCTTTAAGGTAGTGGATACTATCCTATGTGGATAGCCGTTACTATCCTCAAGGCGGATTCGACGGGAGTGGACATCGGTGGCTCAGCGAGCAACTAGGCGGCCGCAACCGGTTACGGTGGCGCGCCGTCCCCGCGGGGAGCCACGCCGGCTGCTGCTCGACGCGGCCCGGGCGCTGTTCGCCGGCCAGGACTACCGCAGCACCACGACGCGTGAGATCGCGCAGGCCGCCGGCGTCACCGAACACCTGCTGTTCCGCAATTTCGGGTCGAAGGCGGCGCTGTTTCGTGAGGCGCTCGTCGTGCCGTTCGTGAGCTTCGTCGACGAATTCGGGGCAACCTGGCAGTCCGTCGTCCCCGAGGAGACCGACGAAGAGGAGCTGACCCGGCTTTTCGTGTCACAACTGTACGACGTGTTCGTCGAACATCAGGGTCTGCTGTTGACGTTGATGGCGGCCGAAAATCTGAGCGACGAGGAAAAGGTGGACGCCGGTATCGCCGAGATCCGCAGGGCGGTCACGGTATTGGGCCAAATCAGCGTCGAGGGCATGCAATTGCGGGGGTTGCGGTCCGACCACCCCGACCTGCCGGCCCACTCGACGGTCTCGATGATCGCGGGCATGGCAGCGTTGCGTTCGACCTACTTCGGCAACGAACCACCGCCCCGGGAGGTGATCGTTGAGGAACTCGTTCAAGCGCTCTTGCACGGCTTCTTGCACCGCAACGACTGAATTAGGGATCCGATCATGACGAGCCCCAGCGCCACCGAGTTGTACTACGACCCGTTCGACGTCGAGATCGACTCGGATCCGTATCCGGTGTGGAAGCGGATGCGCGAGGAAGCCCCGCTGTACTACAACGAGAAGTACAACTTCTACGCGCTGAGTCGCTACGACGACGTCGTGCGCGAACTGCCCAACTGGGAGACCTACCGCTCCGGGCGGGGCACCACCGCCGACATCTTGTTCGCGAATATCGAAGTGCCCCCGGGCATTCTGCTGTTCGAGGATCCACCGCTGCACGACCTGCACCGCAAACTGCTGTCCCGGGTCTTCACGCCCCGGCGCATGCTCGCCGTCGAGGACTTGGTGCGCGGCTTCTGCATCCGCGAGCTCGACCCGCTGGTCGGCGGGAGCGGATTCGATTTCATCGCGGACCTGGGCGCGATGATGCCGATGCGGACCATCGGATACCTCCTCGGCATTCCCGAGGCCGACCAAGAGAAGATCCGCGACCGCAGCGTCGCGAACATCGAATTGTCCAAGGACAGCGACCCCGCCGCGGTCGATGCGAACGTCTTCGCGAATTCCATTGCCCTGTTTGCCGAGTACATCGAATGGCGGGCCAATCATCCTTCCGACGACCTCATGACCGAGCTGTTGCGGGCCGAGATCGACGAGCCGGACGGCACGCGGCGGCCCCTGTCGCGGACCGAGGTGTTGGCGTATACCGCGATGATCGCCGGCGCAGGCAACGAAACCACCGCTCGCCTCATCGGTTTCATGGGCCAACTGCTCTCGGATCACCCGGATCAACGCCGCGAACTCGTCGCGGACCCGTCGCTGATCCCCGGCGCGATCGAGGAGACGCTGCGGTACGAGCCGCCGTCACCGGTTCAGGCCCGCTACGTCGCGCGCGACGCCGAGCACTACGGCCGCACGGTCCCCGAAGGATCGTTCATGCTATTGCTGAACGCCTCGGCCAACCGCGACGAGAGCCACTTCCTCGACGCGGATCGCTACGACATCCACCGTCGCGGAAGCCATCTCAGCTTCGGGCAGGGCCTGCACTTCTGCCTGGGCTCGGCGCTGGCCCGGTTGGAGGCGCGGGTGGCCTTCGAAGAGGTATTGAAGCGTTGGCCCGACTGGGAAGTCGACTATGCGAACGCCCAACGGGCGCATACCGCGAGCGTGCGTGGGTGGGCACGTTTGCCCGTCGTCGTGGGTTAGCGGGCTGGCTCTTTTTGCGTCGAGCGTGAAGTTAGTTTCACGCTCGACGCCGAACGTGAAGCTAACTTCACACTGGGCGAAGCTAATGCGCGCTGTGGTCCACCAACACCGCGCCGTCGGGCCGATTTCCCAGGGTCTGCAACGGAATATCCCCACCCTGGGCGGTGAGACGCACGATCTGGGCTAGTTGTTCGGGGGCGTCGCACTGCAGGTAATGGTCGGCGCCGGGCAGCATCCAGTAGCGGTTGCGACCCGGCTTGTTCTTCAGATACGTCTGCCAGACGTGGTTGGGGACCCGCAACGGTGAAACGTTGTCGTGCACGCCCCACACCACCGTAGTGTTGACCTCACTCGTGGAAAGCGCTTCCAGCCAACCGGTTTCGTCGGCGGCGCGCTCGTGCAGATATTGAATGGTGTCGGGCAGCACGCGGATTCCGTCGTTGTGGGCGAAGCACTTGGCCAGCGCGGCGATCTCCGGGTCTTCCAGCGTGCGCCGCGGCATGAACGTGCTTGCGCCCATGCCCGCCGCCAGCATCTCGGGCGTCGTGGCCGCCGCGGTGGCCCGCGCGGTCGCGGGGTCAAGCAGCGCGGTCTGGAACGCGGTGAGGTTGGACAGCGGGAGGTAGATGTTGGCATTAGTCAAGATCAAATCGACGGGCGCCGACAGTGAATCCGGTGCGGCCAGCATGCCCGCCGCGATCATGCCGACGCTGCTGCCGCGGTCGTGGGTGAGCATGCGGTATTCGGCGAGCCCCCACACCTGGGTGATCGCATAGATCAGCAGGCGCGCGTCGTCGTAGAGCGAGTACACATAGGGCTCGGGTGGTTTGTCGGAGAGTCCGTAGCCGGGGAAGTCCAGCAGGTAGATGTCGAAGTCGGCGCTCAGTTCACCGGCCAGCGCGAAGTAGTCGATGCTGCTGGTGGGAAAGCCGTGCACCAAGACCAATGCGGGCGCCCCGGGGGTGCCGCACCGGCGACTGAAGACCGTGACCTCCTGGCCGCCGTTGGCCGCGGTTGTCGAGCGCCAACGAAGCTCGCCGCCGCCGTCTTGCCACTGCGCGAAGATGTCCAAGCTGCCAGCATCGCAGAGGGGGTCGCGACAGACAACACGTGCCTATGGGCACGCCACGTGAATCCCAAAAGTGACTTCTCGCAAACCACTTTGGCCGGGCGTGGTCGCCTGACCAGTCCCGGTCACCGTGTAGCCCTTGCCGACCTTGGTGGCTTGGACCTGAGTGGGCGATTTGGTTCCCTGGTAAGGCAATTGGTATTGGCCGTTGTCCAGCTTGAGCGAAATACCGAACGCGTCGACGCTGGGCGGCTGCTCGTCGGAGATGGCCAGCGAAACCGAGGCGTTATCGTCGTGCACGCTGATTCGGGTGGTGAGGTCGCCGGATTCGGGCGGCGACGCGCTCGGTTGTGCCGCAGAGCGGCTGCAGTCCACCGCGGCGATGATCGTGTGCCTGTTTCCATCGATCATGACGGTTGTGCTTGCCAACGGCGGTCCTGAGCTCGGGGCGGCGGCCGGGTGATCACCCTTGCTGGAACAGGCCAGCAGGCCCGCCCCAACCGCCACCAGGCCGAGTGTGGCCGCCGAGCGAGCGACCCATCGCTGTTTGTTCAGATGCGCCATACCTGTCCTCCGCTAGACGGTCATGAGGACTATAAAGCCTGTCTGTTACGGCCAGGCTTCCCAACTGATCATGCTGCGCAGCGGGCCGGCGAATACGGGGCGCATCGCCGTTGAACGCCAACGCTCTTCGATGAGGGGGGCCAGCGCACCGATGGTGGTCAGCGGATCCTCGTCGAGGTAGACGACGGTGATGTACTGGTGATCGGTGCGCCAGCCCCGGGGGAGGTGGCTCCATCCGGCGCTGGAGCCGAAGGTCCACGCGCCGGCCGTGCCGGGTGTCGCAAGCAGGGCAGGGTAGTGCTCGCCGTGCAACCACTGCAGCCAGTCGTCCGGCCGGCCGTCCGTGGGCTCTTCGACGATCAGCACGATGCCGCGGTGCGGCCGAAACGGCACCACTTCGGGCGACACCAAGGCGTGTGGCGAGGATTGCCACTGCAGCAGGCGCAGGCCGGCCACTTGCAGCGACGGTCGCACAGTTGGGAAGCGACCGTTGTCGCGCAGTGTGCGCCCGAGGGTGACGAAGTCGTCGAAGGTCTGCTCGACGGGATCGCCGACCAGGTAGTGCACCGCGTTGCCGATGTCGCCTAGCGATCCATTGGACGCCAGGCGGTGGTCTGGATAGTCGCCGTCGGCGATCCAGCGCAACCCGTGCACGATGCCCGGCAGCTGGTATTGCTCGGGCAGGTGATCCAGCAGGTGCCAGCGTAGGTAACTGCCGTCGTCGTCATCGGGCGGCGTGCCCGTGAGGCTGAATATGCCTGCCCTGACGCGGATCACGTGCCACCGCCGACGAGGGAACGGTATCCGCTCATCCCTGCATGTACCCCCCGGCATCGACGGGGATCGATTGGCCTGTGATGGTGCGGCTTTCGTCGCTGGCGAGGAACAGCGCCAGGTTGGCGATGTCCTCGGGCGAGGAAATATCTTGCAGTGCAACGCCCTTGAGTTGCCTGGCGCGAACGGTTTCGGCGTCGACTCCTTGCTCGTTCGCGATGCGTTGCACCCAGTTGCGCCACAGTTCGGTGTCGATGGCACCGGGCACAATGCAATTGCACCGGATGCCGTGCGGGCCGACCTCGAGGGCCACGGCCTTGGTGAAGGCCCGCAGCGATGCCTTGGCGGTGACGTAGTGCGTTTTGCGGACCATGCCGGCATAGCTGACCGTGGAGGAGAAATTCAAGATGACGCCGCGGCGGCGCTGCAGCATCGACTGGTTGAGAACCTCACGGGTACACAGCATCGCGGCGGTGACGTCGATGGCGATGGTGGCGTTCCAGTTGTCCAGCGTCTGTTCCCAGACCCAGCGGTCCTGACCGGGGGCGGCGGCGTTGTTGCACAAGATGTCGACGTGACCGAACTCGTCGACCGCCCGCGCCACCATGGCCGCGACGTCGTCCTCATCGGTCACGTCAGCGCGCATCGCGATGGCGCCGGGGCCGGCCGCGCGCGCGGCGGCCTCGACCAGCTCCGCGCGCCGTGCGGCCAGCAATACCCTGGCGCCTTCCCGGACGAACACCGAGCCCAGTACCGGTCCCAGGCCGGTGCTGGCGCCGGTGATGATCGCGACCTTGCTGTCGAGGCGTCCGGTCATGACGCAGTCACCTTGCCGGCGGGCATGTTTCGAGCCACGCGTGGATCCGTTCGGCGACGGCCGGCCGTCCAGGGTCGAGCATCATGTCATCTTAGGGAAGATCTGTGTCGCGGTGCCATAGGCGGTCCCATCCGCGTGAACCCTTCCAGGTCATCCTTGTCGTGGCGTTTACTGTGTCGGTGGGTGGCGGAACGAATCGCGGCGAACGGCGCACGCTGGTCTTGTCCGCCTTTCCGGCCGAAACCGACGCGGTGCTGTCACACACTACGCTCGATCCCGATCCGGTGGTCGTCGCTGACCGTCGGCGCTTTTACCTTGGCTCGATAGCCGGCACGAAGGTGATCGTGGCGATGACCGGTATCGGTCTGAGCAACGCCACCGACACCACCGAGGCCGCCTTCGGCCGCTTCCCCACTGGGTCCGCCATGACGATTGGCGCAGCGGTCTTTTCGGGCGTCGCCGGCGGGGGCGGCCGCACCAGGATCGCGGATGTGGCGGTACCGGCGCGGTGGACATTGGACGGCGGCAAGACATTTCATTCGGTCGATCCCGGGATGCTCGCCACGGCCGAGAAGCTTTCCGTCGCATTGGACAGCGTCGCCGGGCGCATCAAACTGCGGCACCGGCCGCGAGTGTTCGCCGGCGGCGACGGATGCAGCTATGACAACAACAACGGTGTGGCCTTCCCGTGCATCCCGCACGGCGGCAGCGTTTTTGGCTGCGAGCCCCGCAGTGCACCCGGCCGTTCCTTTCTATATTCCGGCAACTTCTTCCGGGCGGCGGCCCCCTGGCTGAGAAGCGGCCTGGTCAGCAACCTCAATATCGTGTCGACGGCAGATCCGGCCTTCGACGCGACGGATATGGAGACCGCGGCCGCGCAGGCCGTCGTCGACACGCATGGTGTCCCGTTCGTCGGCATCCGGGGCATCACGGACGGACCTGGCGATCCGCTTCACCTGCCCGGCTTTCCGTTCCAGTTCTTCTGCTACAAGCGGATTGCGGCGGCGAACGCCGCCCGGGTAACCGCGGCTTTCCTGCAGAGTTGGACCGGCCGCTGACCGCTACTCGGCACCGCGTTGCACCGGATGGGCGGGATCCGAGCTCCATTCCGACCACGATCCCGGATACAACGCGGCCTCGCGTCCCATCGCGGCGAGTGCGGCGATCGCGACCGTGGCGGTGACGCCCGAGCCGCAGTAGGCCGCCACCGCATCGTGACGCTCGATCGCGCGATCGGACAACAGTTGTGCCAGCGAGTCGTCGTCGAGGAAGGTGCCGTCGGCCGCCAGCACCGAGCCGCTGGGTAGATTCTTCGCGCCGGGAATATGGCCGGCGACGGGATCGAGAGGCTCGACGTCGCCGCGGTAGCGTTCCGGTGCGCGCGCATCGAGCAGCGTCACAGTGTCTTCGCCGATGCGCTCGGCCGTCAGCGTGCGCCGGCTCCCCGCATACAGATCGTGGTGCGGCACAGTCACATTCCCGGGCGGCGGATCGACCGGTCCGGTCTCGAGATGTAGTCCGGCCGATCGCCACGCGGCCAAGCCGCCGTCCAGAATGCGCACGTTGTGCAGCCCGGCCGCGGTCAGCACCCACCACGCTCGTGCTGAACCGGCGCGATTCCAGTCGTCGTACGCCACGACCAATGCGTCCTGCCGGATTCCCCAGCGCCGCGCGGCAGTCTGCACGTCGCGTCCCGACGGCAACGGATGACGGCCCCTGCCGGAGATCGCATGGTCGCTGAGGTCATCGTCGAGTGAGACGTACACGGCGCCGGGAATGTGCCCGCCCAGGTAGGCCGGCCGCCCGTCAGGAGCATCGATCCTCCATCGCACGTCCAGGACGGTCACCGGGTCACCGGCCCGAATGACGTCCGCCAACTCGGCGGCGGTGATCAACACCTGATCGCGTGCTCGCACCGGATCCTCCTTGCGGTCTGCTGCGAGCCTAGTGACCGTTACGCCGTCTGCTCGGAAGTGCCGCGCGGGTCGTTGAAGGCCGGTGCGCCCAAGGACGCCAGCATGCCGGTCGCGGCCCGGTGCCAGGTGAAGTCCTCTGCGCGGCGTCGCGCCGCAACGCGACGCTGTCGCTCCGGCCGATTGACGATGGCGCTGACCGCTTTTGCGATGGCGGCCGGGTCGTTGTCGGCCGACGCGCCACTGTCCGGGGTGATGATCTCGTGGAGCGCCGACGTGCGTGAGACCACGGCCGGGGTTCCGCATGCCAGCGATTCCAGCGCGGCCAGCCCAAAAGTCTCGTGCGGCCCCGGCGCCAGGGTTACGTCGGCCGTCGCCAGCAGCTGCGCGACCGTGTTGCGGTCGGAGACGAAGCCGGTGAAGTCGATCGGTAGTCGCGCGGCCTGTCGCTCCAGCCGGGACCGCAATGGACCCTCGCCGACGACCACCAGTCGCGCGTCGACACCGGCGTGCAAAAGCTTGCCCAGCGCGTCGATGCTGCGATCGACACGCTTTTCCACCGACAGCCGCCCGCAATGGACCAACAGCAGCTGCGTCGGCGCGGCCCACCGCTCGCGCACCAGATACGAGTGGTGGCGCGGATGAAACGTCTGCAGGTCCACGCCAAGCGGAACCGTGACGGTGTTGTCGGCTCCGATCCGGTCGAATTCCTCGCGAGCGAAAGCCGTGGTGCACACGACGGTGTCGTAGTTCGCGGCGGTGCGCGCATTGGCCACGTCGGCGAACTTCCGCGCGGCCCTACGCGGAAGAACCTGCCCGACAAGGCGATCCAAGCGTTCATGGGAGATCATCACCGTCGTGGCGCCGAAGTCGCGGCCCCACCGCCCCAGCGATCGCAAGGTGAGGCGATCCGAAACCTCCAACGCGTCGGGTCGCAGCGCGGCCAGCAGCGCCTTGACCGGGCCCGGCAGCACAGCACGGTAGCCGCCGGTCAAGGGAATCAGGCGGGCCGGCAGGGTGATTCGCACGACGCCGGTGTACAGCTGGGCGCGCTCAGCGCGCTGGCCGGGAACGATCAAGAAGACTTCGTGCCCGGCGGCGCAGTATTCCGCACCCAGCCGGTCGATCGCGGTGCGGAGGCCGCCGGAGCGCGGGCCATAGAAATTGGCGACCTGTACAACGCGCATAACGTGAGGACACGCGGTGCGCGTGTGCGCTCACCAATGCCGAACCGACGCGGGCCTGAACTCTGTGTGAACTTCGCTTCGGTGCGCCGTTATCCCATCGTCTGCGGCCCGAACCAGCGCTGAAGCGCCGCCCGCAGGCCCGTTTCCTGGGTCGGGCCGAATTCGTCGGCTGCCCAGGCGACGTAGCCGTCGGGGCGAATCAGCAGGGCCGCGGCGGGCCCGTCGGCCATGCCCGCGCTGACGGCGTCGACCCGATCGGCCCAGCCACGCGCCGTATCCGCGAAGCCGCCGCCGAGGTCGAGCAGAACCGCGCGGCCATCGTGGAGCAGCTCGGCGACCCGTCGACCGTCATCGAGCGTCAGCTCAGGCACCAGCCAGCCCGACAGCGGGTGGTCGTCGCCCACGTCATAGCGCACGTCGGCACCCGCCAGCAGCGCCGCCAGGTGCGTTTGTGCGTCGGCGAACGTGAGGAGTTCGCCCAGCAGCGTTCGCAATGCGGCGACCTCGGGGCCCGGCGCCATGAGGGCGATCTGTGCCAGCGAGTGCATCATGACCCGCCGGCCCGCCGGGTAACGCTCCGACTGGTAGGTGTCGAGCAATCCGGGCGGGGCAGCGCCATTGACCTCGGCCGCCAGCTTCCAGCCCAGGTTCATGGTGTCTTGCATCCCCAGATTCAAGCCCGGGCCGCCCAACGGGCTGTGCACGTGCGCGGCGTCACCGAGCAGCAAGACCCGGCCATCGCGGTAGCGCTCGGCGTGTCGGGTGTTCTGCCCGTTGATGCGGCGAAGGGCATGCGGCCCAGTGCCTTTCGGCTCCTCGAACGGGATGTCGACGCCGAGGATGCGCCGCGCGCTGTCGCGGAGTTCGGTCAGAGTCATCGGAACGTCGGGGACCGGAGGCCCGAACTCGAGCGTCCCGAGCAGCGACCGGCCCGGCTCGAATTCCGCGTAGATGATCCCGCCCCGGTCAAAGCGGCTGTGGCCGAAAGGAAGCAGTCCGAATCCCGGAATCTCGATACGGCTGTAGGGTCGGTGGAGCTCGTCGGGGATATGCACGTGAGCCAGTCGGGCGACCATCGGCGATGTGAAGCCGGGAAAGTCGATGCCGAGCATCTTGCGGACCAGGCTGCGGCCGCCGTCGGCGCCGACGGCATAGCCGGCGGCAATGGTGTACTCGCGCTCGGGCGACGAGACCGTCAGCGCAACCGATTCCGGGTTCGGTTCGATGCCGACGAGTCCATGGCCCCAGCGCAGATCAACCCCGAGGTCGCGGGCTCGCTTCTCCAGCAGCCGCACCAGCCGGGGCTGCTGCATGGCCAGCACATACATCGGGTTGTCGGTCACCTCCGAGAAGTCCAGCCCCATGGCCGCGAAAATCCATCCAGGGTTCGGGTGTGGAGGCGCCTCGTCACCGGTGAAGGTTTGATATAGCCCACGCATGTCGAGCTGTCGGATGACCTGTCCCACAAGGCCGTTGGCTTTCGGCTCGGAGCTGGGCCCGGTCAGGACGTCGAGTACGACCGGCCTGATTCCGGTCAGCGCCAGCTCGCACGAAAGCAGCAGCCCGTTGGGCCCGGCGCCGGCGATGACCACGTCGACGTGTTCGTCAGCCATGGCGTGCCTTCTTTCTGGGGGGTTCGGGTAGCCCAGCGCTGACGGTCGCGAACCCCTCGCGGATCAGTGCGGTGATGGCCACCGGCGGATCGGCCCGCACATACGCGTCGGCGGCGGCGTCGCCGACGGCGCGTACGACGGACATCACCAATCGTGGGTACAGGTCGCGGTCGGGGTCGGTCCCGGTGCGTTCGGCGATCACCTGAAGTAACTCGTCGAACAGGTTGTGTGGCAGCGAGTTCCGTACTTGCGGGTGCATGACCAGCTTTCGGACCTCGACAAGCTCTTGGCGGCTGGGAGCACGGTTCTCGTCTCCGTACACGTCGCCGAAGTCCGTTTCCAAGGGTTCCAGCACCGCGTGGGTGAGGGCCGTCCACAACGGTTCGTCGGCGGGGCGCTGTCGCAGCACCGCAATGCTGCGCCGCACACGCTCGGCTTGCCGGTAGGCGAGCGCTTCGTACTTGCCGCTGAAGTAGTTGTTGAACGTGCGCAGTGAGACGCCGGCCATGTTCGCGACGTCTTCGCGCGTCACGTTTTCCAGGCCGCGTTCGAATGCCAGTCGCAATGCGGCATCACTGAGCGCGCGCCGGGTGTCGGCCTTCTTGCGCTCACGGAGCCCGGTCATGGCGACCAACGTACGCCAAAGTTGCCTAGTGGGCAATATTGCCTGGCGGGCAATTCTTTGTTTGAGTGTGCGTTCAGTTGAGCGTGCAGCTACGGCGGCGACACGCCGGTGCGGGCCCGCCCAGGATGCACAATCGACGCGCCAGCGGAGACGACACGACCCCGGCGTGACTAGCGCGTGCCCCAGTCCCAGCGGGGCGTCGTCAACAAGGTCTGGCCGCTGATAAGTGTTTCGCCCCAGTCCTTGTACAGCTCGATCTCGATGGCCTCGCCGTCGGAGCGCTCGCTCAGCGGAACGGTATCCAAAAAGTCGAGCAGCGACCGGGAATGCGTGACCACCACGACTTGCGTCGTGGCGGCGGTGGTGCGGATCAGCGACGCCAGCGGCGCGACCAGGTCGGGGTGCAGCGAGGTCTCCGGTTCGTTGAGCACCATCAGCGAGGGCGGTTGCGGGCTCAGCAGGGCGGCGGCCCAGAGCAGGAAACGCAATGTGCCGTCGGATAATTCGGCTGAACGCAACGCGCGAAGCATGCCGCGCTGTCGCAACTGGAGGTCGAACAACCCGTCGTGGATGGCGACCGAGACGGTGGCGCCGTCGAATGCTTCGGCGACGGCGCGGTTGAGGTCGTCGAACCCCGACTCGAGGATCGTCTGGACCGCCGCCGCCAGGTCGCTACCGTCGTCGGAGAGCACCGGGGTGCGGGTGCCCACCTGCGGGTGCCGCGCGGGCGCCCCCGCGTCGACCCGGAAGCCGTCGTAGAACCGCCAGCCGCGCAACCGTTCTCGCACGGCCGCGAGCTCGGGAAGCGCATGCGGGTGGGCGTATTCGGCGAGCACGCTGTGGTACGACGGCAGCGATCGCGACAATTCGTCGAACCCGCTGCCGGAATCCGCGCTGGCCTCGGCGAAGACTCGCGACCGGCGCACCAGCGTCGTACTGGGCCGCAGCACCGGCCCGGCGAACAACACTTCCCGCTTGATCTCCGGATCGCGGGCGAACACCGACTTCCCGGCCGACTGCGGGATGCCCAGGTCCACGAGATAGCCGAAATCGTCTGCGGCGAAGCCCAATTCGAGTGATACGGGCCGGGTGCGCACGGTGCCCTCGGCCTTCCCGGAGCGTCGGGCGCCGGCCAGCTGCTCGGGGCCGGCCCACAGCACCGATTTCAGCCCACCCTCGCGCGCCAGTGACCCGATGACCTCGCCGCGGCCGCAGTCGGCCAGCAGGCGCAAGGCGCGATACAGCGAGGATTTGCCGGCGCCGTTGGCGCCGGTGATCACCGATAGCCGGCCCAGTGGCAGGATCACCTCGCGCAGCGAGCGATAGCCACGGATCGCGACGGTGTGCAGCATGGGGCCGACTGTACGGTCGGCCACCGACGGGGCCTATTCGTCTTCTTCGTCGTCGTCGGCAGCGGCGGCGAGCAGCTGCACTTCCTCGAGGTCCATCTCGTTCTGCAATTCGCGCAGCACGATGTCGTCGATGAGGTTCTGGTTGCGCAGCGAGGTGATTTCCCGGCGCTTGTGTTCGAGCACGCCAAGCCGCACGCGCCGGACCTTTTCCCGGCCCTTGAGTATGCGGGAGTTTGGTTCACCGTTCTCGGTGGCCAGCACCAGCGCCGCCTTCTCCTCATACTCCTTTTGCAACCGCCGCCTCAGGTCGTCGCCGATGCCGACTTCGTCGGCGACCGTGGGCAGCGCGGCGAGGGCGGCTTGCGATCCCCGACATCGAGCCAGATGCAGTTCCTCGGCGTGGGTCGCGTCTTCAGGCATGTTCGCCCACCGCACCACGGCGGGCAGCGTGCTGCCCTGGACCAGGACGGTCACCAGGATGACGACGGTCACGATGAAGATCAGCAGGCTGCGGTCGGGGAAGGGCGCACCACTCAGCGTTGTCATCGGCACGGCAACCGCCGCCGCCAGCGACACGGCCCCTCGGAATCCGGCCCAGACGGTGACGAAGCGCTGGCGCCAGTTGACCCGGCGTTCGCGTTGCACCTGGCGGCGGTCGATGAGCCGGATCAGCAGCGTGGTGATTTCGCCCCAGAAGATGCGCGACACGATGACCACGCCGGTGATCACCAGCGCCACGAACAGGGCGTGCCGAACCCCGCCGTCGACGCCGACGATGCCGCGCAGCGCTCCCGGGATCTGAACACCGACGAACACCCACAGCGAGCCGTTGAGCAGGAAGGTCGCGATGTCCCAAAAGGCAAAGGACTGCAGCCGCGAACGGGCCCGGATCACCAATGGGCTGGCGTATGCGAGGACCAGGGCTGACACCATCACCGCGACCACGCCGCTGCATTCCATCGACTGAGCCAGCAGGAAGGCCGCGAACGGCGTCACCAGGCTCAACGCCCCTTCCTCCTGGGGGGCGTCGATTCGCTTGCGCAGCATGGTCACCGCGCCACCGACGAGCAGACCGGCGGCGATTCCGCCGAGGTAGGAAACGATGAACCGTACGGTCACCTCAGGCGGGGTGATGGCGGACCCACCGATCGCGACGTTGACGCTGACGGCGAACAGCACCAGGGCGGTGCCGTCGTTGATGAGACTCTCGGCCTTCAGCACGGTCAGCGATCGGCGCGGCAGCTTCTTCGCAAGACCGGCCACCGCGGCCGCGTCAGTGGGCGACAGGACCGCGCCCAGGACGCCGGCGGCGTGCGGATTCATGCCCAGCGCTCGCGCCGTCCACGACACCGCCACCGCCGTGGCGATCACCAGGACGACGCTGAGGAACACGATGATGCGTGCGTTGGCCCGGATCTCGCGGAAGCTCGTGTTGAGGCCCTCCCAGTAGAGGATCGCGGGAAGGAACAGCAACAGCACGATCTCGCCGTTGACCTTGATGTGCGCGAAATGGGGGATGAGCCCCAGCAGGACGCCGAGGAAGATGAGCAACACCGGGGGGCCGACGCGATAGCGCCTGCCGATGACCGTCCCGACGATGACGGTGGACACCAGGGCGACGATCAGTTCGAGGCCAAACACCAGCCCATCCTGCCGGACGCGGCGACGGGCGGCGTCGTCGCCTATCTTCGGTCTGGGTCAGACCTATTAGGCTCCGGGGCGGGAAATCGAAGGGGGATTCGGTGAGGGTCAGGCTGCTGGCAACAGTCGCCGTGCTGATGTTGTCGACCGTGGTGGGCTGCCACTTCGCCTCCAGAAACCCGCCGTCGACCAAAACGCTCCAGGTCCCCATGAACGATGTGCTGACGCAGAGTGAGATCAAGCAGAGCGTCACCCTGTCGGTCGGCAACACCCTGGTGGTGGAGTTGGGCTCGAACTACACCACCCCGTATCGGTGGACGCCCGACACGACCATCGGCGATGCGTCCGTCATCAAGCAACTCGGCCACCAGTTCGTCCAGCCGACCTCTGACGCGCTGGGGGCGCCGGGCAACGAGGAGTGGACGTTCGCCGCTTTGAAGCCGGGAAGCACCACCGTCAGCACCTCGTATACGAGCTTCGTGGGCAAGGACGCCAAACCGGCGTGCACCTACACGCTGACCGTGACGGTGCAATAAGCCTGCGCGATGCCAGCCGCGAGGCTACGGTTCGGACGTGTTCGGATTCCTTCGCAATCTGTCCCAGATCGGCCAGTTGCCCGCGGCGCTGCGTGCGGAACTCGACGCCGAAGGGATCATTTTCAGCGCCGGCCGGGCGGGGGTGGTCCGCCACTTCAGCGGCCATGTGCCCGGGGTGTATTCGGCCTCCGGCGTCTCGCGGTATACGGGTGGGTTCGCGTTCAGCGCCGCCCGAATCGTCGCCACCTTTCCCGCGCGCGGCGACGCCAACCTGCGGTCCATCGACTGCCCGTGGGACACCGACTTCGGGCCGGGCCGGGCCACCATCACCGGCAAGGGACTCGGCATTGACATCGACCTTCATGGAGTCGACGCCGCGTTCAGCGGCTCGATGAAGCTCAACTACAAGAAGAGGATTCCCGACGAGGTGCTGCAAGCACTACCCAGGACGACGTTGCGGTTTCCGGTGGAACCGCTGTTCGTGTACCGCGCCGCGGGGGTGCGTCCGAAGTCCTAGCGGTTACGACACCTCGGGGGCCGCAACGACATCGGCCCGCAGGTGCGCTGCGTAGATCTCGGCGAGGAATTGCTCGATGGCAACCGCGGTGTGTGCGGCGCGGACCGAGCCGAAGATGTCGAAAGCGTGTTGGGTGAGCGGTAATTCGGCGTACACCACCGGCTGCGCGCTGACCTGCCGGAGTCGCTCGACGAACGTGCGGGCTTGCTCGACGTAGGCCAGCGAGTCATTGGTGCCGTGCAGGACGAAGAACGGGGGAGCGTCGGCGCGTACGTGGTTGACCGGTGACGCGGCCTCGAACGTCTGCAGGTGTGTGGAGGGCTTCTGCTTGATGATCGACTTGATCAGCATCGCCGGCATCATCGGGTGCAGCGTCTTGTCGAACCGGGTGAAGTCGTAGATGCCGTACAGCGGAACCGCCGCCTGCACCCGGGTGTCGGCGTCCTCGAATCCCGGCTGAAACTGCGCGTCGTTCTGCGTCAGCGCGGCGAGCGCCGTCAGGTGGCCGCCGGCCGAACCGCCGGTGACGACGACGAAGTCGGGGTCGCCGCCGTATTCGGCGATGTGGTCTTTGACCCAGGCGAGGGCGCGCTTGACGTCGACGATGTGGTCGGGCCAGGTGTTGCGCGGGCTGTGCCGGTAGTTGGCCGCGACGCAGACCCAACCCAGCTCGGCGAGGTGGCTCATCAACGGATGAGCTTGTCCGCGTTTGTTTCCCGTCGTCCAGGCGCCACCGGGGATCTGGAAGAGCACCGGCGCCTTGCCGGCCGGGTCGAGGTCCGGCCGTCGCCAGATGTCCAGGTGGTTGGCGCTGCCGTATTCGCCGTAGCTGATGTCGGAGTCGTGGGCGTAGTCGCGGTAGATCCGCAGCATGCGCACCAGCCCCGGGGTCTTGGCGGTGCCACCGCCGGATGGCCGCCGCCACAGGCCGCCCGACTCCGTGAGCCGGTCGGCCCCCAATCCGCTGTCCAAGGCCTCGGTCAACGGCACATTGGCCCGATGGCCCGCGCGGCTGAGGTTCAGCAGGCCCAGCGCGGAGAGACCGGCGACGATCCACGCGGCTATTCGCACGGGCTTGGTCAGGCGGCGACCGGTCAACGCCAGTCCACCGAGCTGGGTCAGCAGCGTTTGCAGTGGCAATTCGGTGACGACGAGCCCGAACATCCACGAAAACAGCGAGGGGTATCCGCCGCGGGCCAACGGCCGGTAGGCGTTGATGGTGGACGCCGCGGTCGTGGTGGTGACCGCCAACGACCCGGTTTGGCGGAGGACGTGGACGATTCGGGCTATCCGCATTGCCTCACCTTACGAAACGGGTGCGGCTACGACGCCTCTGCTCTGCTCTCCAGCTCCTTGATCGGGGCCGGGTCGTTCTCGGTCAGCCCGACCTTCGCCGCGCCGCCGGGCGAGCCGAGCTCGGTGAAGAAATCGGCGTTGAGCTGCAGGTATTGGCTGTGCTCGTCGGGCAGGTCGTCTTCGTAGAAGATGGACTCGACCGGGCAGACCGGCTCACAGGCACCGCAGTCGACGCACTCGTCGGGGTGGATGTAGAGCATCCGGGCGCCCTCGTAAATGCAGTCGACGGGGCATTCCTCGATGCACGCCTTGTCTTTGATGTCGACACAGGGTTCGGCGATCACGTAGGCCACGAGTGATGTCCTTCCTTCTGGCTAGCGGGGTCAGCCGGTTGCGAGCAGTCAAATGCGGTCTGGCTGGCTAATTTAGCGCGACGGCGCCCGCGGGGGCTACCAGCCGGCACGCGTCATGCGCCCGATTGTTCCGGCTCGGGCGGGGGCGTGAATAGAGGCTCCGCGTTGTGGTGTCACAAGCTATAGTTGTGTCACACCATTTGATTGTGAGCCGCCGCCCATGCCGCTGAGCCCTCGGTTGCCCGACCTCGCCTCGTTCGAGGCGTTTTTGGCGATCGCCGAGACCGGCAGCCTGGGCCGGGCCGCTCGCGAGCTCGGGCTGACCCAGCAAGCGATCTCCCGACGGCTTGCCGCGATGGAGGCCCAGATCGGCGTCACCCTGGCCGTGCGGACGACGCGGGGCTCGCAACTGACGCCCGCGGGCCTGATCGTCGCGGACTGGGCGACCCGCCTGCTCGAGGTCGCGGGCGAGGTCGATGCGGGCCTGGGTTCGCTGCGCAAGGAAGGCCGCGAACGCATCAGGGTGGCGGCCAGTCAGACGATCTCCGAACAACTCATGCCGCACTGGCTGCTGTCGCTGCAGACCGAGGCGACGCGGCGCGGCGAGACAGCGCCCCAGGTGATTTTGACCGCCACCAACAGTGACCACGCCATCGCCGCGGTCCGCGATGGGAGCGCCGACTTGGGATTCGTCGAAAACCCCGGTACGCCAAAGGGTTTGGGAAGCTGCGTGGTGGGTGAGGACGAGCTGGTGATCGTGGTTGCGCCCGACCACAAGTGGGCGCGACGGGGGCGGGTGGTGACCGCGCGCGAGCTCGCGCAGACGCCGCTGGTCGCCCGCGAACTGCATTCGGGCATCCGCGATTCGCTGACGGCCGCGTTGCGCAAGGTGCTTGGCGAAGACATGGAACAGGCCGCACCCGTGCTGGAATTGACCTCCGCGGCGGCCATGCGCGCCGCAGTGCTCGTGGGCGCGGGACCGGCGACCATGAGCCGGCTGGCCGTCGCCGACGACCTGGCCGACGGTCGCCTGCACGCGGTCAACATCCCGAAGTTGGACCTACGCCGCAAGTTTCGGGCCATCTGGATCGGCGGGCGTACCCCGCCGCCGGGAGCGATCCGCGACCTGCTCAGCCACATCCTCAGCCGCGCGGCGGCGTCGAAGGCTCAGGCCGCGGCGTCCTCGGCCAGCGCCTCGTCGTAGCGGTCGAGCACGGTCTCGGCCACCAGCCGGTGAGCGCCCAGCGGCGCCGCCATCGGAATGCCGTTGTCGCGGGCGAAGTTTGACACCCCATCGGTGATGAGGCCCGGCGCCAAGAACCACGGCGCGATGACGAGCCGGCGCGCGCCGCGGCGGCGCAGCTGATCGGCGGCCCGGGCCACCGACGCCTCGGGCCGGGTGGCGAACGCCGTTGTGGCCCCGGCCCATTGGGTGCCAACGGCCAGCCTGGCCGCCACCTTCGAAGTGCGGGCGTTCGCGGCGAGGTTCGACGAACCGATCGCGACGACCATCACCCCGAGGTCGTCGTCGAGTTCCGAAACCCCAACCTCGGTAAGGCGCTCGCGCAGCACCGCGATCAGCCGCTCGTCTTCACCGAGCACGTCGGCCTGCCGGACGCCGTGGGCGCCGGCGTCGGCGATCTGCTTGGGGATGTCCAGGCGCGCGTGATACGCGCTGGCCAGCAGCAAGGGCGCGACCACAGCGCGGCGGCTGTCCGGCAACCCCGCTAGCACATCGGCGAAGCTCGGCGTGTTGAGCTCGAGGAACGCCAGCCGCACGTCCAGGTCGGGCCGCATCTTGGTTAGGCGGGCGGCCACAGCTTCGGCGTTGGCGCCCGACCGGGGGTCGCGGCTGCCGTGTGCGGTGAGTACGAGTGTGTTCATCGCGGCCTCAGCGCAATTCGTCCTCGTGGGCGCGCAGCGCCCACGAGGCGAAGGTCTCGCCGTCCTGGCGACCGTCGAGATACTTGCGTGTCACCCGGTCGATGTAGTCGCCGAGTTCGGCGCTGGTGACCTTGTGCTGCCGCAGTTTTCGGCCGAAGCCGCTCTGCTCGCCCAGGCCGCCGCCGAGGTGCACCTGGAAACCCTCGACCGAGTTGCCCTCGCCGTCGTCGATCCACTGGCCCTTGAACCCGATGTCGGCCACCTGGATTCGGGCGCACGAGTTGGGGCATCCGTTGAGATGCACGCTGATCGGCAGGTTGAGCCTGGAATCGACGTCGGCCAGGCGCTGTTCCAGCTCGGGCACCAAAGTCTGTGCCCGGACCCGGGTTTCGGCGAACGACAGCTTGCAGTACTCGATTCCGGTGCACGCCATGGTGTTCTTGCGCCACGACGACGGCCGCGACGGCAGGCCGAGCGCTTCCAGCCCCGCGACCAGTTCGTCGACCTTGTCGTCGGCGACGTCGAGGATGACCAGCTTCTGAAACGGGGTCCACCGCGCGCGGTCGGAGCCGGCTTTCTCCATCAGGTCGGCCACGGCCGACAGGGTGCTGCCGGTTACGCGCCCGACGATCGGCGCGACGCCGACGGCGTTCAGCCCGTTCTTGATCCGCTGCACCCCTACGTGGTCGATGGTCTGCTTGACCAGCGCGGGCGCAGGTCCATCGATCAGCCGGCGGTTCAGGTACTCGGTCTCCAGGACGTCGCGGAATTTCTCCACGCCCCAATCCTTGACCAGGAACTTCAGCCGGGCCTTGGCGCGCAGCCGGCGGTAGCCGTAGTCGCGGAACAGCTGGGTGACGCCCTCCCAGACGTCGGCGACCTCGTCCAGCGGGACCCACACGCCCAGCCGCTGGGCGAGCATCGGGTTGGTGGACAGTCCGCCGCCCACCCACAGGTCCAGGCCGGGGCCACGTTCGGGGTGGTTGACGCCGACGAACGCGACGTCATGCGTCTCGT
Organism: Mycobacterium sp. NGS17; assembly: GCF_059813205.1. Lineage (NCBI taxonomy): Bacteria > Bacillati > Actinomycetota > Actinomycetes > Mycobacteriales > Mycobacteriaceae > Mycobacterium > Mycobacterium sp. NGS17. The sequence goes on along the minus strand of NZ_JCALED010000011.1, from coordinate 146,690 downwards.
GGGAGACGTCCTGCAGGCCCGAGACCGCCGTCTTGTACTTGCGCGGCAGGTTCGCGTACTCGGGGTTGTTCAGCGAGCGCCGCACGATCTCGTCGATCGCGGGTGACGCGTCGAGAATTTCGTCGAGCGAGTCGCCGGCCAGCGGCGAGCCGTGGATGCCGCGGGGGCAGTCACCGCACGCCTCGGTGGTCTGCAGGCCCACCGATTCGAGCCGCCGCCAGATCTCGGGCACGTCCTCGATTCGAACCCAGTGCAGTTGCAGGTTCTCCCGGTCGCTGATGTCGGCGGTGTCGCGGGCGAATTCGGTCGAGATCTGCCCCAGCGTGCGCATGGTGTGCGCGGTCATCGCCTTGCCGTCGGAGCGGACCCGCATCATGAAGTACTTGGCTTCGATCTTGTCGGTGTTCTCGTCGCCGGTCCAGCTGCCGTCGTAGCCCTGCTCACGCTGCGTGTAGAGGCCCATCCAGCGGAACCGCCCGCGCAGGTCATCCTTGGCGATACTGTCGAAGCCCTGCTTCGAGTAGACGTTGATGATGCGCTCGCGCACGTTGAGCGGGGCGTCGTCGGTTTTGAACTGCTCGGCGTGGTTGAGCGGTTCGCGATCGCCCAGCGCCCACTGACCGTCGTTGCGGGTCTTGACGGGACGTGCGGTGGTCATGTGGCGTTCTCGTTCCTTAGGGCGGATCTGGCCTCAGATCGGGCCGATGCGCGGCCGCGGGGCGGGCTGTCGGGCCACGGCATCGCGATGATGTGGGTCTGTAGGCACCCGCAAGTTCGTCGTTGGACCCACGGGTCGCGATTTCCATGGTGCACCACCTACCGCGGCGTCAGTAGAGGTCATCTGTTGTGAAGGCACAACTGGGCGTTGTGTGCGCTGCTTCACTGTGTGCGCCGGGGCTCGGTCCAGTGGAATTACGGGTCGCCCGCAGCGAACGCGACGTCGGGGTTGAGGATGCCCGCGGGGTCAAAGCTCGCCTTGATGCGGCGCATCAGGTCGACCTTGACCGGGTCCTCGAGCTCGACGAAATACGCGGCCTTGGCGCGGCCCAGGCCGTGCTCGCCGGAGATCGCGCCGCCCAATTCCATTGCCAGCGCGAAGATGTCGGTCAGCAGCTTCTTCCGGATGTCCGAGTCCGGGCAGAAGATGGCCAGGTGCACGTTGCCGTCACCGGCGTGCCCGCAGCCCGCCGCCGCACCACCGGCCGCCGCCGCCAGACCGCGCGCGCCGGAAAGGAACTTCGGCATCGCGCCGCGCGGCACCACGGCGTCGATGAGGTCGTCGGCGTTGAGCGCCTTGAGCGTCCAGAACGCCTTCTCGCGCGCCTCGATGAGCTTGCGCGCCGAGCCGCCCTCGAGCACATAGGCGTCCACCGCACCGAGTTCGGCGAGCAGTTCACCGGTCTTCTCGACGTCTTCGTCCAGCCGGTCCGCCGTCCGATTCTCAAGTGCCACAACCAGATACGCTTGGCAGCTGTCGCGGATGTTATCCGGCACGCCCAGCTCGAGATTCTGCGTATGGACCAGCGCCGCCATCGTCACGTTGTCGACGTATTCCAGGATGTAGGGCGCCAGGCCGCTGGCGAGGATCTTGGGCACCGCCTCCATCACCTGGTCGAAGTCGGCGAAGGGGGCGAGCACGGTGGCGCTGTGGTCAAGCCGCGGATGGAGCTTGACGGTCACCTCGGTGGCCAGGGCCAGGGTGCCTTCGGAGCCGACGATCAGCTGAGTCAGGTCGTAGCCGGTGGAGACCTTCGCGATCTTGCCGCCGGTGCGGATCAGTTCGCCGGTGGGCAGCGCGGCCTGCAGGCCGAGCACGTTGTGGCGGGCGATGCCGTACTTGACCGCGCGCATGCCGCCGGCGTTGGTGCCGACGTTGCCGCCGACGCTGGACGACAGCTCGCCCGGATGGACCATGTACCGCAGCCCGGTGCCGGCGGTCGCGTCGTCGAGTTCGGTGAGCGTCACCCCGGGTTGGACGACGGCGACCTGGTTGGTGACGTCGACCTCCAGCACGGCGTTCATGCGCTCGAAGGAGATCAGCAGCCCGTCCGCGCGGGGGATCGCCGCGCCCGACAGGCCGGTGCCCGAGCCGCGAGCCGTCACCGGCACGTGGTTTTCCGTGGCGACCTCGAGGAGTAGAGCGACTTCCTCGGCGGCCGCGGGCTTGGCCAGGTATGCCGGCTTTTGCGGCGGCTTGGTCAGCACCTCGTCGTGCGAATAGTCCTCGGAAATTGCGTCGCCCGTCAGCAGGTTGTGCTCGCCGACGATCTCCGCGAACTGCGCCGTCATGTCGGTCATCGAAGGCCTCACCTACTTACGTGCCGGACGATGACTCACTGTATCGGGGGTGCGGCTCGCGATTGTGGACTGCGTGGACGTGCAGCTGCCGCTAGGGTGGGGCAGGCGCAGTTTCGCGCAGTGGTGTTGATTCCGGCCGGCGAACAATAGCGGCTACCAGCGGCGTCTCAGAGTAGTGACACGCGTGAGGCTGCGCACGTTAGGTCGACGCCCGATTCGGGAACCCGCGGGCTGGACTGTCTTGAGAAAGGATTGCGCAGTGACCTCCTCGTCCCGCGGTTCGCGGCTCGGTACCCGGTTCGGGCCGTACGAGCTGCGCTCACTGATCGGCGCCGGGGCAACGGGCGAGGTCTACCGCGCGTACGACACGGTCAAGGACCGGATGGTCGCGCTCAAGCTATTGCGTGGCGAGACGGCCGCGGACCCTGGCTTCCAGCAATGCCTTTGGCGCGAGTGCCGAAAGGTGGCACGGCTGCAGGAGCCGCATGTCCTGCCGCTGCATGACTTCGGCGAGATCGACGGCGTCCCCTTCATCGACATGCAGTTGGTCGACGACGGCGGCAGCCTCAAGGATCTGCTGCGCGAACAGGGCGGGCTGGAACCGTCGCGTGCGGCATCGATCACCGCGCAGGTGGCGCGCGCGCTGGACGCCGCGCATGCCGGTGGTCTGGTGCACCTCGACGTCAAGCCCGAGAACATCCTGCTCACCCATGACCACTTCACTTACCTCGCGGACTTCGGCATCGCCCAGGCCGTGGGCGACGACAAGATTTCGCGGACCTACATGGCGCCCGAGCGATTCACCACCGGACGCGTCGGGCCGCAGACCGATGTGTACTCGTTGGCGTGCGTGCTCTACGAATGCCTCACCGGCCAACCGCCGTTCGAGAGCGAGGACGCGGGGGAGCTGAAGCGCGCGCACATGTTGGCGCCCGCGCCCCGGCCCAGCATCATGCGCCGCGGCGTCGGCCGGGAGTACGACGACATCATCACCCGGGGCATGGCGAAGCAGGGCGGTGCGCGTTTCGCGTCCGCGGGTGAACTCGCCCAAGCCGCCAGCGAGGCGGTGTTCGCGGCGTACGAACCGGTGGGTGCCGCGACGAGGGGACCCTTAAAGACGCGTCCGTTACCCACCCTCTCGTTCGGCGAGCTCGACGAGCCCGCGGACAGCCTTCCCGAGCCGCCTGCCGCGTCAAGGCCCTCGTGGCGTTGGCCGGCGATCGGTCGCATGCCGGTCGTGGTTGCTGCGGTGGCGGCGGTCGTGTTGATCGCCGGGCTGGTGCTGTCGGTGAATCTTGTTGCTGGAACTCATCACAACGGTTCTGCTTCCGCGCCGTCGTCTGCACAGGCGGCACCCCCGGCCCCGACGGCCTCGCCGGCTCCGCTGACGCCGACACTGTCGCGTCCGGTGAAGGGCGCCGACGGCTTAGGGTTCGTGGGCGAGACGGCGCGATGCGATCCGGGCAACCCGCCGGCCGCCGTGGTGAGAACCGCCAAGTCGCTGGCGGTGGTGTGTAAAAACCTCAGCGGCACTTACTACTATCGCGGCGAGCGGATTCGCGACGGCGCCCACATCGAGCTCTCGAATGCCGAGCGGGCCGAGGACGGGTTCGATGTCACCAATCCGGTCGACGGGGTCGTCTACGAGGTCCGCCCGAACCGTCTGCGGATCATCAGCTACGGCCATGTGGATTCGTCGGAACCCGTGCTGCAGTTCGCTACGGCGACGTAATCACCAAGGCCGCAACGTCTCTCGACCGTTTATGGCCGGAAGCATTGGTAGCCAATGCCTTTGCTTGGTGCCCGGTGTCGATAGAGCGTGGCTGACGAGTCCGATGCCTGCGCCGAGGATGGGCCAGATCGGCCAGAAGTAGGTCGCGTCGGTCGTCAGCGCGACCGCTGCCCAGACGGTGAGCACGATGGCGCACATGGCGAGGTACGCGTACAGATGTGCGCGCACGCCGCGGCGAGCCGCGGCGATGCGAGCGGCACGCCGGCGGGGATCCTGACGGCGGATGCGATCGACCGGCAGGCCCGCGGTGAGTTCGCGCAGTGCTTCGGTCGTGTGCGTCTGGAACGCCGATTGCAGCCGCTGGTCGTACTCGTCCACCTGCAGGTAGCCCTGGGCAAGCGCCTGACCGAGTAGGTCAGCCGTCTTCTCCCGATCGCGGGTGCCGGCGAGCGTGGCTGTGGTTTCAAGCGGATTGGACATTTCGTCTCCCGGGTCGCCGATGTGAATTGTATTAACATAGACGACAATGTTAATATCGTCAACATGTCAGTGAAGGGTTCGGCCGTCAGGCGACGCCAGAGCTATCACCACGGTGATCTCAAACGCGCGCTGACCAGCGCCGCGCTCTCGCTGGTGGCCGAGAAGGGGCCGAAAGGGTTCACCCTCACGGAGGCGGCCCGGCGCGCCGGCGTCAGCGCTGCGGCCCCTTACCGGCATTTCGCCGACAAGGCCGAGCTGCTGGCCGCCGTCGCCGAACAGGGATTTCGCGAATTGCACGCTGCTTTGGGTGCCGCTGCCGAGCGCGTGTCGGATCCGAGGGAGAGGGTCGTCGAGCTCGGCCGGGCTTATGTGCAGTGGGCGATTGCGCATCCCGACCACTATCAGGTGATGTTCGGCGCGGAGTCGCTGAAGGCCGAGCAGCCGGGCCTGGCGGTCGCCGGTGAGCAGGCGTTCGGCGACCTGCTCGACGCGATCGTCAAGTGTCAGGAGGCGGGGATCGTCGAGGATCGGAATCCTCTGGGGGTGGCCGCACCGCTCTGGTCGCTGGTGCACGGCATCGCGTCGTTGGCCATCGGTGGCCAACTCGGGGCCGTCGGGATTGTCTCAGCGCCCGATGACATCATCGCAGGCGTTGTGGCTCAAGCGCTTTGAGCGATCACCAGGGTCGTTCCGTTTCCCGGCTGGTCCCCGGTGTGAAGGTAACCGGAAGGTTGCCCAGACCGGTCATGCTCGGGTTGCCCAGGTATTGATGGACGTTCTCGACGTCGACCTGGTAGTCCGGGATGCGGTCGAGGACGGCCTTGACCAGCACGGCGGACATCAGCCGGGCCAGGTGCGAGCCGATGCAGCGGTGCGGGCCGAGCCCGAACGCGACGTGGCGGTTGGGTGCGCGATCGAGAATGACCACGTCGGGCCGGTCGAACTCGCTTTCGTCGTGATTGGCGGACAGCCAGCTGATGACGACTTTGTCGTTCTTGCGGAGGCGTTGGCCGGCGAGGACGACGTCGTGAGTGACTGTGCGGCTGAGGGTTTGGTTGACGGAGAAGTAGCGCAGGAATTCGTCGGTGGCGGTGCGATAGAGCTCCGGGTGGTCGATGAGCTGCTGTCTGATGTCCGGATGGGTGCCCAAGTGTCTGAGCGTGAGCGCGGTTTGGGAGGTGGTGGTGTCGACGCCGCCGCCGATGAGGTTCCACAGGATGTTGAGCAGCTGCTCGTCGGTGAGGCGGTGGCCGTCGAACTCGAACTGAATGAGGAAGCTGGTCAAGTCTTCTCGGGCGTCGGCCCGTCGGTTGGCCGCGAACTCGAGGACTTCTTCCATCATGGCGGGCACTTTGGCGATCGCGCTGGCGTACTCGTCGCTGTCCTGGGGGACGGCCATGACGGAGTGAAAGAGGTTGGCGTACAGGTGCCAGTTGTCGTAGGGCAGACCCATCAACTTCATGGTGAGGATGGCCGGGACCGGGCTGGCGTAGTCGAGCACCAGGTCCATGTGGCCTTTTGCTATTCGTTGGTCGAGGAACCAGTGGGCGGATTGCTCCATGAAAGGCTTGAGCTTCTCGACGGCGCCGGGGGAGAAGAACGGCGCCAGCGCGTGGCGTAGCGCTTGGTGGTAGGGGCCGTCGACCTCGCCGATGCCCAGGGCCGGCTGGCCGTCGGGACGGGGGACGCCCATCTCGCCTTGATAGTCGACACCGTCTGCGGCGTTGGGCTCGTATTTGTGGGCGAAAGTGTCTCCGTTGCGGGCGGTTTGGCTCACGGCGTCGTAGCTGCTGAGGAACCAGAACCCGCCGTAGTTCTCGTTCCACGCCACGGGACATCGCTGCCGCAGGTCGGCGTTGACGGCCAGCTCGTTGAGATTGAACGCATCGGAATGATGGTCGAAGTCAACGATCGCGTCGGCGCTGACGTTCGGACGTGTGGCCATCGAAAAGCCCTCCAACGGAAGGTGATCTGCTTATTTGGCGGTGCGCTTATTATCTTTGCATTATTACGCGTTTAGGCTGCGTGGTGGAAGCGGTCTGCAGGTCGGTCGACACCGCCGCTTGGGCCCGATTTGGTGCGGAAAGGTTGTCATGACGAGCCATCGGACGGTCTTCAATCACGTTGGGTTATGCGTGCGCGACCGCGAGCGATCGCGCCGCTTCTACGAGGGCTTGCTCGGGTTTCAGTTCTGGTGGGAGCTTGACCCGCCCGACAGCCCGACTTCCCGGTTGGTGGGCCTGCCCGAGCCGCTCGGTGTGCATGCGACCTACTTGGTGCGGGATGGGTTTGTGCTCGAGCTGATGGACTACTCGAAGCGTCAGGTTCACGCCGGCTCGGAGCGGGTGATGGATCAGATCGGCCTGACGCACATCTCGTTCTCGGTGTCCGACCTTCCCGCCGTGTTGGGTCGGGTGGCGGATTTTGGGGGGTCGGTGGTCGATGGGACCGTGGGCCAGGCGATGGCGATGATTCGAGATCCGGACGGGCAGTTGTTGGAGTTGCTGTCGGAGGGGTGGTTGGCGGCATTGCCGGCGCGCGTCTAAAAGTTCGTTCGTTGTAGGCGACGTCAGCTATCGCTTCAACCGCTAGGCGCCGGCTAGACGGTGTGGCCGCGGATGTAGTTTTTACCTGTTGTTGGGCCGAACTTCGTCCGCGAGCACGGGCATGCCGAGATGCCGAATGCTCAGAGCACCGATTCTGAAAGGACCTCTTCCTGGACGGCGTCCCTCAAACGCAGCCATGCCTCGTCGTCGCGGGCCAAGTTGTATTCAGGTTGGACAGATTTACCTTTGCGATTCTTGTATTCAATTCGAAGAGTTTGGCGGGCCTTGGCGATCACCGGATCTACGTTCTGGGAGAAAGTAGCAGCGGATGCGGTAAGCGTAGCATAGTCCTTGAAAGTACTCGACTTGATCGATTCCAGACCTGCCCCGACAAGAGCAGTAACATAACGAGCGAGCCGATACAGATACTTTGCCTCGTCTAAGTCTTTGGTCTTTTCCTCTTGCTTCAGTTTCTTGCCGATGCCTTGAATGCGATCGTGGATCGCAATCGCTGCGGCCGCCCGTAACAACTCCTCTTCAGGCCAGAAAGTCTGTAGTTTTCCGTCCACACCGAAAGCCTCGCTATACCGGCCATCGCGGTCGAAGAAGGTCGCTGGTTCTTTATAGCTGATGACCGGCCCATATAAAAAAGCATGCCTTATGCCAGCCAGTTGCTCGATTTTCAGACCGCGACCCGTGGCCCCTTTCGGCTTGTGGCCGGACTTATGTACGTAGTACAGGTTCGGGATTGCTCCATGGCCGGCAACCTTCGTCAAGTTGTCTCGCAGCCAAATTTGGATTTGGTCATTGGCAAAGAAGTCAGCAACCTTAACAGGGTTTTGTGTATTATTGTAGCGGATCACATTATCTGTAAACGACCCACCGTACTTCTCGGTAGTCTCAGTTAGTCGGAATAGGACATAGACATCGGGGTTCTGGTGCTTGCGCGCTGCCTTAACCAAAGCGCTAATAGTCTGGGCGCCATTGATGATCTGAAGCCGCTGGGCAGTTACGACATTCTGATTTAACTCATAGCCACCACAAACTGCTGAAACACCATTGTTATAGTAAAGAAAGTTCATGCCTTCGTCGACTGACGCAGCGGTATCGACAATCTTCGGATTTACCTTCTTGCTTGTCAGCGGCAAACGAATATTTAGGTTAAATAGCGAAAGGCCGACACCTTTTTGATTATAAAGGTTGACTAACTCATTCGCTTTGATTACGCCTACGATAGTCTTGTACGGATCCTTGAGTTCGATAAATTTGCCTTCCTGTAGATGCAAGGAGACTTCGTCGACGAGGCCGCCACGTGTCGCGCTCGCTAATTCCTCTTCCCGCTTCGCTAGTTCGGCCGCGCCCATGAGTTCACACGTGATGCTGCGATCTTGTTGAAGATAAACCTCATTTTTTGCCTCGACGAGCTTTTGCAGCTTAATCTTGTTGCCAACGCTGACATTCGTGACAAACCGAAGTACTACTTCCCAGCCCTCGTCAACTTTTGTTGAAAAATTGGCAATCAGATCTTGAATCTGGTCACCGCCGGTTTCTGCATATTCGTGATGTATGATCACATCGGGAACATCGAAGAATGCTGCTACCTTGTCTTCATCGAGATCTTTCGAACGCCATGCTGCTTGAATGAGCTGGATTCTTTTCCCGATTTCGTCTTCGAGGACGACATCGATTTTCAGATCGTTGCTTCTGCAAATGTAGTCGGATAGATCCGCCTCCGAGGTGAGCTCACTCTCAAGGATGGCGTCGAAGCCCTCTTCTTGCGCAAATAAATGTGCAGCGTAACCTTCCAGGCCGCGCTCAAATGCTTCGGCGGGATACTTATATTTCTGCGCGTAAAAGGCGCAAAATTTTCTTAGGTCGGCGTCCGCCTTAACTGCCACTGTTCCGCACTCCTTGCGTTCAATCTGAGACCCCCGCCGCCCATGTGCCGCCGAGGGGTCGCCAGCCAAGATCAACATATTAGGCCCATCGAGATATCAGGCACTTCGAGTTTTGAGCATGAGCGTTCGTCTGGCGCTACCCATCCAGGACTGCCGACATCCAAACATGCTGATAGCAGTTTGTGGGCGCCGGGTCACAGGTATCCAGTGCGGCTTAGAAGGGAACTCGTACGCGCGGCGCATGCTGAAGCAAGCGAGTCGCGGTCATGGCGCGCGCGTTGGAATCTGGGCGTAATTAATACCGATTGACCGACGCCGGGGCGCTCCGGTGGCTGAGGCCAGCTTTCACTGAGACCTAACGCTGTTCCGGTATCCCGTGATCTACTTCAACGCCTCACCACCAGCTGTCGGAAGCTCAACGGTGATTGGGTATCGGCGCGGTGGACCCATTTTGTCATACGGGCTAGGTACGGTTTTGAAGTCAGCCAGGAGACAGGAGGCATACGGCGTGATTCGGGTTGCGGGCCTCTTCGCGGGTATCGGCGGAATCGAGCTCGGCTTTCAAAAGGCCCTCGGTGCCAACGTAGATACCGTTCTGCTATGTGAGTCCTGGGATGCTGCACAAACCGTGCTGGAAAAGCAGTTTCCGGGCACGGAAATACATCCGGACGTGCGCTCCCTCAGGGCGCTGCCGTCCGGCGTGGACGTACTGACCGCCGGATTTCCCTGTACAGACCTCTCGCAGGCTGGCCGAACCGCCGGCATCAGCGGCTCTGCCTCCGGCCTAGTCACTCATGTTTTTGAGGTGCTGCGCATGACACGCGTCTCCAGGAGACCATGGCTCCTTATCGAGAATGTGTTCAATATGCTTGCGCTCGATAACGGCAAAGCCATGGCATACCTCGTTCAGGAACTAGAGTCGCTCGGCTACCGGTGGGCGTACCGCACAGTCGATAGCCGGTTCACGGGCGTGCCGCAGCGGCGTCGACGCGTCATTCTCCTCGCGTCAACTGAGCATGACCCGCGGCCTGTGCTGTTTGCCGATGACGCGGGAGAACGTCAACTGGGTGAATTGTCCGATGATGCATTCGGTTTCTATTGGACCGAAGGCCGCCGCGGCCTCGGTTGGGCTGCCGATGCAGTGCCGACCCTCAAGGGGGGGTCGACCGTCGGCATTCCGTCCCCACCAGCAATCTGGCATCCGAAAGGCCTACCTGGCCGTCGCTTTTTCAAACCGACGATCGCCGATGCGGAGCGATTGCAAGGGTTTCCCGTCGGTTGGACGGACGTCTTCGGCGCCTCGGGTCGGCGGAACGGTCCCCGTTGGAAGCTAGTAGGGAACGCTGTCAGTGTCGGCGTGTCTCGCTGGGTCGCGGCGCGCATCGCCGACCCAGGCGACCCCGTCGTCGAAGAGGAATTGTGGGTCGACGGTGGAAGGTGGCCCTCCGCGGCTTGGGGCGACGAGGGGAAAAGGGTCAGAGTCGTCGTCTCTGAGTTTCCCTTGCGAGAGCCCTACCAGCACTTGCTAGATGTGGTCGACCTTGACGCTGCCGAGGTTTTGAGCCGGCGAGCGCTGGCCGGGTTTTGGAGAAGGCTCAGCGAAGGTAATCTCGGCCGCCACCCAGGGTTCCGTGAGCAGATTGTCGTGGAGCTCGACTCGGCGGTTACCTAATTAATCCCGGGTGATCGGGGGCATTCGCGATAAGTTCGAAGAGTGCATGGTCCTCAAATCCTTGCCCGGTTCTTGAAAGTTCCTGGGAAGCCAGACAAGTACGGAAACACATGGCAATACAACTCCCGGTCAGATAGGCATTCGAAAGTTGGCTGTTGGGGTGTCGCCTTCGACTTGCTTGCCTCCTCGTCTCGGCTTCGCGATCATGCGGCGTCGAGACGAGTCGTACTTGGCGTCAATCACAAGATGACCGACTTCGCCACTGGCCGGCAGAAAGCCCTCGATCTTGTGATCGCACGTCCAGCCTCACCGACGGGTAGGGCGTATCGCACACTTAAAAATTTGGTCTCCCAGTACGGCATTCCCTTAACCGATGAAGAACAGGGTGCGCTGAACGAGCTTCCAGACATGCCAGTAGCGGAGGTAGGCGCAGTCCTGGTAGCGCTCGAAGCAAAGGCGTGTATGACTGCCCACGTCAAAAGTCTTCCACGTCTTTACGATGAACTGAACTCATCGCACCTATGCGTGCACGGCGCATCTAGGTCAGCGCTCGCAATCGGTTATGTTCAGGTGAACAATGCCGATTCGTTCGTCTCATCAGTCACCAACAACTTCTCGCTTGCCGACAACCCTATCGTTTGGTCAACACACCGTCAGCCAGACGACACGCTGCGTGTGATCGACAAAGTTTTGGAAATCCCACGCCGGTCGAGATCGTCCGAGGTTGGGTTCGATGGGGTCGGGATCTCGGTCCTTGACTTCAAGAATGATGGTGGGCAGGTCTCGATGGTTTCAGCACCGCCTGCACCACAACAAGGCGATTCATTTCACTACGGAAACATGATCGTTCGCATGGCGAACGAGTACGACACGACGTTTGGGCATATCTAGCGTCCTCTGACTGGCCTTTACAGCCGGGCAAGTATGCGATACCAATCGTACTTGCTATGGGTTCTTCATCGTCCCGTCGGCGGGCCACTCCTGCAGCGTCAAGCGAAGTTATCCGTCAGCGCATGGCTAGCACGAAGAGACGCGACACGCGTCCAGAGCTTGCGTTGCGGTCGGCGTTGCATCGGCTCGGCCTCCGTTTTTTTGTTGATCGGGCCGTCATAGGGAATCGTCGTCGCGTCGATATTGTGTTCCCCTCCGAGCGGGTTGCCGTCTTCGTCGATGGTTGCTTTTGGCATTCGTGTCCAGAACACGGCACGACCCCTACTCGAAACCGTGAGTGGTGGGTCACCAAGCTCGAAGCGAATCAAGCGCGCGACACTGACACCGACCGTGCGCTTCGCTTGAATGGGTGGTCTGTCATAAGATTCTTCGAGCACGAGGAACCGTCGGCGGCGGCAGATGTTGTCTTCAATCGAGTTATGGCGATTCGAAAAGCAAACGCTCCTAGCTAGGCTAGCTGCTCTTATAAGCATGTCGTCCACGTCTTCGGCACCTTCGACCTGACCAAATCCGACTGCCGATAGATCTGCCCTCGGCCGCGACATACCTTCCCGCGCGCGGGTCATAAGCAGCACCGCAACTGAAGGCATCACACCAGAACCTTTGGAACTAAACGCGTTTGGCGGGTCGCCGGCGCGACACCCGCTTGCGGCGTTGTCGGCGGCGGGTTACGCGAGCCTGGCGCTGACGGCCCTGGTGCCCCAGCGGGCCCCGCCCCGGGCGGCAACGGCGCCCCGTCGAGCGGCCCAAAAGCCCTCTGCTCGATACCGACCCGGTCGTCCGGCGGCAGGCCCTGCGGCAGCAGGTTCGGTCGAGCGGATACGGCCCCGGCGCGTGCCGTCTCTCCGCGAGGGGTACGTACTCCCTGTCGCTATTGCAGATTTCGACTATAAGAGCGCGCTTTCCGGGCTTACCTATGCAGGGATAACTCCCTATGCAGGGATAACTCCGTGCGCCCCGCACGCTGATCGCCGAATCCTGCGGCAGCTTGGAGTACAGATTGTCGGGGGTGTCGGCGTCACTGGCATCCGTGGGCGAGCGCCACTGAGACGGCGGCAGGAACCCCACCGTGGACGCCGGCGGATCGGCGATGGTCAGCATGAAGCCGCCGACCGCCAAACCGGTCGGGTTGGTGGTTACGCCATAGGAGCCGTAGGCCGCACGGATGGCGGGAACAGGACCAGGATTTGTCCGAGCGAGGGACGGGTCACGCCGATCCGTTGCTCGCCGGTGTGGACATGACGTCAAGGGACAGCGGCGCGTGCGGCATCATCAAGGTATTAATGATCTGACTGCCGTTCCGACTGGAAAAGTGAGCTGAGTTGGGCGCCTTTGGACTGGTCGTGGGGGCGCTCGTCGTGCGCCAAAAAGTCTGAGGGCTTACCGCCACCAGCTTGATAACTGCCCGCGTGTCGGTGCGGGATTTTCGCCAAGTTTCTGTCAATCTCCGTCCAGGGCCACAACCTGAACCTCTTTTCGTCACATCTACACGCCGTCGCGGCGGCCCCGGAGCGGACACCCATGACGAGCACCTCGCGGGCGAAGGTCGCCGCACGAGCGGCCGGCCGGGTTGTTTTGTTGTCCGCCACGATTGCAGCGTCGCCGGTGCTATTGGCCGCTGGGGTGCACGCCAACCCGGGTGCTCCCGTCCCCGACGCCGACCATGAGTTGGGAATGTATGGCGATCCCGTCGCCGCCGCACCCTACTGGCGCGAGCAACACGCTTCTGACTGTGGGGAAATGGCGGTGGCCGATGTGGTCGGCCAGATCACGGGACGCGAGCCAACAGAGCAGCAGATGATCACTTTGGCCGAAAACACACCGAGCGCAGCGGGTCACGGGCCGATCTGGACGCCAACGGGCACCACCAATATCGCCGACCTTCCGATCCTGTTGTGGCACTACTGGATCAGAGCCGACAACATTCAGACCGATACCGACGCTGTGGCGCGCAAGCTGGCGGGGAACCAGAAGGTCATCGCCATCCTCAATGCGGAGACAATTTGGAACCGGCCCGGGAAGCGGAACTCTGCGGACCACTTCGTGGTGGTCACCGGCATTGACAGCAAGGCCGGGGTGGTGCATCTCAACGACAGCGGTATCAGTACCGGCCGCGACGAGCAGGTTCCCACCGCTGTCTTCGAGCGGGCGTGGGCCCCAAACTACAACTCGGCTATCGTGACAAAGTGACGGTTCGCGATCCCGAAAGCGAAATAACCTGCAGTCAAACGCAATCGCCGGCGTTACGTCCAAACCGTTCGAAGAATCCTTCCCGGACGAGAAAGGGCCTCGGCGGATGACGCGCATGCCTCTGGCCAAAGCAGACGAGCAGCCGGAACAGATCAGGCAGCTGCTGACCCGCCCCAACACCCTCGATGTGCTTCGACTAATCGCCAACGCCCCCAACATATTCGAGAGCTGGGCACAGATGGCCGGCCAGCTCTTCGAAAGCCCCACCTTCACCCCGCGGATGCGCGAAATCATCATCCTGCGGGTGGCCCACATGCAGGACTCGCCCTATGAACTCGCCCAGCACGTGGGATTCGGCCGCAAAGCCGGACTCACCGAAATACAAATCGACGCCCTACGAAACAAAGCGGACCTGGCCGCGGCCGGATTCAACCCAGACGAACGCACCGTCATCGACACCGTCACCGAGTTGTGCGCCACCCGCCGGCTCAGCGACGACGCCTTCGCCGCCGCCCACGCCCTACTCGGCGACGAGGCGCTCACGGAACTGCTGATGATCGTCAGCTGCTACTACGGCCTGGCGCTGGTGCTCAACGCCGTCGACCTCGACATCGACGCGACATGACCCGCATCCCGTATCGCCAACCGGAAGACATGACCGAACTCGCCCGCGAATTGACCGCGCGGCGCGGCAATCTCAACGTCTATCGCGCACTGGCCAACGCCGAGAAAGTGTTCACCGGCTGGATGGTGGCCGGCGACGCCGCCCTGAGCAGCCCGGTGCTGCCGAGAAGGCTTCGCGAACTGATCGTGCTGCGCACCGCCTATCTCATGGATTGCGCCTACGAACTCGGCCAGCACCGAGACGTCGCGCAAACGGTCGGACTCGACATCGCCACCATCGACGCCATCACGTCCGAATCCGACTGGCAAACCGGACAATTCAACCCAACCGAGCTGGCGGTGCTGCGACTGACGACCGAACTGGTGACCACCCGCCACGTCGCGGCCCCACTCTTCGACCAGGTCCACGCGGCCCTCGGCTCGGAGGCCACCATGGAGACGTTGATGGTGATCAACCGGTATGCGGGCCTGGCGCTGATGCTCAACGCGCTCGACGTCGACCTCGATGACACCGCCCGACTCCCGATTCCGCCGACGAGCCGGTAACGCCTCCCGTAATCTGCATGGTGTGGTGGTGCGAAAGCAGCCCTCGACCCGCCTGTCAGCCGAAGATTGGCTCGAGGTGGGCTATACGGTGCTCGCCGAAGAGGGCGTGCGCGCACTCAAAGTCGAACGCCTCTGCCAGCAGGCGGGCGTCACCCGCGGCAGCTTCTACTGGCACTTCGAGGACATCGAAAACTATCGGACCGCGCTGATTGAGTCGTGGAACAACTTCCTCGAACGCGACCGCCAGGCGCTCTCCGAGCTCGACGCCCTGCCGCCCCGCGAGCGCCTGTCGGCCCTGACCCAAACCCTGGTCAGCCCGCAATACTGGATGCTCGAGCGGGCAATGCGCGAATGGGCCCGCCTGGATCCGGTGGCCGCCGAAAACATCCGCGCCACCGACCGGCTCCTACTACGCATTGTGATAAAGGCCTACCGCGACTACGGTTTCAGCGGCGAGGACGCGAAGCTGCGCGCCGAACTGACCTTCGCGGCGGGAATCGGATTGCTGCACCTCACCAGCTCGGCCGAAGAGGCCCAATCGGTGGCTCAACGAGAACGGTTCCTGGCCCTGATGCTGGGCGAGACGGCCGGCTCAGATCATGGCGATGGGTGAGATCTTCGCGCCAATCGCCAACGCCCCGGCCAACTCTCGACTGGTGTCGTAGTCGAACACGACGTGCCCCGCCGCGATGTCCACATCGCGCTTCGCGCGCTGCATCGGGCTCGACAGGAAGTGCACACTGGCGCCGGAGGCCTCCATGAGATCGGCGATGACCGCCCGGCTTTCGTGCACGGTACGCGCGGCCGCCAGGCGCGCGTCGGCCCGCACCGATCGGCTCACCCGTTCCCCGCTCACCACGATTGCCTCGATGTCGTCGGCCGTCTTGTCGACCAAGGCCCGCAGCGAGCGGAGCCGCACCCGGGCCTCGCCCAGCCGGATCTGCGCGGCGGGCTGATCTTTTTGCGCCACCCCGCTGTAGGCGAGCACCCGCCCACTGAGCCGCTCGGCGAAGAGTTCGGTCACCCGCTCCGCGGCGCCGAGCGCCGGCATGGACGCCGTCAGCGCCAGCGCCGGAACCAGCGGCCACCGGTACGTCGGGACCCCATGCGCACGCGCGCCCGGTGCCGTCCCGCCGTAGATGTCGGCCACGGCGACCAATCGATGCTCGGGCACCAGGGCGTCGGTGATGACGAGGTCGTGCGAGCCGGTGCCGCGCATGCCGACCGTGTGCCAGGTGTCGACGACCTCGACCTGCTCGGCGGGCACCACGGCCAACGCCGGATCGATGCGATCCTGCCGTTCGACGAGCACGCCGACGATCACCCAGTCGGCATCCATCGCGCCCGTCGCCCAGGACCACCGGCCGGTCAAGCGCACCCCGCCGTCTGCCGGAACGGCACGGCCGGTGGGCGCCAGGGGAGCCGGCGCCAGCACGGGTCCCGACGCGAAGACCTCGTCCTGAACGCTCGGATCGAACAGCGACAGCATCCAGTTGTGCAGCGCGTAGAAACCCAACGTCCAGGCGCTCGACGCGCAGCCGTGCGCCATTCGTCGAATCGGTTGCAGCAGTTCGGGAAACGGGGCCTGGAGGCCCCCGAACCGGGCGGGCAGCAGCAACCGGAACAGATCGGTCTGCCGGAAGTCGCTGATCGTCGCCACGGGCAGGCGCCGCAATCGCTCGGCCTCCTCGGCGCGATCGGCCAGCCGCGCAACGAATTCGTCGGTGACGCCGTGCAGGGGAGGGCTTTCGACCACGGACATGCCGAGACCCTAACATACTATTTAGTATGGCGATATCCAGCGGTGTGCGCCGACGTTGCGGCTGACGCGCGCAAGTCGGCGCGATGTCGCGATGTGTGGGAAACGTGGCTCATCCAAGGGGGCCGGGGCCAAGGAACGGCAGGAGACTTGAACCGATTCGGCCGGGAGACCGTCTGCATTGTGTCGCAGCGCTTTTCCGGCGTTTGGAGGTTCGGTGATCGTCAACAGTCCGCAGCACGACCAGGCATCCACTCTCGTCCGCCCCCTCGGAGCCGCGGAGCGGCTCTTTTACCGGTATAGCGAACGCAACCCCGCTCACTTCTCGATCGTGGCGGAATTCGGCGAGGTGCTCCACGCGGACAAGCTGCGTACCGCACTGGCCGCCGTCCAGCGACGGCATCCGCTGCTGTCCGTACACGTGGAGGACCGGCCCGCCATCCGCCTGGGCTTCTACCGTGCGGCGACCGTCGCGCCCGTCGAGCTGACCGTACGAGGCGATCCGGAACTGGCGTGGCGGGCCGCCGCGGCCGAGGAGCTGCGCCGACCGTTCGACCGGTCGCGTGCGCCACTGGTGCGTGCCTCGTTGCTACAGGGCCCGTCGCGTAGCGCGCTGTTGCTCACGTTCGATCACACGGTGGCCGACGGAATCAGTTCCATCGTCGTGCTCACCGACGTGCTTGCCGCGCTCAACGGACGCACCATGACGAGTTCGCCTGTGCCACAAGCCCAAGAGGACTTGATCGCCAACACGCTCGCGGCCGGCCCGCTAGAACCTGCCGCGTTATCAGGCGACCCGAGGATGAGCGAGCCCAGCACCATCCGTCCGTTCGACGGCGCCTTGACCAACGTGCGCACCATGGCCATGACCCACGCGGACACCGCGGCACTGGTGCGGCGCTGCCGCGCGGAAAGCACCACGGTGCACGCGGCGCTGGTGGTGGCGATGTGCCGAGTGCGCGCCACCGACCGCGGGGCGGAGTTCGTCCGCGTCCTCCACCCCATCAACGTGCGGCCGATTCTCGGAATCGAGGGGGGCTGCGCCATGCGCATCGTGCCGACCGCGACGGGGCACGCGCCGTGGGACGGGACACCGTTCTGGGAGCAGGCCCGCGCGATGACCGCGCATCTGAACGTCGCCCGGTCGGCCTCCGGAATCCGCACCAGCTCAATGGCGCTCGAGCAGATGATCACCATCGACGCCGACACCGACGATGCGGAGCAGCTTTTCAGCCGGATCAGCCCGTGGGACATCATGGTCACCAACCTCGGTGTGCAAAACCTCGACGGCGCAAGCCCTTTGCGCCCGACGGCGGTGTGGGGACCGGTGGTGCTCAGCCAGACCGACGGCGAGTATCTGACCGGAGTTACCACTTACCAGGGCAGGCTGAGGATGGTGACGTGTGGCTACAGCGTGCCGGCCACCTTCCTGAAGTGTGTGGGCGATGCCCTGATGGCTGCCGTCGAAGAGCCCTGATTGCTACCATCGCGCGGTGAGTGACCGCCCCGGTGCCTCGCGATCGATGACACGCCGCGACGTCCTGAGAATCGCCGGTCTGATGCCGGCGACCGTCGCCGCGGGCGCGTTGTTGCCCGTCCCGCGGGCAAGGGCCGGGGTGGCCGGGACGTCGGTGTTCCTCGACCCGGGCCACAACGCCGTCAACGACGCCTCGATCAACCAGCAGGTGCCCAACGGCCGCGGCGGCACCAAACCCTGCCAAACCTCGGGCGCCGCCGCCGACGACGGGTATCCCGAGCACGCGTTCACCTGGGCGGTGGTGGGGCTGATCAACGACTCGCTGAACCAACTGGGCGTGCGAACCCAGGTGTCGCGCGACAGCGACAGCGGCGTCGGGCCCTGCATCGACCGACGCGCGGCCGCGGCCAACGCCATGCACCCGGACGCGATCGTGAGCATTCACGCCGACGGCGGGCCCGCATCCGGCAGTGGATTCCACGTCAACTACTCCAGCCCGCCGCTGAACGACGTCCAGTCCGGGCCCGCCGTGCAGCTGGCCCACGCGATGCGGGATGCCTTGGTCCAGTCCGGTTTACAGCCGGCCAACTACATCGGCTCGGACGGCCTCTACGGCCGCGACGACCTCGCCGGGCTGAACCTGGCCCAGTACCCCGCGGTGCTGGTCGAACTGGGCAACATGAAAAACGCCGGTGACTTGGCGCGAATGGAAAGTCCGGACGGTCGGGCGAAATATGCCGCCGCGGTCACCCAGGGGATAGTCGCCTTTCTCAACTCCAAAGCCCCGACCGGCTAGCGCGAGCTAATTACCCGACGCGCTTCGAACGTCCGGCAGCTAACTTACGCGATGGGCTGGGCTCAGTCACGGGGCAGCGCAGTTAACTTCGATGCCGACCGTATAGCGAACGTCGCGTCACAACCTAAATTGCGCGGGTGTGCGGCGCGCCACTATATATAGCAGTACCGAAGGGTGCTTCTCGTGGAAAAAGAGTGCGTCGTGCCTGCACCGACTATGTTGATTTGTTGCGGTGGGACGTCACGAATTTCAAGGCATGTGGTGACGGTGAACGCCGCCGACTGGGCGCGTCGACCGGGAATGGGATGGCGATTGATGAGGGGGATGGGTGACCAGCTCCGGCCCAGCATCGAGGGGCGCCGATGACGTATAGCGGTTACCAGGATCCGTTCGGCGGCGATCCGTTCGGGGGGCAGGGGTCCTCGTTCGGCCAGAACCAGCCGGGTCATCCGTCCGCAGGATCCGGGTCCTTCCCGTCCGGGCCGAAGGTCAACACGTTGGCCACGCTGTCGGCCATCTTCGCGTTCGTCTTCGCGCCGGCCGGTGCCGCGCTGGGTCACGTGGCCCTGTCCCAGATCCGCCAACGCCACGAGCGCGGCCGCGACCGCGCCATCTTCGGGCTGACGGCCTCGTACCTTTTCATCGTGCTCGCGGTCGGCGCGCTGGCGGTGTGGCTGGTCACCAGCGGCGGATCGGATTCGAACACGGTCAAGACGGCGGCTCCCAGCCCGTACGTGCCGCCGACCCCGCCGCGCACCACGGTGATCACGGCCCCGCCCGCGCAGCGCCCGAGCGTCTCCGTCGGCGACCTGCACGTGGGTGACTGCATCGAGGTCCAGCAGAACAAGCCGGACCCGTCGGAGAAGGCGGACTTCATCACCATCTATCCGGTCAGGTGCGAGGTGCGCGAAGGCGTGCTGCAGGTGACCCAGCTGCTGTCCAACGACTCCTGCAAGACCCCCACGACGTTGTGGAACAAGACCAAGACCGTGTACGCCTGCATCGTCGACTTCAAGGGTTGACATGGGGCCGCACAGCTCGCGTAGCTCAACACAGCGGTTCGCCGCTACGGCCGGTGGGGTGAATTGATGTATCCCAGCGAAGACCCTTTTGCACCGTCCTCCGGCGACCCGTTCGGCGGAACGCCGCCCACCGTGTCCTACGGTGGCGCGCCGACGGCCCCGGTCGGCTATCCGGGTGCGCCGTTCGGCGGGCAGCCGCCGCGCGCCGACTACAACACGCTGGCGGTGCTCTCGCCGGTCTTCGGGGTGATCGTTCCGCCCGCCGGCATCGTCATGGGCCATCTCGCGCTGCCGCAGATCAACCGCAGCGGCGAACGCGGGCGCCCGGCCGCGATCGCCGGCCTGGCCATCGGCTACCTGATGTGCGTCCTGCTGATCCTCGGCGGCGTGTATTGGGGCACCCGCCCGAGCAATTCCACGCCCGCGACCGCCTCCAGCTCCGCCGTGCCCAGGCCGATACCGCCGCGCGTCATCACGTCGGTCGCACCGGGCACCACCGTGCCGCGCGGCCCGAAGCTCGACCTGGCGACCGTGCCGATAGGCACCTGCGTCGAGCTCCAGCTGCGCAACAGCACGGGCAATGACGCGCTGGACCTGTTCGGTGTCGACTGCGAACACCGCGACGGGGTGTACACGGTTGCCGCGCGGGTGCGCTCGAACAACGACTGCAACTCGGTGTACGTGGCCGCGCCTCCCGACCGTTCCTTCGCCCTCTGCCTGAACCCGTATTGAGACCGATGAACGCACCAAACCCCTTCGACTTCAGCGACTTCGGGCCGGGCAAGCAGGCCCAGTCCGGTGGCGGACAGCAGCCGGCGCAGGGCGGGGGTTTTGCGGGCGGATTCGACCCGTGGGCCAACCAGCGACCCGCCGCGTCGCGAGCCCCCGATGCTTTTCAGGCACCACCGGCGTTCGACCCGACGAGTGGGCGTGACGCGTTCGGGCAACTCACCGCGAGCCCGGCGGGCATCGGCGCGCTGACGACGGCGGGACCGCCGCTGGTGTGGTTCGCGGTGGCCCTGGCGCTGGGGGTTGCCGGCATTGCCCTAGCCGGTGCGAGCGCGTTGGGCGGCCCGATGATTGCGGCCGCGATCATGGGGTGGCTGCTGGCCGGGCCGCTGGCGATCGGCGCCTTGGCGGTCTTCAGCCGGGTCGACACCCGGCGCCGCACCGAGGCCATCTACTCGGCGCCAACGTGGACCTCGAGGTTGTATTGGATAGTGCTGGCCGTCTGCCTGCTCGGGATAGCCGTGGGGGCGTGGCAGATCGCGCTGTGGGCGGGGACGTTGTAGTGGCCCACTCCTCTCGAATGCCCCGCGGCCGCAACGGCTTTGCGACGCTGGCGCGGATGGCCGCGGTCGCGACCATGATCGCCGTGCTGAACCTGGTCGGCTGGGCACCCGTCGCCTCGGCGGCGGGCTCGCCGGGCGCGAGCCGATTCGGGGCCTGCCTGGCCTCGCAGAAGGCCGGCGATCTGCTGCTGTTGTTCGACGAGTCGAGCAGCCTGCAGCAGACCGACCCACAGGCCGCGCGCGTGCAGGCCGCCCGCTACCTGGTGCAGACGCTGGGCAAATACGCCGACCGGGTGAGCGCAAAACTCGACGTCGCGGTGGCGGGGTTCTCCGATACCTATGTCCCCGAACATGATTGGACCCAGCTCACCGGCGCGACCGCAGACAGCGTTGGGGCGTCGCTGGATCCGATCGCCAAGAAGAACACCGGCATCGACACCGACTACTGGCTGGCCCTCGACGGCGCCCGGCAGGCGCTGACGACGCACGCCGGTTCGGCCGACAAGGGTCAGCGCTGCCAGGCCATCGCCTGGTTCTCCGACGGGATGATCGATTTCACCGCCCGCCCGGTCACCAAGCCCTACGCCGACGGGGTGCCGCTGGACTCGCCGAACGGAATCCCCGACACCACGCAGAAGGCCGTGCAATCCATCTGCCGGCCCAGCGGCCTAGCCGACCAGCTGCGGTCGAGCAACATCATCATGCTCGGAATCGGCTTGGGCGCCAAGCAGACTCCCGGCGACTTCAACGTGATGTCGGCGATCAGCACCGGCAAGGGATTGCAGGGCTTGGCGTGCGGCGCCATCACGGATCCGGTGCCGGGCGACTTCTTTCCCGTCGCCAACATCGACGACATGTTGTTCGCGTTCGACGCGCTCAACCCGGATCCCGGCGTGACCGACCAGGGCGGGGTCTGCCAGATCAAGGTGTGCCCGGAGGCGCGGCACAACTTCGTGCTCGACCGGTCCATCAAAGAGGTCAACATCCTGGGATCCGGCGGCGTGCCCGGCGTCGAGCCCTACCTCGTCTCGCCGACCGGGCAGACCCTGCCGCTACCCAAGAAGGACGGCGCCCAGAACGTCAACGTCGACGGCGTAGCGGTGAGCTACCAATGGCAATCCGAATCGGCGCAGACGATCTCGCTGCAGAACGGCAATGCCCCGCACTGGACCGGGCAATGGGCGATCGTCTACGTCGACACTACCGGCCAGCACGCCGACGCGGTGTCCAAGGTCAGCATTCACATCACCACCGACATCTTCCCGGCCCTGACGGGCGCCGACAAGGTCGCCTGGCACAGCGGCCAGACCCTCAAGGGCCTGGTCTTCGGTTTGGTTGACGGTCAAGGCAAGCCGATGGCCCCGAGCGACCTTGCCGGTACGGCCACCATGTCGGCGTCGTTGGGTCCCGATGGCGCCGCGCCGATTCCGCTGCTGACGGCGGCGGGCAAGGATGACATCGCCAGACCCGTCGACGCCGACCTGACCACAGTGGCCCCGGGGCACGCGACGTTGCGGATGTCGCTGGTGATCACCACCGCGAACACCACCGACCAGAACGGCGGGCCGATCGCCGGCACGCAGTTGTCGCCGCAGGAAGTCGATGTGCCCGTGCAGATTCTGCCGAAGGTGGGCCTGCCGACCCCGGGCCAGCGCATCGACTTCGGCACGGTTGAGGGAGCCAAGGGGGCGACCGCGACGCTGAACATCACCGGACCGGGCTGCGCCTGGATCAGCGACACCGATACCCCGACGGTGACGGGCGCACCGGATGGCATCGGCGCGCCGCACGTGGGTTCGCCGACGAATTCGGGCCAGCACTGCCTGAAGGTGCAGGCGGGGGAGACCGCACAGCTGTCGGTCAGCCTGCGCACCGATCACAACGGGCACGGCGGACTCAACGGCACTGTGCCCGTTCATGTTTCGACGCTGGACAATCCGGACGACGCGCAGACCGTGCCGGTGGCCTTCACGGCGTCGATGATCAACCCGCTCAACACCACCAACTTCATCCTGGTGCTCATCGCCGCGCTGCTGCTGGGTCCCGGAATCCCGCTGGCGCTGCTGTACGCATCGAAGTGGTGGGTCAGCAAGATCCCAGACAATCCGCTGCTGGCCGAACGCATCCCGGTGCAGGTCGAGCACGACGCGGTGCTGCGCGGCGGTGAGCCGTTCGCGATGGCCGACACCGATCTGGTGCAACCCGTGACCGGGCTGCCGCCCGGTGGCACCCGTCAGCTGTCGGTGGCCGGTGTGAATCTGTCGGTTGCGCTGGGGCGCAGCCCGTTTGGATCCGGGCACGTGGTCGTCGGCGCCGAGGGCCTGGTCAGCGTCGGGTCCAAGCTGCCCGGATCCGACAAGACTGGCCTGCGTGCGGTGCTGCCGCTGGCGGTACACAACACCTGGGTGCTGCTGCACAACCCGTACGGGCCCGAGAACGCCGCCGAGGTATTGCTGTTGGTGGCCGGAACCACCGACACCGTCGCGCGCGAGCGCCTCTACGAGGAGGTCGCGCAACGGCTGCCCGACCTGCTCACCGGGTTGCGGCTGCGCGCCGCGCAGGCCGGTATGACCGCAGCGTTCGCGGCGCCGGGCGAGCCGGCCTCCCCGTTCGGTGACACGCCCGCGGGCGTCGTCGTCGCCTCGGCCGGAGACGATCCCTTTGGGAGCGGCGCGGATTCGCCGTTCGCGGGGGCGCCTTCGGCGCCTGCGGGGGCGCCTTCGCGGCCCGCGGCGCCGCCCCACGCGCCGACAGGGCCGGTGCCGCCCGGCTTCAATGAGGCGGAGACACAGGAGCGGCCGATCCCCGAACCGATATTCCGCCAAGACGAGACGATGGCAGCCGGCTACCGGTACGACGACGAGGGTGAAGAGCGCGAAAAGGGCACACCGCCCGGGCTCCCGCCGACCGATTCGACGCAACCTTCCCATCGATTTGACCCAGATCCATTCGACCCGTTCGGAGAGGGCACCTGATGCGACGATTCCTGGTAGTGGGCTGCGGCGGTTCCGGCGGCGCCACGCTGTCCCTGATGATGGACCAGCTGCGCTCCGAACTGCACACCGCTGGAATCGAAAAGCTCTTGGCCGGTTGGCAATTCGTCCACATCGATGTGCCGAGCGCCGCGGAGTCCGGCCCGGAGGGGCTGGCGAACGTTCCCGCCCAGGGCGGCAGCTACGTCGGGTGTGGACCGCAGGGCAGCAGCTACGCCGTCCTGGACGGTGCGCTGTCGCAACGACTGGCGGCAGAATCGGCGTTGGACACCATCGCCACCTGGGCGCCGCGCAGCCCGCAGGAGGTGTCGATCCCGATCTCGGCCGGCGCGGGGCAATACCGGGCGATCGGGCGCATGATCACGCTGAGCAAGGCCGCCGAGATCCACGCCCGCCTACAGGCCGCATGGGACACGCTGTTTCGCGTCGAGACCGTCTCCGAGATGTCGACGGTCGACGTGCCGGGCATGGGCCGCTTCGACCCCAACGAACCACCCCTGGTGCTGGTGGTGTCGTCGATGGCCGGCGGTGCGGGCGCGTCGATGGCGCTGGACGTATGCCGCCTGCTGACCTTGGTCACCGGTCTGGATCCCCGCCTGATGGGCGTATTCATGGTGACGCCCGACATTTTCGACTCGCTCCCGCAGAGCGCCATCATCGGGGTGCGGGCCAACGCGTTGGCGATGCTCGGCGAGATCGTGGCCAGCCAGTCCGGTGCGGCCCGCGAACACGACGTGCGAATCCTGCGCGCCTTAGGCCACCATCACGGTGAGGGAGAACCGATTCCGTTCGCGCGGGTGTTCCCCGTCGGCCGCTACATCGGCGCCGACCGCACCCTGTTCGGTGACGGCTCCCAGTACGCGGTGTACCGGGGACTGGCGCGTGGGCTGGCGGGGCTGATGATGAGCGGCCGGGCCAGCGACCAGTTCGTCGCCTACGACCTGGGCAACACCGCCTCGCCGGTGGGTGATCGCGACCTGCTGGGCTGGGGCATCTCGTCGTGGGATGTGTTGCCCTGGGGCACCTATGGCTTCTCCAGCCTGAGCATGGGCCGTGACCGCTACGCCGAATACGCGGCCCAGCGCCTGGCCCGCAGCTGCGTGGACAAGCTGCTCGACGGGCACATGCAGCGGGGCAACCCGGCGTCGAGCACCGAGCAGTTGGACTCGCTGCTGTCCAGCCAATGGGCCGCGCTCTGTGGCGAATTGGGGTTGCCGCCGAGCGCCGGCGACGAGCAGACCCGGGTGAGCCAGCTCGGCCGCTGGATCGGCACCGAGGCCTTCACCGCCGACACCGTCGTCTCCACCGTCAACGGCCTCATCGACCGTCAGCTGCGCAACCACCTGCCCAACCCGGAAGGCGTCACCGCCGAGCAGTGGGTGCCGACCATGCGGCAGGCCGTGCACAACCGGCGCGCCGAGTTGACGCGGGCATGCGCGGAGGCGGCCTACGCCATGGCTTTTCAATGGCACCAAGATTTCGCCCGCCGGCTCGAACGGGTCGTCGGCGCGGCCGTCGCCTCGCTGGGATTGCCGTTTGCGCGGGAAGTCGTCGACCAGCTGCGCCGCCACATCGATGACCACCTCACCGCCGGGGTTGCGCAGCTGGGCAACATGGGCCCGCCTGACATCGTGGCGTTCTCGCCGCAGGTGGACGCCGGGCTGAAATCGCTGCACGGGGTGATGACCAACACCGACCAGGTGGTGGCCGCCGTGGTGGACGGGTTCCGCGCGACGGTGCGTCGCCAGCTGTTCGCCGACGCGGCCGCCCGCATCGCCGACGTGCTGCGGGTGGTGGGGCTGGAACTGCTGGTGCCGCTGCGGGATCGGCTCAGCGAGGCGATGATCCAGCTGGAGAACGCCCGTTCGGAGCCGCCGACCGACGTGGGCCTGGCGCGCCTGGCCACCGACCAGTACGCGGCCTGGCCTGCGGACGCCGACGAACTGGTGCCCAGCAGGTTCGCGGAGGCGAACAACGAAGTGCTGCTGATCAATTCGACCGCCTTCAAGGGGCGTTACGAGGCCGACCTGCCGAAGGCGGTGGCCGGCGCCAACGCGATGATCCCGCTGCAGTCGGCCATCGAGGAGGCCACCACGCGAGTGATCCTGGGGGAGTGGCAGACCACCGGCGGTGTGGCCGCACCCGGCGGGCTGATTGAGCGCACCGCGACGTGGGTCACGCGGGCGCTGGGCACCGACCCGGAGACCGGCCGCGCGCGGGTGCCCTCGATCGCGCAGTTCGACATCCACACCCGCCCAGTGGAATTGCTGCGGCGGGCCCGGCTCTACGTCGAACGGCCCGGGGAGTCGTTCGCCGAATTCTGCAAGGTGTCGCTGCGCGACTACGTGCAGGGGGCGGGAGCTTCGGAGTCGGAGTTGGTGGCGCGCCGCCGCGACATCGCCACCAAGTTCGCCGAGGCGCTGTCGCTGGCGCGACCGCTGGCCAGCGTCAACGACCAAGCGCTGCAACGGGTTCACCCCGGCCAGCAGACCGAATATCGCTACAAGTTCTCCGAGATTCCGTTCGCCGGTCAACCGGTGGACCGCGAACTGTTCGAAGTCATCCGCAACAACCCGCGGATCGACCAGGCGACCAAGGACAACTACGGGCGGTCGCTGTCCGACGAGGACAGCGTCACCCGAATCGACATCTTCGGCTCGTATCCCAACTACTCGCCGCTGGCGTTCGACTCGGTGCTCAAGCCCGCGGCCCAGCAATGGGCGCAGACCGCGGGGCCCGGGCGGGGCGCCTTCTGGAAATACCGTCGCTCCCGGCCACTTTCGGCGTCGCTGCCGATGACCGACGAGCAGCGATTCACGATGACCGGCGGCTGGTTCGTCGGACAGCTGCTGGGCCGCATCCAGATTCCCGCGTCGCCGTTCACCGAGCCGGTGCGGATCTACGACGCCGACAGCGGGCAGTGGCTGAACTTCCCGAACCCGCTGCTGACACCGCCGTCGGCGTTCCACGCTCCCTACGACTGGCTGCCGGCGGTGCTGGAGTCGATCCTGCTGGCCATCGCGCAGTCGCACGAGCCGCCGGTGATGCGCTCGCTGCGGCCCTACAGCGTGCTGCGTGAGCTTTACGACGCGCATTCGCAAGACCCCGCCAGCGGCATCGTCGCGCTGTCGGCGCAGGGACTGCTGCGCGAATTCCTGCAGGGGGCCTCGAGCGCGCCCGGGGTGCAGTCGCGGGTCCCGGGCATCGCCGAGGCCCAGACCGCCGACGAGCGCGCCGCTGCGGCGATCGAGTGGTTGACCACCATCCGTGACGTTGCGGCGCAGTATCTTCCGGCCGACATGGCCGGCGCCACGCCGGGCGGGGCGTTCACGACGGTGCCGACGCGAACCACGGCGTCGAACACGCCGATGTTCCGCGATCTCGCGCCCGACGTGTACGCGGCCACCGGTGCGCTGATCAACCTGATCCAGCACGAGGCCGAGGCGCTGGCGGCCGGCGCGGCCGCGGGCGGCCCGGTGCTCGACGGCGGAGCGCCCGTGGTGATTCCCGAAGGCGGGACGTTCTGACGATGGCCGCATCCCCCGACACCTCGCTCACCGTGGTCGTGGCCCCGCACCTGCAGACCGACGAGCTTCTGGGCATCCTGTGCGATTACTCGTCCGCCGGGCTGCTGGGCGTCTTCGTCTGGGTGGACGCCGGCGATGCGCGGGGGCCCGCCACAGCGGCGACGATGGTGCGCGATGGCCGGTCGGAAAGCGTTGTGCTGCAACAGGTGTTGACCGCCCAGCATTACGACCGGGTCCGGGTGGCGGTGCTGGTTCCGCTGGATGCGCCGGCCGAGCAGCGGGCGCCGCTGGCCGCCGAGCAGTTCGTCGAACAGGTCGTGCGCAGCACCGCCAGGGGAGCCGCGATGACCCTGCTGCGGATGCTGCTCACCAGCGGGCGCGCCGGCGCCAGTCAGCTCGGCGCGTCGGTGGTGGTGGAGGGCTGGCACAACCTGCTGATCGCACCGGAGGATTCGCCGGCACCCGGGTTGGGTGCGGTGCCGTGGGGGCATCTCGCCGAACCGCTGGATCTGGCCCAGCGCGCCGCGCCGGTGGTCGCGGCGGTGGCCGGTTTGTGGGCCGATGTGCAGCAGACCCCTTTCGACAGTGTGGAGATCCTGCCGGGCCAGACGCTGCGCGCGGTGCGCGCGTTCTACCGCAGCCTCGATACCGCCGAGGTGGAACGCCGGCTGCGGGCGCGGCTGTTCGATCCGGCGGGGCGGCTGCCGCTGCCGCACGGCGGCCAGGTGCCGGTGCTCTACGTCGAGGACGTTGCGGCGGCCACCCAGGCGATGGCCCGCGCGCTGTGGACCAAACATCGCGACGTGCTGCGCGGACCGCGGCTGGGTGCCGACGATGTTGCCACCCAAGCCATTTCGATCTGGGCCGCGCTGAAGATGTTCCTGCGCTTCATGGGCGGCGCTTTGCGCAACGCGCCGTCGGCGTGGTTGTCGGCGGTCAAGGGATCGGTATCGGCGGTGTTGGCCTCGACGGTGCAGGGCACCGTGTTCGGCGGCCGCGAATCGGCGTTCTCGGTGGTGACCAGCAGCCAGCTCGCCGACTGGCAGGACCTGGGCCGCAGCGCCGACACGCTCAACGCCGCCATCGGGGGAACGGCGGGCAACGGTCAACTGGCGCAACAGGATCTGAGCCCGCTGTGGATCGATTTCGTCAACGGCGCCCTCACCCTCGCCGATGGCGGACGCCGCGCGAAGGGGCTCGACCCGATTCAAGTGGGCGCTGGCGTGGGTGTGTTGGCCAACGCGGCCGACGTCGTTCCCAGCCGCGCGGACCGGTTCAGGGCGATCCCGACGTCGCTGGCCGCGGTGATCGGCGTCAGCGACCTGGAGCCTGCCGACGTGCTGGGCGTGGCGGATCTGCGCCAGCGGCTGCAGCGCGCCTACTCCGACCCCGCCGCCGGGGTCGAGGCGCGCGGGGTGTCGACCGAGCTGGAGCGCTGGCAACAGCATGCGTCGAAAAGCTATGCCTGGCAGGCGGGGTCGATTTTGACCGACTTCTTGGGGCGGGCCCGCACCGAGGTGGCGCAGATCGCCGAGCAGATTCAGCGGGCGGCCAGCGAGATCTCGATCGACGAGCGGGTGCGCGCCCGCCAGCAAGCCATCGGCACCATCCTGGCCACGATGACCTGGGCGACCATGGGGGTCCTCGTCGTGCTGGTCGGCCTCGCGGCGGTCGGCTTCACGGGCTGGAAGTACACGTTGATCACCGGCGGAATTTTGCTCGGCCTCTACATCGTGGTGTCGCTGACGTTGTTCCTGTTCGCCCAGCGCGACATGTTCACGTTGATGAATCTGCGGAAATCTCAACAGAATCAGCTCGAGATGATGCAGGCGAACCTGCAGACCGCGCTGCAGGACGTCAGCCGCCTGTCCACCGCGTACGGCCAGTATCTGTCGTGGTGTCGCGTGCTGGGGCCGCTGCTGCGCGCGCCCTTTGGGCCCGCACCCGCGGGGCGCTCGCCGGCGCCGCTGATCTCCGACGGCCTGCCCCGCTGCGCCCAGGTCGGGGTCGCTGACCCCGGCGCGGAGCGCGCCGACGATGCGGCCCATGCCATTCAGCGCCGCCTGTACGCGCTCGGCTGGCTGACCAAGCCGTGGCAGGACATGGTCGCCCACGCCGCGGGCCGGCTACGGGAGGAGCCCGAAATGCTGTATCGGATGCCGGGTTTCAAGACCGCCTCGGGTCTGGACCAATGGTCGGCGGCCGTCGCCTCCGGGCAGGTGCACTCCACCGGCGCCGAGGCGCTATGGCAACGCGTCGAGCAGATGTTCGCCGAGGACAGCCGCGTGGGAAACGCGCTGACCGGTGCCGTCTTCGCTCCCGCGATGGGGCAGCACGTCGGGTCCGAACAGTTCGCCGCCGGTGTCGTCGACCATCGGCCGGGACACGCCGCCCCGTTCGACGGATCGGTGTTCACCGACGCGGCCATGACCGCGAGCCGCTGCGCGGTGGCCATCGATACGGCCGCACTTGCCCGGCCCGGCCTGGGATTTCGGGCCGCGGTGGTGCAGGCCAGCGACGGGCTGGCGCCCTATGACTTCACCCTGTTCGAGGTGCCGCTGGCCGCCGCGTCGGGAGTGGAGATGGAGAAGACCGCGGTGATCACCCACACCGAACACCGCGACGTGCCGCCCGGCGGGGATTTGGTGTTCTAGCCATGCCCGATCCGCAACATGCCGGCGACGCCGACGACCCCCGCCTCAACGCCCTGATCGCGTGGCGCCAGCGCCTGATCGATTCCGGCGCGGTGTCCAAGGCCGGCTTCAAGGAAACCCACCTGCGGCTGATTCTGCGGTCCGGACGCACGGACGTGGAACAGATCCGGGCGATGCTGCCCGGCTCGGTCGCCGAGTACGCCGAGGAGTTGGCGGCCGTTTTGGCCGAGGTGGAGTCGCAGCCGTCGCCGAGCCGGCATCGCCCGGCCGGCCTGTCCGCGGTGGGACCCGACGGTGAACCGACCCACGCCGTAGACAGCACGACGAGCGACGAATTGCCGTTGAATGCAGCCGATTTCGCCGCATACGCCTTCGGTGAGCAGACCGGCCCGCTGGCCGCCGTCACCGTCAGACCGCCACGGCCCGACGACGGCGACACCGCGGGCAGCGAGCTGACCTGGACGCCGTATCTACCGGGCGGCGATGCCGTGGTGATCTACCGGCTGGTCGCGCAGGAGGACAACGCGCCGTACTCGCCGGACCGGGCCCGGCTGGTGGCGGCCACCCACGCGACCACCGCGGCCGACCACGAGCCCTCGGCCGCGGCGGTGCGCTACTACCAGGTGTGGGTCAACGTCGGCAGTACCCGCGCTGAAGCGCTTGCGGCGCAGCCGATCAAGCACGCCGAGGGTGTGGCTGTCAGCCCGGTGCGCGATTGCGTGGTTCGGCAGGACAACGGCAAGGTCATCGGCAGTTGGACGGTGCCTTCGGCGGTCAGCACCGTGTTCGTGTCCCGGATGCTGGCCGAGGAAGCCGGTCGCGAGGGGCCGCAGCATCGGATCTTGCTGGACCGCGACAACCGTGCCGGCTTCGTCGACTCCGACCCGGCCCCGGGGCGGCGCTACGTGTATCGGGTTCGGGCCGCGGTCCCGGTCAACGGCGTGCTGCGACTGGCGGCGCCGGTCGACGCCGAGGTCGAAATCGCCGCCGTCCTAACGCCGGTCACCGATTTGATGGTGACGTCGGCGCCGGGGGCCACCGACGGTTTCGAGCTCACCTGGCAGGCGCCGGCCGCCGGCGAGGTGGTGATCTATCGAAGTCAGAAGGGCCCGGCCGCCGGCGCCGAGGCCAATGACCTGCCCGAGGCCGCGCTCGAGCAGGTCGGACTGACCCCGGATTTGCGCCTGACGCAACCGATTACCCAGCAGGCCGCTCCCGACGGGCGGCCGCGGTCGATGATGTCGGGGGTGTCGTGGCCGACGGACTGGAGCCGCGCCTACTTCACCCCGGTCACGGTGCTGGCGGGTCGTGCGTTGCTGGGCAAGACTTTCTGTTCGGTGCGCACCGGGGTCATCCGGGATGTCGAGCTGGCCGAGTACTGCAACAAGCAGGTCTTGACGTTCGACTGGCCGCAGGGCGCCGCCGTCGTCGTGGTGTATCTGGCCCCCAAGGGCTATGACCCGCGCAACGGTTTGACCGGCACGTCCTACGAAATCACCGTCGAGCAGTACGAGAAGTACGGCGGCCTGCAACTGCCCAACGGCAAACTGCCGGTGAGCGGGTGTTCCCTGCACCTGGCCCCGGTGGCGTTCTCCGCCGGCCGCCGGGCCATCGGGACCGTGCGCAGCATCGAATACGCGGGCCTGTTGCGGTTGCAGTACGCGGTGCAGTTGAGCCGCGATCCGCACGGACAGCCGTCGCACGCCACCATCTACATGCGGTCCGAATACGAAGTGCCGGGTTCACCGGCATTCGTCTTGATCAACAACCCCGACCGAATTCCGTTGTCGCCCACCGACGGCGAGGCGCTGGACGCCGCGCCGCTGGACGCACAGGGCGGCCTGGCGGCCACCCCCTCCAAGGAACTGCGATGGTCGGCCCTGACCACCGCCGGCACCGCCGAGCCCTGGGCCGTCGACCTGCGAGGCCGACGCGGATGGATCCGACTGTTCGTCAACACGCCCTCGGCTGCGAGGCTGCGCACCATCGCGCTGCTGGACCCGCCGGTGCACAGCCTCCGTTTGAGCGTGGGCGCGCCGTGACCCCGCGCTACGGCCAGTTGGCCTACACGAGTTTCGACCAGCCGGGCGGCGCGGGCGGCTGGCAGGTCAAGCAGACCACCGGGGACTTGTCGCCCGAGGAAACACAACGCCTCGCGTCCGGTGTCCGCACCGCGTTTCGGCCCGTCACCCCGCTGCCCGACTACCCGACCCCGGAACAGCTGGACGCGGCGCCACGCCGACTGGAGTATCGGCGCTGGGCCGGCGACGCGGCCGGCTACTGGCACACCGTCGCCGCCGGCGCCGACAGCACGGGGCGCCCGGGCAACGTGTTCGCCCACGTATTGCTGGACCGGGCACCGGATTCCGCGCCGCGGCTGAGGCCCATTCAGCGGTGGGGCTCGTCCGCCTGGCTACGTCCGTTCGGTGCCGCGGCCGTCGAGCGCGCCGCCCTGCCCGCCGACCCGCCGGGCGCAGCGCACCTCGTCACCCGGGAAAGCGCGATCGCGTTCGCGCTGGACACCACGACCTGGCGGGTCGGCACCCTGCTCGGGCTGCTCGACGCGGTGGCGGCGGCCCTCGATGGCGGCGCGCCCGTCGTCCTGGGTACCGTCTCCGTCGACTCCGCCGCGCAGTGGATCGGCCTGGTGAGTTTTTTGATGTCACCGGGAACCGCGGCCACCCTGAACTTCAGCACCTTCGACCGCGCCGACCAGCTCGGCTCGGCGCAGCACGCCATCGCGCACCTGACCGCGGTGCCCATCGGTGACTTGGACACGCTGCCAACGGGTTTCGTCGTCATCGACGAGACCGCGACGCTGTCGCTGGGGGAGCTGGGTGGCGAACCCCATCGGACCGCGGCCGGTCAGGCGATCGACGTCACCGCCTGGTCGGTGATGGCGCAAGAGGTGCTACTCGACCCGCAATCGGCACTGGCGATGCTCGACGAACTCGACCGCCGGGCCGCCCAAACCGACGATCGGGGCCTGCACCCGGCCTGGCCATTGGCGGTCACGATCGCCGCCGACGAAGATTTCGCGGCCGCCCATCCCGAGGCCAACGCGATCATCACCGCCCACTCGCCGGCCGGCATCACTCCCGGGTCTCCGACCGAACGCCTTGTCGACGAGGCGCTTTCGGCCCTGGTCGGCCACACCACGCCCGACGCGTGGAAGGCGGCCGAACAGAACCTGCCCGGGTTCGCCGGCGAACACGCCGCGCTGACCTACCTGTGCCGCGCGATCGGCGACGACACCTGGCTGGATCAGCTCGGCCCGATCCCATTGAGCGTCAACACCTATCACGGCCGTGCGGTTCCCGAACCGCTGACGGCCGCGCTGGGCCCGGCGCTGGAGCGGGCCGGCGCCGCCGGTGACCCGCAGCGGCTGCTCAAGCTGGTCGACCTGCTACTGAGAGCGGGCGTCGACGACGATCGCCTGACTCAGGCCCTCACCGAAGGCGTCGCGGCCCAGCTCGCCGACCCGCACACCGGGCCCACGCTGGCCCGGCGGTTGACGCACCGGCTCGGCCCCGAAACCCGGATCGCCGCGGCCGCCGCGGCGCTGCGCCTGAGTTGTGAACGCGCCACGCCGATCAGCGACGCCGTGCTCGATTGGTTCGCCGATGGATCGACCATGCCCGCGGCGGCCGAACTGCTTGGCGCGCAACCGTGGGACGCGACGTGGACGCGAGCTGCGGTGTGCGGCATGCGCGCCGAACGCAACCCCGTTGAGGCGGATCGCTTCGCCGAGCTCTGGTGGCTCGCGGCCAACGGGTCGCCGCGCCGCGACGAGCTGGCGGCCCAACGGATCTGGGATCCCACCCAGCTGCTGGCGGCGGGCGGCGCCACAATGAGCACCGCCGCGCTGTTGCCGACCCTGCTGGGGGCGCCCGACAGTGAATCACTGGCCCGGTTGGCCGACGAGATCACCGGCGCTAACAACGATGACCTCGCGGTGGCATGCGCGGCGCTGCGGATGGTCGATCCGGCATCCTGGGTGCAGCGCGGCTACCTCAACACTCATCAGAATGCTTATGCCGGGCTGTGGGACACGGCACTACGCGAGATCGGGCCTGAGCGAATACATCCCGACTGCGCGGTGCGGGTGACGGTGTTCGCGGCCGTGGGCTTGATCGCGGGACAGCCGCGACCGGTTGCGGCGGGCCGGCTGGCCGGCGACCCGCTGGTGGCCGGCGCGGCGACCGAGCAGGTGCTGGCCCTGGCGGAGAGCGAGATCGTCACGGCCACCGAGGTTGTGGCGGCCAGCCTGTTGCGCACCGACGCCGCCGAGCCGGGCGACGCCGTCGATGGCGTGCTGGCCGCGGCCGCCGCCGCGGTGACGGCGAGACGGCCGTTCAGCGATGACGACCAGGAGGGGGTGCTCGCGGTGATGATGCGGATGGTCGGCAGCAACGATGCGGCGCCGCCGCGGCGCTACCGGAAGCTGGTGAACACGGCGCTGACCCGCCGCGCCGACGGGCTTGCGCCGCAGACGGCCCCGCCGGCCCAGATGTGGAGGAACCGCTGATGCCGATCTACGCCCTGACCGCACGTAATCAACGCGCGCACATACCCGTTGGGCCGCTTTCGGTGTCGATCAGTGGTGCGGTCCGCGACGCGACGCTCGACATCCAGGGCGCACCGGGCCAACCCGTCGTGCGCTCGAGCCCTCATCATGTCGTTTTGCCCTCGCTCACCGGTCCCGTCACCGTCGCCGTCCGGCCCGCATTCACCACGCAGTTCGGTGCCGGCGCCGTGGTGCACCTGGCGATCGCGCACGATGTGCCCGACGAAGCCGACCCGGTGCAGGTGCTGTTCGATCCGGTGGATGTCAGCGGCGACACCACGGTGGTGTTCGCCGAGCTGCGTCCGGCCGGTCACCATATCGAAGTCGCCGTCACCGCCGCCGCCGACACGGCGCTGAGCCCGCTGGCGGCAGCGGCGCGCACGTCCGCGCGGCGGCTCATCGGCCGCGACCGCAAGCAGGCCCACGCCGAACTGGTTGTCGCGCTGAACAGTTCGGCGTCGATGCGGCCCTGGTTCGCCGACGGCAGCGCGGCGGCCGCCACCGACGTGGCGGTCGGGGTGGCCGATGCCCTCGGGATTCACGACGTCGCCGCGGTCCTCGTCGGCGCCGATGTCACCAAGGTCCCAGTGGACGGTCATGCTCCCGGACCGGGGCTGGGGTTGGCCGAGGCGGTTCGCAAGGTGCAGCCGCGATGGTCGGCGGGTGCGCGCTGGTCGCGGCTGCGGACCGACATCGCCACCGTGGCCTGTTCGGACTTCCCGGCCAGCGGCGTGCACAGCGGATTCGCCTTGATCACCCTGTCGGATGACCGCCGTGCCGCCGGGCCACGGCTGCCGGCACCGCGGTCGGGGCAAGATGCCACCGCCGAACTGCTGGCGCATCCGCAGGTGCTCGACGAGATCGCCGCCGGCCTTGTTCGGGCGCTGACATGACCGCTCCGACCGCCCCGGCGATATTGACGAAATGTCCACGCTGCTTTGGGCTTCTGGATCCCGATCATCACCTGTGGACGCTCGCGCCCGCCAGCGGCGCGCCCCGCTACCACGACGAGGTCGGCTCGGCGTTCCTGGGCGCCAAGGCCGACATCGGCCCGATGTTCCGGTGGGATCGACCGCCCGGATACAACGGCCCGCCGCCACCGAACATCGCCGCGCAGGCGCTGCGCGGCCCCGTCCTCGAGATCTGCCCGGTCTGCCATTTCACCCTGCCCGACCGGTGGCGGGAGGGTCAGGCCTATTGCATCGCGATGGCGGGGGCCCGCGCCACCGGCAAGAGCCTCTACATCGGCGTGCTGGTCCGCCAGCTGCAGCTGTTGTGCGAACACCTCGGGTTCGCGATGGCGCCCGCGACCCGCTCGACCGCCGTCGCCTACGCCACCCATTACGAGACACCGCTGTTCGTGCAGCGCGGTCTCATCCCGCCGACGCCCACGATGATGACCCAGACCTCGACCCAGCGCGAGCCGCTGATCTTCAGCCTGGGCACGTGGCACGGCATTCAGCGCTACCTGGTGTTGCGCGACGTCGCCGGTGAGGATATGGAGTCCGGGAACCTGCATTCACCTCCGTTTCGGTTCTTCAGCAACGCCGAGGCCGTGTTCTTCATGTTCGATCCGCTTCGGGTGCAATCGATTCGGGATCAGCTGCAGGACCTGCTGCCCCCGCAGATGGTGAGCGGCGGGGACCCGCGCGGCGTGCTGAACAACGTGATGATGGCCATCGGTTCCGGTGAACCGCGGCTCGCGGTCATCTTGTCGAAGTTCGACGCCCTCCGGGCGCTGCGGGATGTCGACGGGTCCGAGTGGAGCATGGTGATGTCCAACGCCGGGGCCGCCTATCTGCGTGATCCCTCGGATTCCGTGCTCTACGACGACAACGACGGTCAGCTGCTGCACGAGGAGGTCCGCAGCCTGCTCACCCGGCTCAACGCCGGCTCGATCATCGCCGGAGTCGAAAACCCCTCCACCCCGAGGCGGTTGAGACATCGGTTCTTCGTCGTCTCCGCCCTCGGCCAGCCACCCAGCGGGCAGCGCCTACACGCGCGGGGCATTGCCCCGTTTCGCTGCGTCGACCCGGTCCGCTGGGTGACTTCGAGTTTCGGTGTGCTCTAGGCAGTCGCGAACATGACGATCCCACCTCGAAACCCGTTCGAGCACAATCCGTTCGGCGGCACCCCGTTCGGCAGCAATCCCGCCGCGCCTCCGGTGTCTTCGACGCCGACGGCACCGCCGCCGGACCGTCCACCGGTCAACGTCCTGGCGACGTTGTCGGTGGTGTTCGCGTTCGTGTTCGCCCCCGTCGGTGCCGCCCTGGGGCACCTGAGCCTTCGGCAGATCCGGCGCACCGGGCAGCGCGGTCGCGATCGGGCACTGGTCGGGACGGTGCTGTCGTATGCGGTGATCGTCGTCGTGGTCGGAGTTTCGGTGGTGTGGGGTTTGCAGCCCTCGGGCGCTCCGGCGCACATCGCCGCGCCCACCACCACCACAGCGGCGCCGATAGTGAAACCGGCCGATTTACCTGCACTGATCCCCAGCCTCGATGACGTTAAAGTCATCACCGGTGAGCAGACCCTGACGATCGGCGGAGCATCGCACCAGCCGCAGCCGGCCCTGGAAACCCTCGACCGACCGGAGTGTAGGGGAGCCCTTGACGTTGGCGTGCCGGAACTTTATAACGGCGGTGCGATGCAAGGCTTCTACGTCGCAATGTATGTCGAAGGGGCAGGGGGCGATTCATACAATACGGTCACGGTGGGCCCGGGCGTCGCGTCGTTCGTCGACGGAGCCGCGGCGCGAACAGAGCTGACGAAATTCCTCTCAGTGTGGCGCCAATGTAACGGAGCTTCAGTGAAAGACACCTGGCCGAACAAAGCGCCGTTCATGATTTCGGTGACTGGGCCGCTCGACGTCGGGAACGGCATCAGCACAGTCGAACTGGCATCGGAGGCGTCGCTGAATGTGCACGCGGTCGCCGCCAAGGCAAACGTCTTCATCGACCTGCTGGTGTCCTACACCGGCAACGGCACCGACCGCGCCCGGCAAGCCGCCGTGGACGTCGCCAACCAGATACTCAACAAGATTCCGAGCTGAGCCATGACGAATCCACAGGAACCCTCCGGGCCCAATGCCTTCGGTGGCAACCCCTTTGGTGGTGCTCCGTACGGCGGAATGCCGCCCGGCCCGCCGATCTAC
This sequence comes from Mycobacterium sp. NGS17, assembly GCF_059813205.1. Classification (NCBI taxonomy): domain Bacteria; kingdom Bacillati; phylum Actinomycetota; class Actinomycetes; order Mycobacteriales; family Mycobacteriaceae; genus Mycobacterium; species Mycobacterium sp. NGS17. The sequence continues at coordinate 108,515 of NZ_JCALED010000011.1, read as the reverse complement.
ACGGCGCCGCCACCGCAGCGGCCGCGCACCAACATCTTTGCCACGATGTCGGTGGTGTTCGCGTTCGTCTTCGCCCCCGCCGGGGCGGTGCTGGGGCATCTAGGTCTCAAGCAGATACGCCGCTCCGGCGAGCGGGGCCGCGATCGCGCGATCGTCGGGCTGATGCTGTCGTACGCGGTCATCACGCTGACGGTGGTGGCCGTGGTGGCCTGGGCATCGCAGACCGACAGCGGGCCGTCCCGGACGGCGTCAACCACGAGTAGGGCAGCATCAACCACTTCTGCGCCGTCCTCGCCCATGGTCACGCCCACGGGCCTGCCCGGACTGCTGCCGACCATCGACGACGTCAAACGGTTCATGGGGATCCCCAACCTCGTTGCCCTTCCGCCCACCTACAAGCCGGGCCCGGACTCCGACAGCGCCTCCGTTGATCGCCCCGAGTGCTGGCCGGTGATGGGCGGCGGCGCTCCGAACAGTGATATGCAGGCCCTCGTCGGCTATTACGGCTTGGTGCTGATCGACGACCACGACGTACCGGCCCTGAAGGAAGCGGGACAGGTGGTCATGGCCTTTCGTGACCCGCCGGCAGCGCAGCGACAATTGACGAATCTGGTGTCGATATGGCGAAAATGTGGAGGCTCGACGATGAACATCCTGCCGCCCCCGGGTAAGCAGTCGCCGCCGGTGGCGGTGACCATGGGCGTCCCCTCCGACGCCGGAAACGGCATCACGGTCATGGTTTTGACCACGCAGGGCCCGGCAATGCGATCTCGTAACGATCGCGCGATCGTCGCCAAGAACAATGTGGTGGTGGACATCAACGTCGTGCTGGTGGACACCGATCGGGGCGAGCAAGCCGCCCTGGACATCGCCAACTACATCCTGGGCAAGATCCCGAGTTGAGCCGATGACGAATCCCTTTGGCCCCGGCCCGTTTCAGCCCAATCCGTTCGGCGCGGGTGCGCCTGGCCCGCATCCAGTACCGCAGCCACCTCCTGGCCCGCCGCGGGACGAAGCCAATGTGTTGGCGACGCTGTCGGTGGTGTTTGCGTTCGTCTTCGCCCCAGCGGGGTTGATCCTGGGGCATCTGGGGTTAGCCCAGATTCGCCAGACGGGCCAGCGTGGTCGCGAGCGTGCCTTGGTCGGGGTGACGCTGTCGTACGTGTTCATCACCGCGTTGGTGGTCGCGCTGATCGTCGCGGCCGTCATGCCCGAGACGATCTAGCTCAGGCCGCCCGGCCGCTCAGGTGCCGAATCCTCCCGCCGGCGACGCGACCGGAGCCGGCCCGCCCATACCGAGGTGGCTGGAGGCGAAGCTGACGCCTTTGTCGATCATGGCGCCGTCGTCGGCGTAGGTGTCGTGGGCGGAGAAGTTCATGCCGTCGGAGCAGACGGGGTCTTCGGTGGCGCACACTTTGACGGTCTTGTCTTGGTAGAGCGGGCCGATGACCACGGGGGGTTCGCCCAGGAAGTTCATCGCCCGCACGTTGGGCATGCCGAAGAGCACGACCGAGGAGACGTGGCTGGCGACGTCGGGGGACAGCGGTTTGGGCACGGTGTTGGGGTCGATGCCCTCGGGTACGGCGGCGGAGGTGACAAAGCCCATCACGGCCGCGCCCTGGGAGTAGCCGCCGAGCACCATTTTGGTGTTGGGGCAGTCGTGGGCCATCGAATTGACATGGGCGCCTGCGTCTCTGACGCCGTCGATGCCGGTGTCCCATTGGTCGCTGGCGGGGTAGTTGACCGGGTAGACGTCGAAGGAGCGTCCGCCCACGCGCTGGCGCAGGGAGTCGACGAAGGCTTGGCCGGTGGGGCCGACGCCGGGCGCTTCGCCGGTGCCGCGGGCGAACACCACTTGCACATCCGGACACTGGGCCGACGCGGAGGGGACGACCGACGTGGACACGGCCGAAACGGCCACGCCCGCCGCCGCGAGAACTACTGCTGAACCGAGGAGACGAAGAGATTGACGTGCGTTCATGGCATCGAAAATGCCCATGCCAGCCCTCCCAAAACTGTCAAGTTGCCAACCATTGAGTGATGTTTTCCTGTATACCGCGGTAGATGGCGGCGGCGTCGCCGCCATCGGACCGGTGCGGCCGTCGCGCAGCGGCTTGCCGAAAAAACCATTCGAGTCGTCGTTTGGTGTTGTCCATTCAGGGTAGCCGGAGACGGCGAGTACCAGATCGGCGCTCAGTGTCAGGAGGTGGCGACATGGCAACGGGTGAAACGGGATTCGACGACGTAACTTTCGATCTTATTTCCCTTCAATATCACTCGCTGAAGGCGGGGCACGATTATGGCCAGTACGCGCGTGACGCGAAGAACGCGGGTTTGGAGGATGTCGAGTCTTTCTTCAACGAAGTAATGGCTCAGGACTCCGAACGCGCCCGGCGATGCCACGATTTTCTGGGCCGACTACAGGGGACGTCCGCGGCCGGGCCGGCCACAAGATGACGACTGCGGCGCGTTGACACGCCGTTTACGCGGTTAATCACCCGGTTGACCAGGCATGGTGACGTGTCGACGGATTGACCCAGTTGTGTCGACAAGATCACATACTGGCAAAGCTCGGATGCGCTCGGCGTGGCGCCCTATTAGAGTCGCGTATCTTAGGGAAAGCTTATGATTCCTTAAGTACGCAATCACGTAGCACGGAGCGAGGCTGTGAACACGGAGCGTTTCGACGCGATCATCGTAGGCGCAGGTTTCGGCGGCATCGGCGCCGCTATTCAGCTGAAGCGCCTCGGATTTGACAACTTCATCATCCTCGACCGCGAGGACGACCTGGGTGGCACTTGGCACGTAAACCACTACCCGGGCATCGCTGTCGACATTCCCTCCACTACGTACTCGTACTGGTTCGAGCCCAAGCCGGACTGGTCACGGCTGTTTGCGCCGGGTGCCGAGGTGAAGGCTTACGCGCAGGACGTGGCCACCAAGTACGACGTGCGCCGCCACATGCGGTTCAACACGACCGTCGAGGGCGCCCAGTGGGACGACGACGCCGCCGAGTGGCGGGTCGCGCTGGCGGGCGGCGAAACGCTGAAAACACGCTTCCTGATCACCGCCACCGGATTCCTGTCCCAGCCGCGCATGCCGGACATCCCGGGCATCGCGAGTTTCCAAGGGAAGGTGGTCCACACCACGGCGTGGGACCACGGCTACAGCTACGCGGGGCGGCGCATTGCGGTCATCGGGACGGGCGCGTCCGCCGTGCAGGTCGTCCCGGAGCTGGCCAAGGAGGCCGGCGAGCTGACCGTCTACCAACGCACCGCGACACACGTGATCCCCAAGGTCGACTTCGAGTTCTCCCCGGCGGTGCGTCGCCTGTTCGCTCGGGTGCCGGCGGCGCAGCGCGCGCTGCGCTGGGTGACCGACATCATCCTCGAGATCATCATGGTCGTGGGCGCGCTGCACTTCCGGGAGTCACGGGGGCGCGGCAACATTTCGGCCTCCGACCTGGCCAAGATGTCCCGATTCCGGTGGATCCGGGACAAGGAACTGCGCGCCAAGTTGACGCCGGACTACGACATGGGCTGCAAGCGGCCCACCTTTTCCAACGGCTTCTATCGCGCTTTCACCAAGCCGCACGTGCACCTGGAGACCAACTCGATCGAACGGATCGAGCACGACGGCATCGTCACCGCAGACGGGCGCAAGACCGTCATCGACACGCTGGTGCTGGCGACCGGGTTCGACCTGTGGGAGGCCAACTTCCCGGCCATCGAGGTTGTCGGGCGCAAGGGCCGCAATCTGGGTAAGTGGTGGCGAGAGACCAGGTTTCAGGCCTACCAGGGCGTCTCCATGCCCTTCTTCCCGAACTACTTGGGCTTGGCAAGCCCGTTCGCCTTCTCCGGACTGTCCTTCTTCCACACCATCGAATACCAGATGCGGCACATGGACCGGCTGCTCGGCGAGGTCAAGCGGCGCGGCGCGACGACCTTCGAGGTGACCGAGGAGGCCACCGACCGATTCATGGATCGGATGACCAAACTGCTGGACAACTCCGTGTTCTACGCCGGTAACTGCGCCACGTCGCGTTCGTACTACTTCAGCCCCAGCGGTGAGGCGTCGCTGCTGCGGCCGACGTCGACGCTCAATTCAGTGCGAGAATCCCGGGCCTTTCCTCTCAGCGACTACATGATCTCCTAGCCCGCAAAGGCGCGCGTGTCGGTCAGCGCCGGGTCCGGCTTTTCAGACGACATCGACAAGAACCCGCGCAGGCAGCGCGCGGCCAGCCACCAATTGGCCGGCCTCTTCATGTCCAGCCCACCCAGCAGCTGCTTGATCATGGTCAGCGTGTCGAAGTAGATACGTTCGCAGACAAGGGTTTCCGTGTCGTCGAAGACGAAGTACGCGGTCATGCGGACGCGGAACCGGCTGCCCGTGGGCGGGACCTTGCCCAGGTAGCCGCGGTGCGTGCCCATCAGCCAGAACTCGACGATCACCGCGTCGGCGCTGTGGCGCACCGCGATGATTTCGTGGTCCTGGTCGGGAAACGCGGTCCGCGTATAGGCGTAGTACTCGCGCACCGCCTCGTCGCCGTCGTGCACCAGCATCTGGGGGATCAGCTCGTAGCGCGGATGGGGAAAGGTCGACAAGACGTCGTCCCAGGCTTGGCGAACCTCGTCGTGGAAGTGGTCGAGCACGAGTTTTTGGCGGGCGGCCAGCACCTCGGCGGCCGGAAACGCGGGAATGGTCACGTGGTCAGCGTAAGCCCCGAATCCGCTCGCGCATGCGCTGTCGGATTCGAGAAGGCGATATAGCTTCGCACAGAGGGGAATTGGGCCCGGGGCTACCGGGGCGGGGTCCAGGCCACCGGCAGGGTTTTGATGCCGTGGATGAACTGCGACAGCAGTCGCGCGGGCTCGTCCGTCGCGACGATGTCGGGTATCTCGCGGCGCAATTCGTCGAAGACGACCCTGATCTCACGGCGAGCCAGGTTGGCGCCGAGGCAGAAATGGGCTCCGCCGCCGCCGAAACCGAAGTGCGGATTGGGTGTGCGGGCGACGTCGAAAACCCAGGGATCGTTGAACGTCGACTCGTCGCGGTTTGCCGAGTTGTACCACAGCGTGGCCTTGTCGCCGGCCTTCATCTTGGTGCCGCCGAGCTTGAAGTCCCGGGTCAAGGTGCGTCGCATGTAGATCACCGGGGAGGCCCACCGCACGATCTCCTCGACGGCGGTGGGGGTCAGGCGGTCGAAGTTTGACCACCACTTCTCCCGCTCGGCGGGGTAACGGGACAACGCCAGCACACCGTGGCTGATCGCGTTGCGCGTCGTCTCGTTGCCGGCTACCACCAGCAGGATGAAGAAGGACGCGATCTCCGCCGAGGACAGCCGTTCCCCGTCGACCTCGGCCTCCACCAGGCTGGTGGTCAGGTCGTCGTGGTGGTTGGTTCGCCGGTCCTCGGCCAGCGCGCTGGCGTAGGCGCCGATGTCCATCGACACCTGAAGGAACTCGTTGAAATCCGTGGCCAGATCCGGGTCGCCGAACCCCAAAATCACATTGGTCCAATGGAATATGCGCTGATAATCGTCTTCGGGGATGCCCATCATGTCGCAGATGACCTGCAAGGGCAGGGGACCGGCGAGCTCGCTGACCAGCTCGGCCTCTCCCTCGGGATGATTGGCGACCAGCGACGCGACCAGCCGGCGGGCCCGCTCGCGGACCGACGCCTCGATGCGCGCCACCACTTTCGGGGTGAACGCGCGGCTCACGATCGAGCGCAGCCGCTGGTGCCGCGGATCGTCCAGCACGATCATCGAACCGAAGTATTCGCTGATCTCCGGCGTGTTGTCGTTGATGGTGATGTTGGGGCTGGAGCTGAAGATTTCGGGGTGACGGCTCGCGAAGTACACGTCATCGTGTTTGGTCAGCGCCCAATGCCCGCCACCGGGTTCGAAGCCCTCGTACTCGATCGCGGGCCAGAACGAGATCGGCGCCTCGCGGCGCAGTGTGGCGAAGGCGCCGTCGCGGATGTCGTCGTCCAACCCCCAGAAGTCCAGCGAGTCGAGATGGATGTCGGCGAGCGAAATGTCGGACGGTGGCGCCCCGTTCGTCCGCGGCGCCAGGGCGTTCTTGGGACCCGTCTTGAGGCTCATCTAGACCTCCTTCGAGGTGGCAAAGGGGAGCGCTGGGTCAGTGCGTGCAGACCGTTCTGGCGGGCGTACCGGTGGTTGCCGTCGCGGCGCTCACCACGTTGCCGTCCAGCAGGATCTTGCAGGAAATCGGGCCGGGCCCCTGCGCGCTGATGGTGAACACTTCCCCGCCAAAGCCGGTGAACTCCGTCGACCAGGGCAGCGGCGCGTTCACCTGGTGCAGTTGCCCGTCGTCGGTTTGGTAGTAGATGAACTCGGCGACCGCGGGCCCGTTGACCTCATAGCGGACCTTCGGCATCTGGGGCAGGGCGTGGGCCACGCCGCACGCGTTCGCGAATCCGAAACCGACGGCCAACAGGACCGAAGGTCCGGTGAGGTGCTTCATCATGAATTGCATCGTGTCACCACGAGCGACGGTAGGGAAGCTTAATGTGAAGTTCGGCTGGTAAGGCGGAAAGGTGGCGTAAACGCATGGCGGAACACGGCTCAAAGCGAGTGGTGGTGTACGGAACCGGCTTCGTCGGCAAGATGGTGATCGCCGAGATCGTCAAGCATCCGTTGTTCGAGTTGGTCGGCGTCGGCGTCAGCAATCCCGGCAAGGTCGGCCGCGATGTGGGCGAGATTTGCGGGCTGCCCGAGCCGGTCGGGATCACCGCCACCGACGACGTCGATGCGCTGATCGCCCTGAAGCCCGATGCGCTGGTTCACTACGGCCCGACCGCGATGCATGCCAAGGAGAACATCTCGCTGATCACCCGGTTCCTGCGGGCCGGCATCGACGTGTGCTCGACGGCGATGACGCCGTGGGTCTGGCCCACCATGAGCCTCAACCCGCCGAACTGGATCCAGCCGATCACCGAGGCGTGCGAGCTGGGGGAGTCGTCCTGCTTCACCACCGGCATCGATCCCGGGTTCGCCAACGACCTGTTTCCGATGACCTTGATGGGCCTGTGCTCCGAGGTGCGCCGGGTCCGGGCTTCGGAGTTGCTCGACTACACCAACTACGAGGGCGACTACGAATTCGAGATGGGCATCGGCCGCGAGCCGGAGTTCAAACCGATGCTGGAAGACCGCGACATGCTGATCTTCGCCTGGGGCGCCACCGTCCCGATGATCGCGCACGCCGCCGGCATCATGCTCGACGAAATCACCACCACCTGGGACAAGTGGGTGACCCCGACGGAGCGCAACTCGGCCAGGGGCGTCATCAAGCCAGGGCACGTGGCCGCGGTCCGGTTCACCATCAACGGCGTCTACCAGGGCGAGACCCGCATCCAGCTCGAGCACGTCAACCGGATCGGGCTCGACGCGGCCCCCGACTGGCCCACCGGCCACGACAACGACGTCTACCGCGTGGACATCGAGGGCACCCCGAGCATCTTCCAGGAGACGGCGTTCCGCTTCACCGACGGTTCGGGCCGGGACGCGGCCGCGGCCGGATGCCTGGCGACCGGCCTGCGCGCACTCAATGCCGTCCCCGCCGTCAACGACCTGCGGCCGGGCTGGGTCACCCCCCTCGACCTGCCGCTGATCGCCGGCGAGGGCAGCATCCGCTGACGGCACACAGCGGGCGCATAGCCGCCGCTGACACGGAATACAGACTGCGGCGGCACAATGACGCCTAGCCGGATGCGAGTTGGTGCTGTGGATACGGGGAATCGGGATATGGCCAATGGAGTCGGGACAGCGCTGGGCTTGTCGATCGGATCCACCAACCTCGCGGCCGTCACCAGCGACAACGCCATCACTCGCAAGCCCGTTCTGACGCTCTATCCGGATCGTCCCGCCGAGGTCGGCATCCCCGCGGAGAACCCCGGACTGCGGGGGCCGGGCGTGGTGATCACCGGCTTCGTCAACCGTGTCGGCGACGCGCGTGGCGTCGTGGCGGTCGACGGCTCCGTGCACCGCAGCGAGATATTGATCGCCGACGCGTTGCGGGCGCTCGCGCACGCCGCCACCGGCGGCCATGCCGTGCCCGACGACGTCGCGGTGACGTATCCGGCGCACTGGGAGTCACACGCTGTGGATGTCCTCGGCGCCGCCCTGAGCGAGGTCCCCGAATGGTCGCAACGGGCGCGCCCCATCCTGCTGATCCCCGACGCCGCGGCGACGCTGCTCGCCGTGCGCACCAATCCGGGCATACCGCCGGGCGGAACCGTGGCGGTCTGCGATTTCGGCGGCAGCGGCACCAACATCACGTTGATGGACGCCGGCGGGGACTACCGCGCGCTGGCCCCGACCGTTCGGCACCGCGATTTCTGCGGCGACCTGGTCGATCAGGCGCTGCTGGGCGTCGCCATCGCCAACATGCCGACCACCGGTGCGTTCCCGACGGGCACCGCGGCGATCGGCTCGCTGAGCCGCCTGCGCAGCGCGTGCCGGATCGCCAAGGAACAGCTGTCCTCGAGCATGGTCGCCACGCTGACCGACGGGCTGACCGGTACGCGCGGTGAAGTCCGGCTCACCCGGCACGAACTTGACGACGCGATCCGCCCTCCACTGGGCGGCGTGATCGCGGCGCTGGAAGAAGCGTTGACGCGTAACGGAATTCGCGACCTCGTCGCGATAGTCTCGACGGGTGGTGGGGCGAACCTGCCGACGGTCATCACCTCGCTGTCTAGGCATTTCCGCGTTCCCGTGGCAACGACGCCGCGCCCGCAGCTCACGGCCGCGGTCGGCGCCGCGTTGCGGGTGGCGCACGGTCCCGGCGACGCCGGCGCGACGCTCTCCGCACCCGCGGCGCCCGCCGCCGTGACCGCCGCGCCCGCCGCCGTGACCGTTCGGACGTCGGCGCGGCCGGATCCGCGCACGGAAGCGACCGCGAGCGCCGAGCCGACCGGGGTGGCCGAGGCCGCACCCGAAACCGCCACACGCAAGAAGCTGTCTGCTCGAGGGCATCTGCTGCCGGCGGCGGCAATAATCATCACGGTCGCGGCGGTGCTGCTGGTCGGGACCGCCGTGGCGATCGGCCTGACCTCGCAGAACAAATCGGCGACCACACCAACGCCGATCCGGAGCACGGCGCCGGCGGCGCCCAACAGCGCAACCGGCCAACCCGCCGCGCCGCCACCGGAAGTTCCGGTGCCGTCAACTTCCGACACCACGCCACCCGCCGAGACCGAGACGCCGATGACCACCACACCCGGGGCGACTCCCCAGGCAGCCCCACCGGCGGCGCCCGCGCGTCCTGCGACTCCGCGCAGGGTGGCGGCCCCACCGATTCCCCCCATTCCGGGCGTCAACGAACCCATTCCCGGGCTCGACCGAGTCAACGAGATCATTCAGGGGATCGCGGGCAACCTGGGGATCAGCGGATTGGGGCCGCTGCCCGGGCATTGAGTTCGGGAATTTCCTTCCGGCTCAACCCTTTTCGCCCTTGTTCTCCTCCTGGGCGGCTTCTCTCAGCTTCTCGTTGAGGGCCTTGTCCTTTTCGATCTGCTCCTTCAGCGCCTGTTCGTCGCGCTGGCCAGCACCCTGCTCCGCGTCAGAATCCTGCGCATCCGAGCCTTGGGCGTCCGAGTCCTGAGCATCCGAACCCTCGGGTTCTTCGTGCTTGGGATTGCCGTCTTCGTCCAGCCAGTCGTTGACCGCGGTGCCGGACACGCTTCCGCCGGTGCCGGGCAGGACGATCGTGGGCTTTTCTTTGTAGGCCTCCATCATTTCGGCGGCCTTCTGCTTATCGTCGTCGTCCGGCTCGGGTTTCTCCGTCACCCGCTGCTCATCGTCCCCTTGATTGGTTTGATCAGCTTGCTTGGCTCGCTCCGACTGCGTATCTTCCTCGGTCGACTTGTCGTTCTCAGTCCCTTTATCGTCTTGCACGCTCATGCGTCTACCCCTTCGCGGTCGCAGGTTGACGATTGCTAGGGGTTACCCGCAGTACCGTTGTGCCGAAACTCTCATCGCTGCGCTGTGTCGCGCTTGACCAGCACAACCAACGCCTGCGGAATCCACATCGGCTCGGGTGCGCTCGACAGGCGCTCGGCGAGCCCGGCCTCCAGCTGCTCGGCGAACTTCGCCGCTCGCCCGTCGTGGATCCCACCGTCGAGCGCGGCCACCAGGGAGGGGAACAGCGCGAAGCGAGCAAAGGCCGCCCACTGCGCGCCGAAAGCCTCTGCGTCACGGTCCAACCGGTAACGAGCCCAAAATCGATCCTCGGCGTTGAACATCTCGAGGTGCTCGATCATCAGGCCTTCGAACCGGCCCTTCGGAGCGAACGGGGCACGGAAATCCTTCTCGGCACGGGGAAACGTCGGAATCATCATGCGCCGCAGCTCATCTGAACTCAGCAGACCGTCGCGCACTTGGTCGCCCAGCGCGTCGACGATGGCATCGAGCAGCGGGGCGAACCCCGCCGTGTCGTCCTCGTCGGCGGCCGGCGTCAACGCCACCAGCCGGCCCTCGGGGGCCAGCTCGCGGCCGCGGAAGGCGACGAAGTTGTGCCAGTCCAGCGCGGCCTGGTCGGCGAAGGCCGACCGCACGGCCTCGTCCCTGCTGTGCGAGACGTGCACGTGATCGTGCACCTCGCACGGAGTTCGGCTCAGCCATTGGATTGCCCACGACGTCCAACCCAGGTTGACCGTCTTGGACGGCACGATCTGGTCATAGAACGATCGGCCGACCGCCGAGGTGAACGTCGCGGTGTCCGAGTGCAGATAGCTTTCCGGATCGTCGGCCACCGTCGAGAACAGCGCCGCGAAGTCGTTTCGCGGTACGTCGGTGTGCGCCACCAGGATTGCGTGATCGTGGCGGGTGCGGCGACGCAACACCGCGATTGCCGCCGACAGCGGCTTCAGCGAATTGTGGCCGTTGGCGGCGCCGTAGTCGGCGATGACGATCGGCTGCGGGGCTTTGGGCAGCGTCACCTCTTCGGCGGCCCGCTCGAACGCCGCGATCGCCTGTGCCAAACCGGCGGCCCGCAGCCGCGACGCCTCGGCGTAGTCGGGTTCGGGCCGCACCACGATGCTCGATTCGGGCATCTGGGGTTCGGGCCGCATGGATCAACGATAATCGTTGCGCTGATTATCAGTTCGTCGTCGGATAGCTCACGCCGGTAAGCTGCGCCGAAAGCTCCCACAGCCGCCGGCAGTCGTCTTCGTTGCGCGCGCGCTGGGGAACCTTCGCCAAAGCCACCCCGCCGCCGGCGGCCTCGAAGGGTCCCCGGGGCCCATAGAACGCGCCGCCTTCGGCGTGCGGCGCGGCCGCCGCGTACAACGCCGGCAGAATCCCCTCGTCGATCTTCTGCCACAGGAACGGCGTGAAGCGCCAGGACGCCTTGTACAACCGCTCCATCAGCGCGGGCTTCTCGCGACCGTGCGAAGGGCCGGCGACCTGCAGGTTGGTCTTGGTCAGGCCGGGGTGTGCGGCGTTGGACATGATGCCCCAGCCGGCCGCCCGGCTGCGCCGGTCCAACTCGAGGGCGAACATCAACACCGCCAGCTTCGACTGGCCGTAGGCCGACATCGCCGCGTAGGACTGCTCGAACTGCGGGTCGTCGAAGTGGATCTTGCCGCTTTGGCGCGCGGCGAGGCTGCTCAGCGAGACGACGCGAGGGCTCTGGGCGGCGCGCAACAGCGGCAGCAGATGCCCGGTCAGCGCGAAGTGCCCGAGATGGTTACTGCCGAACTGCAATTCGAAGCCGTCCGCGGTGGTGTCGCGCTCCGGCGGCGTCATGACCCCGGCGTTGTTGATCAGGATGTCGATCGGTCGGCCGTCGGCATTGAGCTGCTCGCCGAGCGCGGCGACGGAGGCCAGCGACGACAGGTCGAGCGATTTGATGGTCAGCTTGGCCCCGGGAACCGTGGTGCGGATCTCCTCGATCGCCCTTTCCCCTTTGGCCCGGTTACGAATGGCCATGACGACGTCGGCGCCCGCGGCCGAGAGTCGCCGAGCCAGCCCGAAACCCAAACCGCTGTTCGCTCCGGTGACGACCGCCAGTTTTCCCGACAGATCGGGCACGGTGGCGACGAGGTTGCTGGCCATGCTTATCACTCCTTGAACAGTGTGGAGTACTCAGTGGCCGCGGGCCACCCATTCCTCGTAGTGCACGATCTCCTCGCCGATCGTCGTGCTGTCCCCATGGCCGGTATGCACGACGGTCTCGCCGGGCAGCTTGCCCAGCCGCCCGGAAATCGACTCCAGAATCGTCGGGAAGTCGGAGTGCGAACGCCCGGTGGCGCCGGGGCCGCCGGCGAACAAGGTGTCGCCGCTGAATACGACGCCCAGGTCGTGCACGTACCAACACACCGATCCAGGGGAGTGACCCGGAGTGTGCAACGCTTTCAGCTCGGTGCCGGCGATCTTCAACGTCTCCCCATCGGATATGGTGCGAAAATCCTTGTCCGGGTGGGTCATTCGCCACAGAACTTCGTCGGCGGGGTGCAGCAGCACAGGTGCGTCCAGCGTCTTGCCGAGTTCGGGCGCCACCGTGACGTGATCGTTGTGGCCGTGCGTGCACACCACCGCCACCACATGGCGACCCCCCACGGCCTCGATGATCGGCGCCGCATCGTGGGCAGCGTCGAACACCACGACATTCGAGTTGTCGCCGATCAGCCAGATGTTGTTGTCGACTTCCCAACTGCCGCCGTCGAGTTCAAAGGTGCCGTGGGTGACCACCCGATCGATGTCGACCATCAGAGCACAACCACCGATCGCAGTACCTTGCCGCCATGCATCTTCTCGAACGCCTCCTCGATGCCGTCTAGCCCGATTCGCTCGGAGACAAACTTCTCGAGGGGAAGCCGGCCCTGCAGATACAGGTCGATCAGGGTGGGGAAGTCGCGTTCGGGCAGGCAATCGCCGTACCACGACGACTTCAACGAACCGCCGTGGCTGAACAAGTCCACCAGCGGCATGTCCAGGCGCATGTCGGGGGTCGGAACACCCACCAGCACAACGGTTCCGGCGAGGTCGCGGGCGTAGAAGGCCTGCTTCCAGGTTTCGGGCCGGCCCACCGCGTCGATCACCACGTTGGCGCCGAACCCGTCGGTGAGGTCCTTGATCGCCTCGACCGCGTCGAGTTCGCGGGCGTTGACGGTGTGGGTGGCGCCGAACTTGCGGGCCCAGTCCAGTTTCGTGTTGTCGGTGTCGACGGCGATGATGCGCCGCGCGCCCACCAGCGCCGCACCGGCGATCGCGGCGTCGCCCACCCCGCCGCAACCGATCACCGCGACGGTGTCATCCCGGGTGACCGCCCCGGTGTTGATCGCCGCGCCGAGTCCGGCTATCACCCCGCAACCCAGCAGGCCCGCCACCGCCGGGTCGGCCTCGGGATTGACCAAGGTGGCCTGCCCGGCGGCCACCAGCGTCTTGTCGGCGAACGCCCCGATGCCCAGGGCGGGCGTGAGTTCGGTGCCGTCGGTCAGCGTCATCTTCTGCGTGGCATTGAAGGTGTCGAAGCACAGGTGCGGCCGGCCGCGCTTGCAGGCCCGGCACTGCCCGCACACCGCGCGCCAGTTCAACACGACGAAGTCGCCTGGCGCGACGGCGGTCACGTCCGGCCCAACCGCCTCGACCCGGCCGGCGGCCTCGTGGCCGAGCAGGAACGGATACTCGTCGTTGATGCCGCCCTCGCGGTAGGTCAGATCGGTGTGGCACACCCCGCAGGCGATGACGTCGACCAGAGCCTCACCGGGCCCGGGGTCCGGGACGACGATGTCGACCAGTTCGACCGGCTCGCCCTTCTTACGTGAAATCACGCCGCGCACTGTCTGACTCATGGGCTCCAACCTACTGACCGTCGCCATACATCTCTCGGCGGGTTGTCCAGCCATGGACCGGGTGTAGCGTCGCTGTGCGTGACGGCTTTGGAAACCACCGAAGAATTCACCGAACGGATGACCGCGGCGATCGACGGCGCCAGCCTGTCGCTGTTGCTGAGCATCGGGCATCAGACCGGCCTGCTGGACACGATGGCCGGGATGGCACCCTCCACCAGCGAGCAGATCGCCTCGGCCGCCGGATTGAACGAGCGCTACGTCCGAGAGTGGTTGGCCGGCATGACCACCGGCCGCGTGGTCGAGTACGACCCCGGCACCGCCAGTTACTCGTTGCCCGCGGAGCGCGCCAAGGTGCTGACGCGCGAGGCCGGACCGGACAACCTGGCCCTGGTGACCCTGCTGTTTCCGGTGCTCGCCGAGGTCGAACAGAAAATCATCGGGTGCTTTCGCGCCGGCGGCGGTCTGCCCTACAGCGAGTTTCCCCGCTTTCACGCGTTGATGGCCGAGCAGAGCGGCGTCGTGTACGACACCGCGTTGGTCGACGTGGTGCTGCCGTTGGTGGGCGGCCTGGTGGAGCGCCTGCGGTCCGGAGCCGAGGTCGCGGATTTCGGCTGCGGCAGCGGACACGCCATCAACGTGATGGCACAAGCGTTTCCGGCCAGCCGCTTCACCGGCATCGACTTTTCCGAGCAGGCCATCGCCACCGGGATCCGGGAAGCCGAGGAGCTCGGCCTGACCAATGCCGCCTTCGAGAGCCACAATCTGGCTGACTTGGACAAGGCGGACGCCTACGACGTCATCACCGTCTTCGACGCCATCCACGATCAGGCGCAGCCGGCGCGCGTCCTGGAGAACATCTACCGGGCGCTGCGGCCCGGCGGCGTGCTGCTGATGGCCGACATCAAGGCGTCGAGCCGGCTCGAGGAGAACGTCGGCGTGCCGATGAGCACCTACCTGTACACGACGTCGCTGATGCACTGCATGACGGTGTCGCTGGCGCTGGACGGGGCCGGACTGGGCACCGCCTGGGGGACGCAATTGGCCGTCTCGATGCTGGGCGATGCCGGATTCGCCGACGTGAGCGTGGCCGAGATCGAGTCGGACCCGATCAACAACTACTACATCGCCCGGAAGTGATGGCGGCCCTCGACGCCCTGAACGACTGGCCGGTCGGGGCCGCCGCCGCGGCGGTAATCGGATCTGATGGTGTGCTGGCCAGCCACGGCGACACCGGGCGGGTGTTCGAACTGGCGTCGGTGACCAAGCCGCTGGCCGCCCGGGCCGTGCAGGTCGCTATCGAGGAAGGGGCGGTCGACCTCGACACGGCCGCCGGGCCGCCCGGCGCGACCGTCCGCCACCTGTTGGCCCACACTTCCGGTCTGTCGATGCACTCCGACCAGGTGCTGGCCGCGCCCGGTGCCCGCCGGATCTATTCCAACCAGGGCTTCACCGTGTTGGGTCAGACCGTGGAGCAACAGACCGGCATCGAGTTCGCGCGCTACCTGACCGAGGCGGTATGCGAACCGCTGGGCATGGCGGCGACCGTCCTGGAGGGCGGCGCGGTGGCCGCCGGATTCGGGGCGAGGTCGACGGTGGCGGACCTGGCGGCGTTCGCCGGGGACCTGTTGCGCCCGGTGACGGTGTCGCCGGACCTGCACGCCGAGGCGACGACCGTGCAGTTTCCCGGTCTGGACGGCGTTCTGCCGGGTTAC
This sequence comes from Mycobacterium sp. NGS17, assembly GCF_059813205.1. Taxonomy (NCBI): domain Bacteria; kingdom Bacillati; phylum Actinomycetota; class Actinomycetes; order Mycobacteriales; family Mycobacteriaceae; genus Mycobacterium; species Mycobacterium sp. NGS17. Next base: position 92,982 of record NZ_JCALED010000011.1, on the reverse strand, counting down.
GGGGTGCAGCGGCCCAACGATTGGGGGCTGGGTTTTGAGCTGCGGGACACGAAATCGCCGCACTGGACGGGCGCGGGTAATTCCGCGCGAACGTACGGACATTTTGGCCAAGCAGGCGGTTTCATCTGGGCAGATCCCCAAAAAGACCTGGCGCTGGTGGTGCTCACGGACCGGGAATTCGGGGACTGGGCGCTGGGGCCGTGGCCGGCGATTTCTGACGCCGTGATAACCGCTTACAGCTAGTGGGAAACGCACACTAGCGCAACAGGGGTATCACAAGGCACAATAGACACGCACGACACACAAAAAATCGAAGAATTCAGCACGCTGCCCTGTTTGTCGGGTCCGCAGGTCGTTGGGGAAGACGTCCCTCGTGGAACCGAAGGAGCAGGATATGCGAGCGTCGAACCAATTCGCCGACGTGACGACCGGCGTGGTGTACGTGCACGCGTCACCCGCGGCGGTTTGCCCGCATGTCGAGTGGGCGCTGTCGTCGTCCCTGGGCGCCAAGGCGAATCTGACCTGGACGCCCCAGCCGGCGATGCCCGGGCAGCTGCGCGCGGTCACCAACTGGGTCGGTCCGGTGGGCACCGGCGCCAAACTGGCCAACGCGCTGCGGTCCTGGTCCGTGCTGCGGTTCGAGGTCACCGAGGACCCCAGCCCCGGAGTCGACGGCCACCGGTTCAGCCACACCCCACAGCTCGGGCTGTGGAGCGGCGCGATGAGCGCCAACGGCGACGTCATGGTCGGGGAGATGCGCCTGCGGTCGATGATGGCGCAGGGCGCCGACACCTTGGCGGCGGAACTGGACTCGGTGCTGGGCACCGCCTGGGATGAGGCACTCGAGCCCTACCGCGACGGCGGCGACGTCGGCGAGGTGACCTGGCTGAGCCGGGGCGTCGGTTAGGTTTCCCGCTCGCCAGTGGGCCGCAGGATCTGCAGCGCGCCCGGCACCGCCGAGATCTCGGCCGGCAGCGCGCAGGCGAAGTCGCCGTCGGCGTAGACGTTGATGCCGGGGCACTCGACATGGATTGACCGGGCCCTGGCCGTGCTCACCTCATCGAGGTTGACGTGGGTGCCCTTCATCACGGTGGGGAACAGTCGGACCAGCTTGGTGCGGGATGCCTCGTGCACCATGGTGATGTCGAGCAGACCGTCGGTGTAGTCGGCGCCGGGGCAGATCCGCATCCCCCCGCCGTAGCTGCGGGTGTTGCCGAAGGCGGCCAGCGTGATGTCCGCGTCGAGCTCTTCGGTGCCGTCGAGAATTAGGCGGAATGGCAAAAGCCGCAGCTGCGACAGCTCGGCGAGCATCGCGACGTAGTAGCGCAGCCGGCCGTGCGGCCAGGTCATCCGGTTGGCGCGGTCGGTGACCAGCGAATCGAAGCCGGTGGCCGCCACCGTGCCGAACCATTTCTCGACGCCGTTGCTATCCCGAATCAGGCCCAGGTCAATGGATTCCGTGCAGCCGTCGACGACGATGTCCGCGGCGGCCTCGGCATCCTTGGTGGGAATGCCGAATTCGCGGGCGTGGTCGTTGCCCGTGCCGGCCGGAATCACGCCCAGCGGGATGTCGGTGCCGGCCATCACTTGCAGGGCGTTGGAGACGACGCCGTCGCCTCCGGTCACCATGACCGCGTCGGCGCCCTTCTCCAGGGCGGCGCCGACCAGGTGCCGCGCGTCTTGCGCGTCGTCGCCGATGATTTCGACTACTTCCACGCCCCGGCGGTGCAGCCGGGCGATCGCGAGCTGGGCGGCGCGGACCGCGGCGCCGTGGCCCGACACGGGGTTGGTCAGCGCGATCACCTTGCCGATTTCTCGGCGGCGCGGCGGTGTCACGGAATCAGCTTGCCGGGGTTGAGAATTCCGGCCGGATCCAATGTCTGCTTGACCGCGCGTAACACCTGCACTCCCAGCTCGCCGATCTCGTCGCGCATCCACGGGCGGTGGTCGGCACCGACCGCATGGTGGTGGGTGATGGTCCCGCCGGTGGCCATGATGGCATCCGACGCGGCCTTTTTGGCAGCTTTCCACTGCTCGATCGGGTTGCCCCGTTGCCCGGCGACGACGGTGAAGTACAAGGAGGCGCCTTCTGCGTAGACGTGGGAGATGTGGCACATCACCAAGGCGGGAGTGCCTGTCGCGGCGAGCGCGTCGGTAAGTGCTTGGCTGACAGCGGCTTTGAGCGCGGGAACGTTCGACCAGTTGGTGGCGGTCTCCAGCGTTTCGCACAGCGCGCCCGCCGCGAGCAGGGAATCGCGCAGGTACGGTGCGCCGAACCGGCCGCGCTCCCACGCCTGCGCCGGACCGTCGCCCAGCGAGGTTCCGCCCCGCGCCGCCAGCAGAGCGCTGGTTTCGGCATGCCGGCTTTCGACGTGTTCCTTGGTGCCCTCGAAGGCGGTGATGGCAAGGCATCCGCCGGTGATCTGGGACTCGCCGATCGACTCGGTGGTGGCCAGGTTCACTGCGGTCTCGGCTTCGTCGGAGAGCCGAATGACGGTGGGGCCGGTGGCATTCTGGGTGACGGCGCGCAGGGCCGCGGCCCCGGTCTCGAAATCGGGGAACGACCACGCCTCGTAGCGGACGGCTTCCGGCGCGCGGTGCACGCGCAGCCGTACCTGGGTGATGACGCCCAGGGTGCCCTCCGAGCCGATCAACAGCTGGCGCAGGTCGGGACCCGCGGCGGATTCTGGCGCGCGACCCAGGTCCATGGTGCCCACCGGAGTGACCACCCGTAGCCCACGCACCATGTCGTTGAACCGGCCGTAGCCCGCCGAGTCCTGACCGGAGGAGCGCGTCGCGGCGAAGCCGCCGATGGTGGCGTACTCGAAGCTCTGCGGGAAATGGCCGAGCGAAAAGCCTTGTGCGCCAAGGAGTCGCTCAGCCTGGGGACCGGTGACCCCGGCCCCGAAAACGGCCTGGCCGGACACGTCGTCCAGCGAGATCAGTTGGTCGAAGCGCCGCAGATCCAGCGAGACGACGGCGGAGAACTCCCCACGGTCGGGGTTGAGGCCGCCGACCACACTGGTGCCCCCGCCGAAGGGCACGACGGCGATGCGGTGTTGCGTGCAGTGGCGCAGGATCGCGGCAACGGCGTCGTCGTCACCTGGCAGCAATATCGCGTCGGGCGCATCCTGCACGCCAGGCTGCGCGCGGTTGAGCAGGTCAATGGTTGACTTGCCGCCCGCATGCAGCAACCGATCGGGGTCCGCGGTGCGACAGTATTCGGCGCCGACGATGGCGGCCAGGGCCTTGTGATCGGACTGCGACAACGCCGACGGGCGCAATTGCACCTGGTCGGGTTGCAGTTCGGCCGTGCGGGACCCCTCGACCCCCACGGCCTGTTGCAGCAATGACCGGATCCCCTCCGACAGCGGCTTGGCCGCGGCGGGATCTCCCCATGCGTTCCATTTCATCGGTGGCAAAAGCCCCTGAAGGTCGGTCATGCATTACAATATTACACATGCTGTCAATCCGTAACAAAGAGCTGGACACCGGCGAGCGGATCCTCGCGGCGGCGGGCAGCTGCGTGGTGGACTTCGGCGTGGACCGGGTGACGCTAGCCGAAATAGCCCGACGCGCCGGCGTCAGCAGGCCGACGGTGTACCGGCGGTGGCCGGACACACAGTCGATCGTGGCGGCGCTGTTGACCCAGCACATCACCGAAGCGATGCGCGACGCGCCGTTACTCGGGGAGGATCGCGAATCGCTTGTGCGACAAATAGTTACGGTGACCAATCTGCTGCGGGCCGACCGATTGGTGATGTCGGTACTGCACTCGGATCTCGCGTCGACGTACATCACCGAACGCCTGGGGACGAGCCAGCGCATGCTGATCGACGCGCTTGCCGCCCGGCTGCGGGCGGCTCAACGGCACGGTAGCGTCCGGCGCGGGGACCCCGTCCAGATGGCGACCATGGTGCTGCTGATCGCGCAATCGACCATTCAGTCGGCCGGGATCGTCGAGTCGATGCTCGACGCCGATGCGCTGGTCACCGAACTTGCCCACGCACTGAATGGATATCTGTCGTGATACCTGACCCGACCGCCTTGAATGCCACGCGCCGCGCGGCCGATCTGACCGCACTCGCCGACGGTGAGCCGTTGGACGTGGTGGTGATCGGCGGCGGCATCACCGGTGCCGGGATCGCGTTGGATGCGGCGGCGCGCGGGTTGCGGGTGGCGCTGGTGGAAAAGCACGATCTCGCGTTCGGCACCAGCCGGTGGAGTTCCAAGCTGGTCCACGGCGGGCTGCGCTACCTGGCGACTGGCAACGTCGGCATTGCCCGCCGGAGCGCCATCGAGCGGGGAATCTTGATGACGCGCAACGCCCCTCACCTGGTTCGTGCGATGCCCCAATTGGTGCCGTTGCTGCCGTCGATGAGTTCGGGCAAGCGGGCGCTGGTGCGCGGCGGGTTTTTGGCCGGTGACGCGTTGCGGTTCCTCGCCGGCACCCCGGCGTCGACCCTGCCCGGCTCGCGCCGGATCTCGCCGGGGCGTGTCGTGCAGATGGCGCCCACCGTGCGACGCGACGGTCTGGACGGTGGCTTCCTGGCCTACGACGGTCAACTGATCGACGACGCCCGACTGGTCACCGCGGTCGCCCGTACCGCGGCGCAGCATGGCGCCCGAGTTTTGACCCACGTGTCGGCATCACGGGCCACCGGGACCTCGGTGCGACTGACCGACATGCGCGGAGGGGAATCGTTCGACGTGTCGGCGGGCGCCGTCATCAACGCGGCCGGGGTGTGGGCGGCCGAGATCGACGGCTCGCTGCGGTTGCGGCCCAGCCGCGGCACGCACCTGGTGTTCGATGCCCAGGCCTTCGGGAATCCGACTGCGGCGCTGACCATTCCGATTCCCGGTGAACTCAACCGCTTCGTTTTCGCCATGCCCGAACAGCTGGGCCGCGTCTATCTGGGGCTGACCGACGAGGCGGCTCCCGGCCCCATTCCCGATGTGCCCGAACCCTCGGTCGAGGAGATCACGTTCCTGCTCGACACGGTGAACACCGGATTGGGGACCGGGCTCACCGCCACCGACGTGATCGGCGCCTACGCCGGGCTACGGCCCTTGATCGACACGGGCGAAGGCCGCACCGCCGACGTCTCCCGCGAACATGCCGTCGTGGAGTCGGCGTCGGGGGTGATCAGCGTGATCGGCGGCAAGCTCACCGAATACCGCTATATGGCACAGGATGTGCTGGACCGCGCGATCCGGGTACGGCGGCTGCGCGCCGCGAAATGCCGGACCCGCAATCTGCCGCTGATCGGAGCGCCGGCGAACCCCGGGGTGATCGCCGCGACGGACACCGCGCTGCCGGTGTCACTGGTGCAGCGTTACGGGGCTGAGGCGTCCAAGGTGATTGCCTCCGCCACCTGCGAACGCCCCACCGAACCGGTCGTCGAGGGAATCGACGTCAGCAGAGCGGAATTCGAATACGCGATAACCCATGAGGGCGCGCTGGATGTCTCCGACATCGTCGATCGGCGGACCCGGATCGGGTTGGTGGCGCGCGATCGGGAGCGCGTTGTTCCGGTGGCAACCGAGTTCTTGGCGCGCGTCGGCTAAGCAGCGCCAGGCGCCTAGTCCGACGAGTCCTTGGAGTCCTTGGAGTCCTCGGAGTCCTCGTCGTCGGAGTCGTTTTCGTCGTCGGAGTCGGCCTCGTCGTCATCGTCCTTGGAGTCTTTGGAGTCGTCGTCGTCCTTGGAGTCCTTGGAGTCCTCGTCGTCCTTCGAGTCCTTCGAGTCCTTGGAGTCGTCGCCGCCCTTCGAGCTCTTGGTCACGTCGGAATCCGCGGCCTCGTCGAGCTTGGTTGCGAACTTCGTCAACAGGCCGGCGAGGTCACGGGCCTCTTCGGCCGAGAGCGAATCATCGAATACCCGCTTGTCGCCATCGGAGATGCGCTCGAGGCGAACCGCATTGTCCTGGATGCCGACGTCCCACCGGCCACCCTCTTCACGACCCATCCGATGCCCCTTTCGATTAGGACGTCACCAACTGCAGACGCGTTGAGCGTTGTTTACCCACTCCTGCTGATGGCGCAACGGCCTTTAGCTGGAATTTCTGGAAGCCGTCCGACACGCAGCAAACCGCGGCTATATGAGAGTCAATATCGAATGATAGTCTCTGTCAAAATACTGCCTTCGGAGGTGAATGCGATGACGAAGCGTGTCCCGGTTTTGATCGTCGGAGCCGGCATCGGCGGCCTCGCGACGTCGGCGCTGCTGGCCCAGCACGGCGTGCGCTCGCTCCTGGTCGAGAAGCGACGGGAATTGTTCCTCTACCCGAAGGCCCGCAACCTGAGTTTCCGCAGCTCGGAGATTCTGCGCGGCTTGGGGCTTGGCGACGAGGTGCGAGAAGTCGCCGAACACGTCTCGGCGCTGGTGCTCAAGCGCACGCTCAACAGCGCCGCGCAAGAGCCGGCGCTCGACGTCGACGCGATCTTCGCCGGCCTGGACGAGGTCAGCCCCGAGCCGGCGGCGCAGTATTGCCCGCAGAGCCGGCTCGAGCCGATCCTGCGCGACGCGACGAGACGGGGCGGCAGCGAAGTGCGCTATGGCACGGCACTGTCCTCGATCGAGATGGACGAAACCGGAGTCACCGCGGTGGTGCACGACGCGGAGTCGGGAGAGTCGGAGACCATCCGCGCCGACTATCTGGTGGCCGCCGACGGCGTGCACAGCCCCATCCGCGAATGGCTGGGCATCACCACATCCGGGTACGGCGCCCTGCCCATCTATGTCGTGTTCGTCTACTTCCGGGCGCCATGGCGGCACTTCATCCCGGAGTTGCACGACGGTGACGGCGTGCAGGTCAAAAACGACGACGTGGATGGCATATTCCTGGTCGCCGAGGGCGATCTCGGCATGTTCATCACCACCTACTTTCCCGGCGCAGGCGAGACGGCCGAACAGTTCACCCCGCAGCGCTGCCGCGAGGTGCTGACCAAGGCGATCGGCGAACCGATCGACATCGACATCATCGAGGTCGCGGCGTGGCAACCATACGAACGAGTGGCCGACCAATTCGATTGCGGGCGAGCATTTCTCGTCGGCGATTCGGCGCATACCATGCCGCCGTTCAAAGCCGGAGGTGCCAACACCGCCATCCAAAGCGCACACAACCTGGCGTGGAAACTCGCTGCCGTCCTGCGCGGCACCGCCGCGCCGGAGCTGTTGGCGACTTACCAGGCCGAGCGTCATCCGGTGGGCCGATTCGCCGCGCGTCAGTCGCTCACCGGGCCGTCGGCGGCGCTGCTGCGGGCGGGTGGCGATGCACCGCAATTGCCGGCCGACGAGGAGCGCTCGATGTTCGCCCTGCTCATCGGGTACCGGTACCGTTCGGCCGCGGTGGTGACAGCTGACGCGGACGGCGGCGGCCTGGTGGACGAATTGCGCGCCCAGCCCGGCACCCGGCTGCCGCACGTCTGGGTGCGCGAGGGAGTCTCGACACTCGATCTGCTGGGACCCCGATTCACCGTGCTGTCCGGGGACGAGCGCTGGTGTGCGGCAGCGACTTCGGCGTCGCTGGCCGCGCGCCGCTTCTACAGCGACGAGTGGGCGGCGGTCACCGGGCTGCCGCCGGAGGGCGCGCTGCTGATCCGACCGGACGACTTCGTCGGGTGGCGCGCCGAGGAACTCCCCGCCGATCCCGAAGGGGAACTGCGGCAAGCCCTTTCGGCGATCCTGGGCCGCGGGCGCTAGGGCGCGAGCAGACGCAAGAGCCCCGCGACACGCCGTGCGTCGGGGGCTTTTGCGTCTGCTCGCGAGAAAAAGTTACAGCGGGATGTTCTTGTGGCGACCGCGGCGGGCGGGCGCCTGGGCCAGCGCCTCGGTGAGCTTGCTGCGGGTGTGCGACGGGTCGATCTTCTCGTCGACGACGCCGATCTCGATGGCGCTGTCCACGCCGCCCGCGATCCGCTCGTGCTCGGCGGCCAGCTCGTCGTGCAGCGCTTCGCGCTCGTGGTCCGCCGCGGCGGCCAGCTTCTTCTTGTGCAGAATGCCGACGGCGGCCTTGGCGCCCATCACCGCGACCTCGGCGTCCGGCCACGCGTACACCTTGGTCGCGTTCAGCGACCGTGAGTTCATCGCGATGTAGGCCCCGCCGTAGGTCTTTCGGGTGACCAGAGTGACACGCGGAACCGTGCACTCGCCGAACGCATGCAACAGCTTGGCGCCGCGGCGCACCACGCCGCCCCACTCCTGGTCGACACCGGGCAGGTAGCCGGGCACGTCGACGACCACGACCAGCGGAATGCCGAAGGCGTCGCAGAGTCGCACGAAACGCGCCGCCTTCTCGGCACTTTCGGAGTTCAGGCAACCGCCCAACCGCAGCGGGTTGTTGGCCAGCACGCCGACCGTGCGGCCGGACAGCCGGCCCAGGCCGATCACCATCGACGGCGCCCAGTTGGCCTGGAACTCGTCGAACGGCGTCTCGGCGTCGAGGATCGCGGCCACGATCGGGCGCACGTCGTAGGCGCGCCGCGACGACTCGGGCAACAGCGCGTGGATGTCGGTGTCACCGGCCTCGGCCTTGTCCCGGTCGAAATGCCCTTGCTGGCAGAACAACCCGACCAATCGGCGACCGCGCTCGTAGGCGTCGAGCTCGTCGTCGGCGACGATGTGGCACACCCCGGACTTCTTGTGGTGGGTTTCCGGGCCGCCGAGCGAGCACATGTCCACGTCCTCGCCGGTGACGCTGCGCACCACGTCGGGCCCGGTGACGAACACCCGGCTTTCCGGGGCCATCACGATGACGTCGGTCAGGGCCGGCCCGTAGGCGGCGCCGCCGGCGGCGAAGCCGACGACCACCGAGATCTGCGGGATGTAGCCGGACGCCCGGATCATCGCCTCGAAGACCAGGCCGACCGCGTGGAGTGCCTTGACACCCTCGGCCAGCCGGGCACCGCCGGAGTGCCAGATGCCCACGATCGGGCTCTGCTCCTCGATGGCGGTGTCGTAGGCGTTGACGATGTGCGTGCACCCCTCGATGCCCATCGCGCCGCCCATGACGGTGCCGTCGGTGCAGAACGCGATGGTGCGCACGCCGTTCACGGTTCCCGCGGCGGCAAGCACGCCGGAACGATCGCGCTCGTGCAGCAGCTCGACGGAGTCATCGTCGAAGAAATTGCTCAAGCGCAACAGCGGGTCGCGAGGGTCGAGCGACTCGCCAACCGTCTCGGGGGCCGTGATTGTCATCGCAGGTCTCCTGATATTCGGTGTTGCTCGGGTTTAGTACCGCCCGAAGGCGATGGCCACGTTGTGTCCGCCGAACCCGAACGAGTTGTTGATCGCGTACTCGTAGTTGCCCGGCCGTGGTTTGCCGGCCACGACGTCGAGGTCGATTTCGGGGTCGAGGTTTTCCAGGTTGAGCGTGGGCGGGACCACCTGGTCGCGCAGCGCGAGCACGGTCAGGATGGATTCCACGGCTCCGACCGCGCCCACCGAGTGGCCCAGCGCGGCTTTGGGGGCATAGACGGCCGCGTTGCCGCCGTGAGCGCCCAGCGCGTTGTTGATGGCCTTGCTCTCGGCGACGTCACCGACGGAGGTGCCGGTGGCGTGGGCGTTGACGTGGTGAATATCGCTGGGGGACAGGCCCGCGAGCTGGATGGCCCGGCTCATGGCGTGCCCGGCGCGTTCGCCGTTGGGGTCCGGCGCCACCATGTGGTAGCCGTCGGAGGTGATGCTGGCGCCCATGATGCGGGCCAAGATGTTGGCGCCGCGGGCTTTGGCGTGTTCCTCGGTCTCGATGACCATCAGCGCGCCGGCCTCGCCGAACACGAAGCCGGTGCGGTCGCGGTCGAACGGGCGACACGCGCCGGCCGGGTCGTCGTTCTTGGTCGACATCACGATGCGCATCTGGGCGAACGCCGCAATGGGCACCGCTTCGATACGCGTTTCCACACCGCCGCAGATCGCGATGTCGGCCTCGCCGAACACGATGTTGCGCCACGCCTGCGCCACGCCCTCAGAACCCGACGCGCACGCCGACACCGGCGTGATCACCCCGGCCTTGGCCTGGCGCTCGAGTCCCACCGCCGCCGAGGCGCCGTTGGGCATGTACTTCTGAACGCCCAGCGGAGAAACGGCCTTCATGCCACGAGCGCGCATGTCGTCGTAGCTGAAGACCATCTCCTCCGACGAACCCAAACCGGTTCCGATCGACACCATCAGGCGATTGCTGTCGACCTCGGGGGAGCCGGCGTTCTCCCAGACCCGGCGGCCCAGAATGGTGGACATCCGCTGCAGGTAGCCCGTCCGGCGCAACTCGATACGGGTCATTTGGCTGTCGAATTCCTCCAGCAAATGCCCGCCGATGCGCACCGGCAGGTCGAACTCCTCGACGAACGGATCCTCGAGTTTGCGGATACCACTTTGGCTGTCCAACAACAGCTTCCAGGTGTTCTCGGCATCAGTAGCCAACGCGGTCGTCATGGCGACGCCAGTGACGACCACGTTCGGGAGCGTTTTCCCGGTAACCAGCTCTGTCATGGGTCTTGCGAACGTTCCTTCCGTGCTCAGTAACGCCCGAAGGCGAGTGCCACGTTGTGGCCACCGAACCCGAATGAGTTGTTGATCGCGTAACGGAAATCGCCGTAGCGGGGTTCGCCCGCGACAACGTCCAAATCGATCTCGGGATCGGGTGTTTCGTAGTTGAGTGTTGGCGGTATCACGCCGTCCCGAAGGCTCAATACCGTGAGAACAGACTCCAGAGCTCCGACCGCACCAATGGAGTGCCCCAGAGCCGACTTCGGTGCGTACACCGCCGCTTCCTGGCAACCGGCGACCCGAATGGCGTTGGCCTCGGCCGTGTCGCCGATCGGCGTCGCGGTGCCGTGCGCGTTGACGTGGTCAATGTCCGCCGGCGACAAACCCGCCAGCTCGAGCGACCTCGTCATCGCCCGGCCGGCACGGACGCCGTCCGCCGCGGGCGCCACCATGTGGAAGGCGTCCGAGGTGATGCCGGCACCCAGCAACCGGGCCAGCGGCTTGGCGCCCCGGGCCTTGGCGTGCTCTTCGGTCTCGATGATCATCATCGCCCCGGCTTCACCGAACACGAAGCCGTCGCGGTCCTTGTCGAACGGCCGCGATGCGCGCTCGGGCTCATCGTTGCGCGTCGACATGGCCCGCATCATCGAGAACGCCGCGATCGGCAGCGCTTCGATGGGACCCTCGACACCGCCGCAGACGGCGAAGTCGGCGTCGCCCATGACGATCTGACGCCACGCGTGCGCGATCGCCTCCGAGCCCGACGAGCAGGCCGAGACCGGGGTGATGACGCCGGCGCGAGCGCCGAGCTGCAGGCCCACCACCGCCGCGGCGCCGTTGGGCATGATCATCTGAACCGCGAGCGGCGACACCTTGCGGGGGCCACCCTCGTTCATCAGGTCGTAGCTCTCCACGATCCGTTCGGCGCCGCCGAGCCCGGTGCCGACCACGACCGAGAACCGGTCGGGGTCGACCTCCGGACTACCGGCGCTCTCCCACAACTGACCGCTGAGCAGTTTGGCCAACCGCTGTACGTAGGACATGCGGCGCAAGTCGAGCCTGCTCATGTGTTCGTCGATGGGCTCCTTGAGGTGTCCACCGATCTTGACGGGCAGGTCCCACTTGGTGATGAACTCGTCTTCGAGGACGTGGATGCCGCTCTCGCCGGCCAACAAACCCTTCCACGTGCTCTCGATGTCCGGCGCGATCGATGTCGTCGCCGAGACGGCGGTTACCACAACGCTGGGGTAACCGCCATTAGCAGTGGAAGGCTTGCTCACTTGCTGTCCGCTTCCAGCCTCGACTTGACGTTCGCGACCGCCTCGGGGTTCTCGGTCTCCAGCTTGGCGCGCAGCGCCTCGGCAGCCTCGGGGTTCTCTTCCTCGAGCTTCTGGATGTAGGAGACGACGTCACCGACGGTGCGAAGACCGGCGAGGTCCTCGTCGGGGATCTTGACGCCGTACTTGTCCTCGGTCTGAACGGCGATCTCGACCATCGACAGCGAGTCGATGTCCAGGTCGTCGACGAAGGACTTCTCCGGGGTGACCTCGGAGGGCTCGATACCGGTTACCTCTTCGATGATCTCGGCGATACCGGCGATGATTTCTTCCTGGCTGACGGCCACAGCGTGCTTCCCTTCGTAATGTGTTGTGTGTTAGTCGAATTGACGTGCTATGCGGTTGTACTGGTTGTGCAACTGGTCGAGCTGGCTTTAGAGCTCGGCCAATGCGTCCAGGTCTGCGGGAGACTTGACGGCACGAGCCGTGATCCCCCGAAGTTCTCGTTTGGCGATGCCGGTGAGCGTGCCCGCGGGCGGGAACTCCACGGCCGCAGTGACTTCCAGGTCACGCAGCGTCGCGGTGCACAGGTCCCAGCGCACCGGCTGGGTCAGCTGGGCGACCAGCGCCTCCATCGCCGCGGCCGCCGACGCGACGGGCTTGCCGTCGCGGTTCGACAGCAGCGTGGCGGTTGGCTCGGACGTCTGGACGGCGGCCGCCGCGGCGGCGTAGCCGTCGAGCGCCGACGCCATGTACTTGGTGTGGAACGCTCCGGCCACACCCAGGGCGCGCACCCGGGCCTTCTCCGGCGGGTCCTCGGCCAGCTTCTCCAGCGCGGACAGCGAGCCGGCGGCGACGATCTGGCCCGCGGCGTTGCGGTTGGCGGGAAACAGGTCGAGCTGCTCGAGCCGGGCAAGAACCTCGCCCTCGTCCCCGCCGAGCACCGCCGACATGCCGGTGGGCTCGACGGCGCAAGCCTTGGCCATCTCGGCGCCACGGGTGGCGGCCAGCGCGACGGCGTCGTCGGCGGCGATCACGCCGGCGATCGCGTATGCGGCGATCTCGCCGACCGAGTGGCCGGCGACGACCAATTCCGCATCCGACAGCAGGCCACGCTTGGTCAGCTCCTGATGGGCCAGCAGCGTGGCGGCGACGACCAGTGGCTGGGTGACCGCAGTGTCGGTGATTTCTTCGGTCGATGCAGTGGTGCCCAGGCGCACGAGGTCGAGGCCACTGGCCTTGGACCACAGCGCCAACTGGTCAGCAGCGCCGGCGAGTTCGAGCCACGGCGACAGCATCCCCTCGGTCTGCGAACCCTGTCCGGGCGCAAGCAATGCAATCACGTGTTTAAGAGAACACTGTGGAAACGGTTTTGGCGGGTGTATCAGATTATGAACCTCGTCTTAGGTTTTTGTGAACTCCCTACAAAACAGCTCCTTAAGCTACAGGTTTGATATCGCGCCGCGATCTGTTGCCTGGGTCACTGTCACCCGGATTGGCGCGCGGCGACCCCTCTGACCGGCAGCGGAACCGCCGGCATGGCGTTGTTGTCGGCGCTTGACGGATTGATGGGGTAGTTGAGCTGGCCGACCGTCGCCGCCACTCGCAGCACATATGCGTCTCGCGGCTGCATGGGATCGCGGCCGGTGAAGTCGGTGATCCGCTTGAGTCGGTAGCGCACGGTGTTTGGATGAACGAACAACTTTCTGGCACAGGCCTCAATCGCGCCGCCACAATCTAAGTAAGCGTCAAGCGTCTCGATCAGCGTGGGACCCGCGTCGGCCAGCGGGCCCATCACGTCGGTATGCAGGGCCACGATCGCCGACGCGTCGCCCATCAGGGCCCGTTCGGGCAGCAGCTCGCGGGCCGGCACCGGCCGCGGCGCACCGCGCCAGCCACCCACGGCGTTCATGCCGGAGATCGCCTCGCTGGCGCTGTGGTAGGCCGCCGTCAGCATCGGCGCGGTGGGTCCGACGACCACGGGACCGTCGGCGAAGGCCGCCAGCAAATCGCCGAGGAATTTGTCGGTTGGTGACAGTTGGCCGGACACGATCGCCACCAGCCAGGTGCCGTGCACGTCGGTGAGGGCCGCGCGCCCGTGCTGCGCCGCGATATCGCGGACGTGCTGACTCGCGCGCTCGCTGTCGTCCGGGCCGGTCGATCCGTCGCGGCCGGGGGCCGGGGTGCCGACGACGACCGTCGCCGGGGCGGTGGTGTCCCAGTTCAGCGCCGCGGCGCGGGACAGCAGCTCGGGGCCGGTGTCGCCGCGGACCACCGCGTCGACGACGCTGGCTTCCATCCGGCTGTCCCAAGTGCCGCGTGCTTCGGCCGCGTTCGCGTAGGCGGTGGCGGCGGTGAACGCCAGGTCGCGGCTGTATTTGAGGATGCCCACGGTCAGCGCGGTCAGCTGCTCTTCGGAGCGGGCCAGCAGCGGGACCACTTCCTCGAAGAAGTCCATGGTCACGCGCGCCATGTCGACGCTGTGGCGCAGCGCGATGCGGCGGGCGAGGTCTTGGGGTACCAGTTCGAACGCCTGCGCGGTGTGGCTGACGTTGCTGTGCGGGTCCTGCATCCACTCCGCGAAGTTGTTGATGGCCGTCTGCACGACCAGCGCCATGCTGGCGCGCTGCGAGGCTTCCAGGTCGGCGAAGAACGGCAACCGGTCGCCCATCACCGAGACCGCTTCGGTGGCCAGCCGGCCGGAGTACTGCTTCAGCCGGCGCAGGACGGAGTCCGGCACGGTATCCAGCAGCTCCAGTGGCGATCGCGGCTGCTTGGCGAACGGACCGGCGAAGGGGTTGTCATTCACCCCTAAAACCTACGCGCCATTTCTGGAAGTTTCCCCCAAAGCCGGCGCGTGTTGTTCGCGGCGTTGGGGGCGGACGTCGAGCGTGAAGTTATCTTCACGCTCGGTGCCCAGCGTGAAGATAACTTCACGCTGGGCGGGCGGGTGGCCGGAGCCGTGCCGCCCGTCAGGCCACCCCGGGGTCCGACGTCTGCTCGGGGGCGGCCTGTACGTCGTCGATCTGGTACTGGCGGGCCGCGGCGATCGGCACCGAGGGGTCGATCTCACCGTCGCGCGCCAGCGCCTCCAGCACCGCGACCACCTGCGATTCGGCGTCGGTGTTGAAATACCGCCGCGCCGCCGGCCGGGTGTCCGAGAAGCCGAACCCGTCGGTGCCCAGGGTCACGTAGGTGCCTGGGACCCAGGGCCGGATCTGCTCGGGAACGGCACGCATCCAATCCGACACCGCGACAATCGGCCCGCTCGCGTTCTCGAGGGCCTCGGTGACGTACGGGACGCCGGCCGGCCGGTCCGGATGGCGCAGCCTCGCCCTGTCGACGGCCACACCGTCGCGGTTCAGCTCGCCCCAGCTGGTCACCGACCACACGTCGGCGGCGACGTCCCACTCCGCGGCGAGCATGTCGGCGGCATTGAGCGCCGACGGCATTGCCACCCCGGACGCCAGGATCTGCGCCTTATTGGTCCGCTGCTCGGTGGCGACGCGGTAACGGTAGAGGCCGCGCAGCACGCCCTCGGGGTCGAAGTTCTCGGGCTCGGGCGGCTGCACGTACGGCTCGTTGTAGACGGTGATGTAGAAGAACACGTCTTCGGGGTTCTCCCCGAACATTCGCGCCAGGCCGCTCTCCACGATGTAGGCGATCTCGTAGGCGAAGGCCGGATCGTAGGCGACCACGGCGGGGTTGGTGCTGGCGAGCAGCAGCGAGTGGCCGTCGGCGTGCTGCAGGCCCTCGCCCGTCAGCGTGGTGCGCCCCGCGGTGGCCCCGAGCAAGAACCCGCGTGTCATCTGGTCGGCGGCGGCCCACAGGCCGTCGCCGGTGCGCTGGAAGCCGAACATCGAATAGAAGATGTAGATCGGGATCATCGGCTCGTTGTGCGTCGCATACGACGTGCCGGCCGCGATGAACGACCCCACCGACCCGGCCTCGTTGATGCCCTCGTGCAGGATGTGGCCGCCTTCGCTTTCCTTGTAGGCCAGCATCAGCTCGGCGTCCACTGCGGTGTACAGCTGGCCGTTGCGGTTGTAGATCTTCAGCGACGGGAACCAGGAGTCCATCCCGAAGGTGCGCGCCTCGTCGGGGATGATCGGCACGATACGCGGGCCAACTTCTTTGTCCCGCAACACTTCCTTGAAGGTCCGCACCGTCGCCATGGTGGTCGCGACCTCCTGGTTTCCCGACCCCTTTTTCAGCGCGGCGTAGGTTTCGCGGCCCGGCAGCCGCAGCGCCTTCGCCTTGGTCCGCCGCTCGGGCAAAAAGCCCCCGAGGGTGCGCCGGCGGTCGACCATGTAGCGGATCTCCTCGGCGTCGGAGCCGGGGTGATAGTAGGGCGGCAGGTAGGGATCCTCTTCCAGCTGGGCGTCGCTGATCGGGATCCGGATCGCATCGCGGAAGTCCTTAAGGTCTTGCAGCGCAAGCTTTTTCATCTGGTGGGTGGCGTTGCGGCCCTGGAAATGTGCGCCCAGCGAATAGCCCTTGATGGTCTTGGCCAGGATGACCGTGGGCTGGCCCTTGTGGTCGACGGCGGCGCGGTAGGCGGCGTAGACCTTGCGGTAGTCGTGGCCGCCGCGCTTGAGGTTCCAGATCTCGGAATCGCTCATGTGCTCCACGAGCGCCTTGGTGCGCGGGTCGCGGCCGAAGAAGTGATCGCGCACGTACGCACCGTCATTGGCCTTGTACGTCTGGTAGTCGCCGTCCGGGGTGGTGTTCATGAGATTGACCAGCGCGCCGTCGCGGTCGGCATGCAGCAGGGCGTCCCACTCGCGGCCCCAGACCACCTTGATGACGTTCCAGCCGGCGCCACGGAAAAACGACTCCAGCTCCTGAATGATCTTGCCGTTGCCGCGCACCGGGCCGTCGAGGCGCTGCAGGTTGCAGTTGATCACGAACGTCAGGTTGTCCAAGCCCTCCAGCGCGCCCACGTGCGCCAGACCCCGGCTCTCCGGCTCGTCCATCTCGCCGTCGCCCAGGAAGCACCACACGTGCTGGTCGGACGTGTCCTTGATGCCGCGGTCGTGCAGGTAGTGGTTGAACCGCGCCTGGTAGATCGCGTTGAGCGGGCCGAGCCCCATCGAGACCGTGGGGAACTCCCAGAAGTCGGGCATCAACCGCGGGTGCGGGTACGACGGCAGCCCGCCGCCGGCGTGGCTGTGCTCCTGCCGGAAGCCGTCCATCCGGTCGGCGGTCAACCGGCCTTCCAGGAACGCGCGGGCATAGATGCCCGGGGACGCGTGGCCCTGGATGAACACCTGGTCGCCCCCTCCGGGGTGCGATTTACCGCGGAAGAAGTGGTTGAATCCGACCTCGTACAGCGCCGCCGACGAGGCGTAAGTCGAAATGTGGCCGCCCACACCGACTCCCGGGCGCTGGGCGCGGTGCACCATGATCGCCGCGTTCCACCGGATCCACGCGCGATAGCGCCGCTCCACGTCCTCGTCGCCGGGGAACCACGGCTCGAGTTCGGTCGGAATGGTGTTGACGTAGTCGGTGGAAGTCAGCGACGGGACCGCGACGCGCTGCTCGCCGGCCCGTTCCAGCAATCGCAGCATCAGATAACGCGCCCGCGACGGGCCGGAGCGCTCCAGCAGCTCATCGAAGGACTCCAGCCACTCCGACGTCTCTTCGGGATCGATGTCGGGCAGGTAGGAGGCCACCCCCTCGCGGATCACCCGAACGCGGTCGGGTTCGGTTGCGCTGTGGGGGTTTGTGGCCAGATCGTGGCGCACGAACTCAGTTGTCAACGCACTACTCCTGTTGTTGGCGGAATGTGTGCCGTAACGGGCGGGTCGCACCCTGCCACCATCGTGCCGCACCCGTGTCTCGCGCGGATAGCCGACGTCGGCTCGCCGGCGAAGCGTGGCGCGGCGAACACGAACTCGGCGGGTATGGGGCAGTCGGGCAACCCACCCGGTAACGTCAGCCGTGTGCTCATCCGGTGGGGTGCAGTCCCTCAGACGCAGGTGAAGGCTTTGCCCCAGCGCGGGGCCTTGGCGCTGGGATGTGTGGCCGTGGCACTGATGGGCATCGTCGGGTGCACCTCCGTCACCAACGGCACGGCCACGCCCGACACCAAGGTGGCGCCGGCCTACCGGCAGTCGGTGTCCGCGTCGGTGTCGGCCTCGTCGGTGACCTCGAGCGTGCGGGAGTCACAGCGGCAGCAATCGTTGACCACCAAGGCGGTGCGCACCGCCTGCGCCACGCTGATCACCACCAGCAAGAACGCGATCGACAAGACCAACGAGTTCGTGAAGGCGTTCAACGCCGGCCGCGGTACCGGCCCGACCGAAGGCCCGGCCATCGACGCCCTCAACGACAGCGCCACCACGGTGGGCAACAGCTTCAGCGATGCGATGTCGCAGCAGATAAAGGACGCCTTCAACGCCTACATCGACGCCGCGCGGGCGGTGGCCAACGCCATCGGCACGCACGCGGGAACCGGCGAATTCAACAAACGGGTCGACCAGCTCAACGACACGAAGAAGAACGCGGTGAAACTGTGTCTGGCAACGTGATGATGCGGAAGTATGGACCGGGTTCTGGCTGTGCGACGATAATCCTCAATCGCATCGCGTGCGGACATTAAGGAGGCTCCACGGTGGTCGCGGCGGATCACGCCCCGAGCTACGCTCGCAAATTGGGCATCCAACCCGACCAAGTTGTCCAGGAGTGGGGCTGGGATGAAGACACCGATGACGACATCCGCGCCGCGGTCGAGGAGGCCTGCGGCAGCGACTTGCTCGACGAAGACACCGACGAGGTAGTCGACGTCGTTCTGCTGTGGTGGCGAGACGGTGACGGCGACCTGGTGGACACCCTGATGGATGCGATCGGCCCGCTGGCCGAAGACGGCGTGATCTGGGTGCTGACGCCCAAAACCGGCAAGCCCGGGCATGTGTTGCCGGCCGAAATCGCGGAGGCCGCGCCCACCGCCGGTTTGATGCCGACCTCGTCGGTCAACCTGGGGGACTGGAGCGCCAGCCGGCTGGTGCAGCCCAAATCCCGTGCCGGGAAGCGTTGATGCTGCCCGTCGGCACAGCCGCCCCGGATTTCACCTTGCGCGACCAGAATCAACAACGCGTCACGCTGAGCTCCTATCGGGACGCCAAGAACGTGCTGCTGGTCTTCTTCCCGCTGGCATTCACCGGGATCTGCCAGGGCGAGCTGGACCTGTTGCGCGACCACCTGCCCGATTTCGAAAACGACGACAGCGCGCCCCTGGCGATCTCGGTGGGACCTCCGCCGACCCACCGGGTCTGGTCGCTGGACAGCGGTTTCACCTTCCCGGTGTTGTCGGACTTCTGGCCCCATGGCGCGGTCAGCCAGAGCTATGGCGTGTTCAACGAGGACGCCGGTTACTCCAACCGCGGGACGTTCGTCGTCGATCGGTCCGGGATCATCCGCTTCGCCGAGATGAAACAGCCTGGCGAGTCCCGCGATCAGCGGCTCTGGACCGATGCCCTGGCCGCACTGCGGGGCTGAGCGGGGCTGGAAATTTTGGGAACTTGGCCTTCGGACGGGTAGCCTGCCCGGGGCAACGGGCGCGTAGCTCAGTGGTAGAGCTCTGGTTTTACACACCAGCGGTCGGCGGTTCGATACCGTCCGCGCCCACCGACATTTGCGCGCGACGGCGCGACCGCGCCGAATCGCTCGCTTACGAGCTGGCGGCCGTCGTCGTGGTGGTCGACGAAATAGCGTCCGGACAGTAGGCGCTGGCCGCGATCGCGGTGAATTTCTCCGCTTTCTCTTCGGTCAGTGCGGCCGCCTTCGACGTCATCGCCTTGGCGATATCCGCCATCGCCGTGCCGCCCCCAGCCGCCGAGCACACATAGTGGGCGGCCTGGATGACCTGCGCCGGATCGTTATAGGTGAAGCCGGCCGAATTGAGCGACGCGAGGAACGCGTCGTCGGTGTCATCGGCGTGCGCGGGCACCGCCAAGCCAATGACGGCCGCCACGCCGGAAATCATCAGAACGAGCTTCATAAATTCGAAATCGTCCCAGATGCGCTGGGCGGTTCGCGGCCCACGAAACAATTTGTAACAATCGGCAACCTCCGGTTGACAGACCGAATTATCCGAGTGTGCTTCGCGCAAAGCGCCCCGGCGTTAGTCTTTGCCGATGATCGCGGGCGAGAAGGCGCCTGACTTCACTTTGTTTGATCACACCGGTCGGCCCCGGGCGCTGTCCGCGCTCCTTGCCGAAGGACCGGTTGTGCTGTTCTTCTTCCCACTCGCATCCTCACCGATCTGTACGGCCCAGGCCTGTCATTTTCGGGACCTCAGCAACGAATTCGTGACGGTGGGCGCCCAGCGGGTGGGCATCAGCACCGACACCGTCGACAGGCAGGCCCATTTCGCGCAACAGCGCTCGTTCGACTATCCGCTGCTCTCCGACGCGGACGGCGTGGTGTCCGAGCTGTTCGGGGTGCGCCGAGGCAGGTTCGCCAAGCTGCGTAGATCCGTCGCCGCGCGTGACGAGGCCCGGCGCGGCCGACACACCCGGCGCCGTGGCCTGCTGGCCCGGCTGCTCCCGGTCAGACGGACCACATTCGTGATCGACACCGATCGGACCGTGCTCAAGGTGGTCTCCAGCGAGCTGCGCGCATCGGTGCATGCCGACCAGACCTTGTGGTTCCTGCAGCACCACATGGGTGCCCATAGTTCGCCGCATGCCGGGGGGAAACATTCCGACGCGCCTCGGCAGTCGGGGGACGAAGCCACGGAATCAGAGACCGCGAATGAGCCGAGCCTGGTCCGGCCGTACGCGCTGACGGGAGGCCGCACCGACGCCGGCGTCGAACTGGCGCTCGAGGCTCCGGTCGAAGCGCTCGACACCACAGCGAAGCCGCCGCGCTGGCCGAGAAACGATGTGCGGGGCCAGATCCTGACCTATTGCGTGCAGAGCCCCTCGGTCGCAGAGATCGCCGCTCGGCTGTCCCTGCCGCTCGGTGCGACGCGGTTCCTGGTCGGCGAACTGGTGACACAGGGCTATCTGAGGGTGCACGCACCGCTCGGTGACTCGATGACGATCGACGAACGACGTGAACTGATCGGCCGGACCCTCAGCGGCCTGCGAGCGCTCTGACGGCGCCGGGGTGCGTGCCGCCGGTCAGGCGGCCGCAGGCACTATGAACGCGTGAAACCGTTCCGCATCGAGGTTCCTGACGACGTTCTCGACGATCTGCGATCGCGGCTGGCCCGTACGCGTTGGCCGGAGGCCGAATGCGTGGACGACTGGAGCCAGGGCGTGCCGTTGGCCTACACCCGCGAGCTGGCCGACTACTGGGCCAACGACTACGACTGGCGAGCGCGGGAGGCCGCGCTCAACCGTTTCGATCAGTTCACCACCGAAATCGACGGCCTGGACATCCATTTCATCCATCAGCGGTCGCCGCACGCCGACGCCTTCCCGCTCGTGATCACGCACGGCTGGCCGGGTTCGATCGTGGAGTTCCACAAGGTGATCGAGCCGTTGACCAATCCCGCGTCGGGCCGCGCCGAGGACGCCTTCCACGTGGTATGTCCATCGCTTCCGGGATATGGGTTCTCCGGAAAACCCACCGAGACCGGCTGGGGCGTGGAAAAGATTGCCGAGGCGTGGGAAACGCTCATGCTGCGCTTGGGGTACGACCGCTACGGCGCCCAGGGCGGCGACTGGGGCGCCGCCGTCACGACACAGATCGGCCGCAACAGTAGCCACGGGGGAGGCCACTGCCTGGCGATCCACCTGAACATGCCGGTCGGCCGGCCCACCAAGGACTCGCTGACCAACCCGACCGACGAGGAGCAGCGGGCGCTCGCTGGGTTGGCCAACCACCGCAAGTGGGGCACCGGCTATTCCAAGCAACAGTCCACCCGGCCGCAGACACTGGGCTACGGCTTGGCTGATTCGCCTGTGGGGCAGCTGGCCTGGATCGTCGAAAAGTTCTGGGATTGGGCCGATTGCGACGGGCATCCCGAGAACGCGGTCAGCCGCGACGAGCTGCTCGACAATGTGATGGTGTACTGGGTGACCAACACCGCCGCGTCCTCGGCCCGCCTGTACTGGGAGAGCTTTGCGGTCTGGGGCGGCGGGGATCGCGTCGAATTGCCAACGGGCGTCGCGGCTTTCCCCGGTGAGCTGCTCAAGGCGCCTCGTAGCTGGTGCGAGCCGGTCTACAACATCACCCACTGGACGGACATGCCGCGCGGCGGGCATTTCGCGGCGTTCGAACAACCGGAGCTGTTCGTCGAGGACGTGCGCGCGTTCTTCGCGACGGCGCGCTGACGATCAGCCGGGTGGGGCGAAGAACTCCAGGGCGATGCCGTCGGGGTCGCGGAAACTCAGCCCGGAGCCGTACGGCGCATCCACGATGCCGCCGTGCTCGATGCCCAGTTCGCCGAGCCTGGTGACCCAGTTCTCCAGCTCGGCCCGGCTGGCGCAACCGAAGCCGACATGGTCGAGACCGACGCGATGTTCGCTGAACTTTTCGTCGGGTGCCTCGCGGTCGTGCTGATGGATGCCGAATATCGTGCCCCCGTCGAGCATCCACACTTGATGGTGAAATCCGGCATCGGTGTGCTCGTCGAGGATCGGGTCGGCGCCGAGCAGGTTGCGATACCACGGGCCGCTGATGTCGATGTCGCGCACCGTGACCGCGACGTGGTTGAGCGGTGGAAACGTCATGCCTTGCCACGCTAGTCCGCTTTGCGCGGTACGGGCTCGCCTATTGACGAGGAAGATTTTCCCCTCGAAATGACCCTGTGCCCGCTAGACGATCCGCCAGCCGCGCCGGGCGCGAAACCGCATGTCCCACAAGTAGATTCGATACAGGAAGATCCAGGCGTCATGGAGGATGAACAGGTCGGCCAGCCGCAGCGCCGAAAGCAGCCATTCGAACCGGCGCTGCTGGCGCGGCGACCAGTCCAGCTGCATCATCGCCCGAAACTGCGGAGCCAAAAAGCCAGTCGTCGCGAACAGGTTGAGCGGCCCCCCCAGCACCCGCAAGGGCCAGGGCAGAAACGCCATGGCAGCCACCCCGTGCAGATGTTCGCGCACCGGGGGGTCGATGTGCAGTTCTTCGAGCGAACGCTTCCAGTACGCATCAAAGGCGGCCCGGTCCGGCGGCCACATGCTCTCGGGCACCTGCAGCGTGGTGCCCAGCCGCTTGCCGTCTTGATAGACGGCGTCGGCGGTCGCGTCGTCCAGCGGGCCGTACAGGAACTCGTGTTGCTCAACGAAGTACCGGTACAGGCAGGCCGCCACCCACAGCTGCAGCTTCGGGTCGAATGCGTTGTAGGACACCGGGCTTGATGCTGTCGACCGGACCTGCCGGTGCGCGCCGTCGACGGCGGCGCGGATCATCGCCCGATCGGACTCGGTCCCGATGGCCGCGACCGCCAGATAGGTGCCGGTGGTGCGCGCGCGCTTGAAGGGATGCTTGTAGACGTTGCCGCTGTCCACCGGGCTTTCCAGCACGCCATAGCCGACGCCGGGCAACGACAACTGCATGATGACGTTCGCGGCGGGCAACAACAACGCCGCCGGGTTCAGCAGGTCGGCGACGCGGGTCGCGGGCCGCTTCACCGCCGACCTCGCCTGCTGGGCCTCATGCCTTCGAGTAGACCATCGCCGGATCGGCACGATCAATGATCTGACGTTATATCCGCCTGATAATGGGCAGACATGCCCGGATGAGCACTGAACCTGGCAACTCGAGTCCTCCGCCCCCCGACCCGCCGAACATGTCGCCCGGCGGCAAATGGGGGGTCGCGCCGTCGGCCAGCCCCCAGATGACGCGCGCCGACGGCCGGTTCAAGCACGGCTACGGGCTGTGGTGGACGGTGGCGGTCCTGATCGTGCTGGTCATCGCGGTCGTAATCGTGGCGGTCGCCTAGCCGAGGCGGGGCGCGAGGGTGTGAGACGCTGCCGAGGTGGTTGCGAGGCAGGCTCGAGTCGCGGGCGTGGCGATCGGCGTTTTGGCCGACCGCGCGCTGGGCGACCCGCGACGGGGTCATCCGGTCGCGCTGTTCGGCCGTACCGCCGCCGCGCTGGAGAAGCTGACCTACCGCGACAGCCGGATCGCCGGCGCGGTCCATGTCGGGGCGCTGATCGGGGCGGTGGGCGTGTTGGGCCTGGCGATGCAGCAGGCCGCCGCGCGGTGCGCCCGGGTGTGGCCGATCGCGGCGACGGCCGCGGCCACCTGGGTCTCGCTGGGTGGCACCTCGTTGGCCCGCACCGGACTGGACATGTCGGAGCGGCTGGGACATGGCGACGTCGAGGCCGCGCGTGCGCTGCTGCCGTCGTTGTGCGGGCGTGACCCGGCGTCGCTGAACCGCGCGGGCCTGACCCGTGCGTCGCTGGAATCGATCGCCGAGAACACCTCCGACGCCCAAGTGGCACCGCTGCTGTTCGCGGCGGCCGGCGGCTTGCCCGCGGTCCTGGTATATCGCGGCATCAACACCCTGGACTCGATGGTCGGCTATCGCTCGCCGCGGTATCTCCGGTTCGGTTGGGCCGCGGCGAGATTGGACGACGCCGCCAACTTCCTCGCCGCGCGGGTGACCGCGTCGCTGACGGTGCTGCTGGCGCCGGTGGTCGGGGGATCACCGGCGGACGCGGCTCGGGCCTGGCGCCGCGATGCCGCCCGTCACCCCAGCCCCAACGCCGGCGTCGTCGAGGCCGCCTTCGCCGGGGCGCTGGGCGTGCGCCTGGGCGGTCCCACGCACTACCAGCACGGACTGCAGATCCGGCCCACCCTCGGCGATGGCCGCGAGCCGACGGTGGCCGACCTGCGGCGCGCGGTGACGCTGTCGTCGCTGGTGCAAGCGGGTGCCGCGGTGTTGGCCGGACTGTTGACGTATCTGTCGGGTTACCGCCGGCGGCCGTAGCGGTCGGCGAGTTTGGCCTCGACGGACTGCGGCGCCTCGGGCGCTTCGGGGGTGGGTGCTGCCTCGGGCGCCGGCCGGTGTTGTTTCTCCTGTCGCCGGGCGCGGATCTCCGAGTAGGCGAAGTAGCCCAAGCCGATGGGTGCGAGGATGCCGAACGCGATCCACTGGATGCCGTAGGACAGGAACGGGCCGGCGTCCAGCTGCGGCACGCCTACCACGCCGAGCCCACCGGGCTGACCGTCGATCAGTTGCAGGTAGGACCCGGCCAGTGGCGTCTTGGTCAGCACGGCGACCTGTTCGGTGTCGATCGAATAGACCTGCTGCACACCGTCGCCCACGAACGGATCCTTGTTCGCCGCCGGGGTCTCGGAGTTGCGCAGCCGCGCCGTGATGGTCACCGTCGGCGCGGGTGGGCGGGGTATCGGCGGGACGTGAGACCCCTCCAAAGGACGCACATAGCCGCGGTCGACCAGGACGGTCGGTCCGCCGTCGACGACGAACGGCGCCAGCACCTCGAACGCCGGCTTCGAGTCGATCACCCGCAACCGGGCCAGCACTTGCACGTCCGGCAGATAGTGCCCGGTTGCGGTGACCTGGCGCCACTGCGCGCCGGGAGCCGCCGAATTCTGCTGCGGCAGTAGCGTTTTCAACGGAACCGGTGCGGTGTTCAGCGAAGCTTCGATCTGGCGGTTCTCCTGCGAGGTCCTGCTGTGCTTGCCCAGCTGCCAGGGCGCGAGCACCGTGAAGCACAGGTACGCGAAGGCGAGGACCACCAGCGCCAGCACGATCCAGCCCGGGCGCAGCGGGAAGGGCAACCGGCGCATCAAGGGGATCCGTTCTGCGCGAGCCGTTCGTCGACCCAGTCGTGCAGGCCGGGCAGCGCGGCCTCGATGACGGCGTAGACGCGTTCGAAGTCTTCGGTGTCGCCGTAGTAGGGATCGTCCACGTCGGGGGTGTGGGCGCCGCTACGCGGGTCGAAGGACCGCAGCATCCGGACGCGATCCTCGTCGGCGCCCAGGTGCCGCAGCATCCGGGCGTGGTTGCGGTCGAGGGCCACCACCAGATCGGCGCCCAGGTGCTCGGCGTCGACCTGTGCGGCGCGGTGCTCGCACGCGTAGCCGTGGGCGCGCAGCACGCCGGCCGCCCGCTCGTCGGCGCGCTCGCCCACATGCCAGTTGCCGGTGCCGGCGCTGCTCACCCGCACCGCGTCGGCCAGGCCCCGCCGGCGCAGCTGGTCGGCGAACATCTTCTCGGCCATCACCGAACGGCAGATGTTGCCGGTGCACACGAACGTGACGTGCAGCGCCTCGCGACTAGACACCCAGTGCCCTCCGCAGTTCGTCCATGGTCGAGGCGTGCGTCACGCCGGATTCGGCGGCGTCGCTCGCGGCTGCGCGGTCGGGGAAATCGGCCTTGCCGTAGCCCCAGCCGACCACCACCGTGTCGATGCCGTGCGCGGCCGCGCCGTGCACGTCGTGGCTGCGGTCGCCGACCATGCGTACCCGCTCGGGCAGGGGCCGCAGCTGCGCCAGGGCATGGGCCAGCACGTCGACCTTGGTCTTGCGCGAACCGTCGGGGCTGGCGCCGGCGATGACCTCGAAGTGCTGGTCGAGCCCGAAATGAGCGAGGATGCGCCGCGCCGTGGGTTCCAGCTTGGAGGTGGCGACCGCCAGCCGGACGCCGACGGCGCGCAGATCCACCAGCAGCGCCTCGATCCCGTCGAAGAGCGCGTTCTTCGCCCAGCCCCGAGCGCCGTACTCGGCGCGAAACGCGGCGATGGCCTCCTCGGCGTCGGCGCCGAGCTCCATGGCCCGGAACGTGTCGTCCATCGGCGGGCCGACGATCTGCGCGACGAGGTCGCCGGGCGGCACCGGGGCGCCGATGTGGTCGAGCGCATGCAGGAAGCTGGCGACGATCCCCTCCGCGGAGTCGGTCAGCGTGCCGTCGAGATCGAAGATCACCAGTTGCGCCCCGTGGGCTTCGCGCTCGGCCGGCCTTGTGCCTGTCACCTCACCATTGTCCTTGATGGGTGGGGCCGGGTGTGACGGTGTTGCCGATGCATCGCCGGGCGGCCCGGCCGGCGCACTAGTGTTTCACGGATGGCGAGTCTGAACCTGAGCCCGCCTGCGGCGCGCTACCACGGTGATCAGGCCGTCGCGCCCGGGATGCTGGATTTCGCCGTCAACGTCCGGCACGGCCGCCCGCCGGAGTGGCTGCTGCGACGACTGGCCGAGCGGCTGCCCGATCTGGCGCGCTACCCGAGCCTCGACGACGTCCACCGGGCCCAGGACGCGGCCGCCGAGCGGCACGGCCGGACCCGCGACGAGGTGCTGCCGCTGGCCGGCGTGGCCGAGGCCTTCGCGCTGCTGGCCAACCTGCGTCCGCGCCGGGCGGCGATCATCGCGCCGGCGTTCACCGAGCCCGCCGTCGCCCTGACCGCGGCCGGGGTGCCGGTGCACCACGTCGTGCTGGAGCCGCCGTTCGGCCTGGCCGGTGCGGCCGTCCCCGACGACGCCGACCTCGTCGTGGTGGGTAACCCGACCAACCCCACCTCGGTGTTGCACGCCCGCGGACAACTGCTGGCGTTACGCCGGCCCGGGCGGATCCTGGTGGTCGACGAGGCCTTCGCCGACTCGATTCCCGGTGAGCCGCAGTCGGTGGCCGGCGACGCGCTGCCCGACGTGCTGGTGTTGCGCAGCCTGACCAAGACGTGGGCACTGGCCGGGTTGCGGGTGGGCTACGCGCTCGGTTCCCCCGAGGTGTTGGCGCGGCTGACCGTGCAGCGGGCGCACTGGCCGGTGGGCACGCTGCAACTGACGGCCATCGCGCAGTGTTGCGGTCGGCAGGCGGTCAGCGCCGCGGCGGCCGGCGCGACGCGATTGGCGCGGCTGCGCGCCCAGATGGTGGCGGGCCTGGCGTCGGTGGGCGCCGAGGTGGTCGACGGCCAGGCGCCGTTCGTGCTGTTCCGCACGCCGGACGCGGTCCGGCTCCGAAAAAGTTTGCATGACAGGGGAATTGCCGTTCGCCGCTGTGATACGTTCGTCGGCTTGGACGAGCGGTACCTGCGGGCGGCGGTGCGTAGCGAGTGGCCGCGGTTGGTGCAAGCCATCTCGGAAGCGACGGGACACCTCGGGGGGCAGCGGTGAGCGTGAAGCTGGCCGAGGTCATCGCGGTGCTCGACGAGGCCTACCCGCCGCGGCTCGCGGAATCCTGGGATTCGGTGGGGCTGGTGTGCGGTGACCCCGACGACAAGCTGGACTCGGTGACCGTCGCGGTCGACCCGACGCCGGCGGTCGTCGACGCGGTTCCCCGGGCGAGCCTGCTGCTGGCCCATCACCCACTGCTGTTGCGCGGGGTGGACTCCGTGGCGGCCAGCACCCCCAAGGGCGCGCTGGTGCACCGGTTGATCCAGACGGGGCGTTCTCTGTTCACCGCGCACACCAATGCCGATTCGGCTCGCCCGGGCGTCTCCGATGCGCTGGCCGAGGCGCTGAGCCTGACCGTCGAGGCCGTGCTCGAACCGGCGACGGGCGCGCCCGACCTCGACAAGTGGGTCGTCTACGTGCCCGGCGAGAACGCGGAAGCCGTGCGGGAGGCGGTATTTGCGGCCGGCGCCGGCCACATCGGGGACTATTCGCACTGCAGCTGGACCGTCAGCGGCATCGGGCAGTTCCTGCCGCACGAAGGCGCCTCGCCCGCGCTGGGCAGCGTCGGGAAGGTCGAGCGGGTGGCCGAAGACCGGTTCGAGGTCGTCGCGCCCGCGCGATCCCGGGCCGCGGTGCTGGCGGCGATGCGCGCCGCCCACCCCTACGAGGAGCCCGCCTTCGACATCTTCGCGCTGGTGCCCCCGCCCGGCGACTCCGGGTTGGGCCGCATCGCGACGCTGGCACGCCCGGAACCGTTGCGCGACTTCGTCTCCCGCGTGCGGGCGGCGTTGCCGCGGACATCCTGGGGAGTGCGAGCGGCGGGCGACCCCGATACGCCGGTGTCGCGGGTCGCCGTCTGCGGTGGCGCCGGAGATTCGTTGCTGGCCGCGGCGGCCGGTGCCGGTGTGCAGGCCTATGTCACGGCCGACCTGCGGCACCATCCGGCCGACGAACATCGCCGCGCCTCCGATGTGGCTCTGATCGATGTGGCACATTGGGCAAGTGAATTCCCTTGGTGTGAACAGGCCGCCGGGTTGCTGCGGTCGCGTTTCGGTGCGGAACTCCCGGTGCGGGTGAGCTCGATTCGCACCGACCCGTGGAATGTCGAGCACGCTGACAACGAGTCCAGGGGGGACGGGTCATGAAAGCCGAAGTGGCACAGCAGCGTTCGTTGCTGGAATTGTCGAAATTGGATGCCGAGCTGTCCCGGATCACGCACCGGGCCACGCATCTGCCGGAACAAGAGACCTGCGAGCGGTTGCAGAAGGAAGTCGAGGCGGCGGGTGACCGGCTGGCCACGCTGCGCATCGCCTTGGAAGACATCGACGCCCACGCTTCGCGGCTGGAGGCCGAGATCGACGCGGTGCGCAAGCGGGAAGACCGCGACCGCTCGCTGCTGCAGTCGGGCGCGACCGACGCCAAGCAACTGTCGGATCTTCAGCATGAGCTGGAGACCCTGCAGCGTCGTCAAACCAGCCTGGAGGACTCGCTGCTGGAGGTGATGGAACGTCGCGAGGAGCTGCAATCTGAGCTGGACCGTGAGCAGCAGACGCTGACGTCACTGGAGGCCGAAATGGCCGGGGCGCGCGAGGCTCTCGACGCCGCGGTCGCCGAGATCAGCGAGGCCCGCGAGCTGCAATCCTCGAGGCGTGACTCGCTGAGCGCCGAGCTGGATCCGGGGCTGGCCGCCCTGTACGAACGCCAGCGCGCCCGGGGAGGCGCGGGCGCGGGACAACTGATCGGGCGCCGGTGCGGGGCCTGCCGACTCGAGATCGACCGCGGCGAGTTGTCCCGCATCTCGGCGGCGGCCGAAGACGATGTGGTGCGCTGCCCCGAATGCGGCGCGATCCTGTTGCGGGTCAAGGGTTTCGACCAGTGAAGGTCGTCATCGAGGCCGACGGCGGGTCACGCGGTAACCCCGGGCCCGCCGGATACGGTGCGGTGGTGTGGACCCAGGACCGAGCGACCGTGCTGGCGGAGGCCAAGCAGGCGATCGGCCGGGCAACCAACAACGTTGCCGAATACCGTGGTCTGATAGCCGGTTTGGACGACGCCCTGAATTTGGGCGCCACCGAGGCCGCGGTGTACCTGGATTCCAAGCTGCTGGTGGAACAGATGTCGGGTCGGTGGAAGGTCAAGCACCCCGACCTGGTCGAGTTGCATGCCGAAGCCCGGAACCGGGCCAGGCGGTTCGCAAAGATCAGCTACTCGTGGATTCCGCGGGAGCGCAACACGCACGCCGACCGGTTGGCCAACGAGGCGATGGACGCCGCGGCCGAGGTCGACGGCGCGACGCAAAAGCCCGAGCCGGCACAACAATCCGCCCCGGCGGAAAAACCCGAACCCGCCCCGTCGGCGCCCGGCTGGACCGGCGCGCGCGGCACCCCGACCCGACTGCTGCTGCTGCGGCACGGCCAGACCGAGTTGTCGGTGCAGCGCCGGTATTCGGGTCGCGGCAACCCGGCGCTGACCGAGCTGGGGCGGCGGCAGGCCGACGCGGCTGCGCGCTATCTGGCGCAGCGGGGCGGGATTTCGGCGGTGTTCGCCTCGCCGCTGCAACGGGCTTATGACACCGCGGCGGCGGCGGCCAAGGCACTGGGCCTGGACGTGACCGTCGACGACGACTTGATCGAGACGGATTTCGGCTCCTGGGAGGGGCTGACGTTCGCCGAGGCGGCCGAGCGCGATCCCGAGCTGCATGGTCGCTGGCTGCGCGACACCGGCACCGCACCCCCGGGCGGGGAGAGCTTCGACGCGGTGGCCGAGCGCGTGTCGCGGCTTCGTGACCGCATCGTCGCCGCCCAGCAGGGGACGACGGTGCTGGTGGTGTCGCACGTGACACCGATCAAGATGTTGCTCCGCGAGGCGCTGGACGCCGGCCCCGGCATCCTATACCGCCTGCACCTCGACCTGGCATCGTTGAGCATCGCCGAGTTCTATTCCGACGGAGCGTCTTCGGTGCGGTTGGTGAACCAGACGGCCTACCTGTAGACGTCACTCCTGCTCCTGGTTGAGTCGCGGGATCAGCCCGCCGGCCAACACGTCCTTGACCTGTCGTGGCGAGAGTCGATGCCGCACCGGGAATGATAAATCCTTGCCGGCATTGTCTACCTGCAGCACATCCTCTTTGTCGATCGCATTCAGATTCCGGAAGCGCAGTGTGTCGTCCTGGTCGATCGAGTCGTAGTCATCGGGGTTTTCGAACTCGAGCGCCAAAATTCCATAGTTGGCCAGGTTTTGCCAGTGGATGCGCGCGAAGGACTTGGCGATGACAACGCGCAACCCGAGGTAACGCGGTGCGATCGCGGCATGCTCGCGCGAGGAGCCTTGGCCGTAGTTCTCCCCGGCGACGATGACGTGCCCGCTGTCGTCGGCCTGTTGAGCCCGCTCGGGGTAGGAGTCGTCGATCCGAGTGAAGCTGAACATCGCGAGCTTCGGGATGTTGGACCGAAGCGGAAGCGCCTGCACGCCGGCCGGCGAGATCTCGTCGGTGGAGACGTTGTCGCCGACCTTGAGCAGCACCGGAGCCTCGAGTTCGTCTGGCAGCGGCGACAACTCGGGCAGGCTGGAGATGTTGGGCCCCTTCACCGGTTCGACACGTTGTGCCTCTTCGGTGTCGAGCGGAGGAACCAGCATTGCGGTGTTGACGGAGTTGTGCTCGGGCAGATCGAGTTTCGGGTACTCCATCTGCTCCTCTTTGGCCCAGTCCCGCGGATCGGTGATCACTCCCGTCAGCGCCGATGCCGCCGCGGTCTCGGGGGAGCACAGCCAGACCGCGTCCTCCTTGGTGCCAGACCGGCCGGGGAAGTTGCGGGGCATCGTGCGTAGCGAGTTGCGACCGACCGCGGGCGCCTGGCCCATGCCGATGCACCCCATGCAGCCCGCCTGGTGGATGCGCGCCCCGGCCACCACCAAGTCCAGCGTCGCGCCCATCTTGGTCAGATCGGCCAGGATCTCGCGCGACGTCGGGTTGATGTCGAAGCTGACCTGCGGGGCCGTCTGGCGTCCCGCCACCATCGCGGCCGCGATCGCGAAATCGCGCAGCCCGGGGTTGGCGCTCGAACCGATCACCGCCTGGGCGATCTCCTCGCCGGCCACCTCGCGAACCGGTACCACGTTGCCCGGCGACGACGGTTTGGCGATCAGCGGCTCGATCTGCGACAGGTCGATCGTGTCCTCGACGTCGTAGCCCGCGTCGTCGTCGGCCTGCAACTCCATCCAGTCGTCCTCGCGTTCCTCGGCGCGCAAAAACTCGCGAACGGCGTCGTCGCTGGGAAACACCGTCGTCGTCGCGCCGAGTTCGGCTCCCATGTTGGCGATGACGTGGCGGTCCATCGCCGTCAGCGTCGCCAGGCCGGGGCCGTGATACTCGATGATCCGGTTCACCCCGCCCTTGACGTCGTGGCGGCGCAACATCTCCAGGATCACGTCTTTGGCCGAACACCATTGGGGCAGCTCGCCGTCGAGCCGCACACCCCATACCTCGGGCATCCGGATGTGCAGGGGCCGCCCGGTAATCGCGAGCGCCACCTCGAGGCCGCCGACGCCGATCGCGAGCATGCCCAGCGATCCGGCCGCAGGAGTGTGGGAGTCGGAGCCCACCATCGTCTTGCCGGGGATGCCGAAGCGCTGCATGTGAGTTGGGTGCGAGACTCCGTTGCCCGGTTTGGAGAACCACAGCCCGAAGCGTTGCGCCGCGGTGCGCAGGTATTCGTGATCCTCGGCGTTCTTCTCGTCGCCCTGCAGCAGGTTGTGGTCGACGTACTGGACGCTCACCTCGGTGCGGGCGCGATCCAGCCCGAGCGCCTCGAGCTCCTGCATCACCAGCGTGCCGGTCGCATCCTGGGTCAGCGTCTGATCGATGCGGATCGCGATTTCTTCTCCCGGCGACATCTCCCCGGATTCCAGATGTGAACTGATCAGCTTGTGAGCGACGTTCATGGCCATACCCGGGGGTTACCCCGGCGCGGCGTGTTCTAGCGCGATGCCACAGCCGACGTTTGGCCTCGGACCCACGCGTCAACGACCCAGCGTGATGGCACTTTCGGGGCAGTTCTGTTCGGCGGTGACGGCCTGCGATTTCAGCTCGCCGGACACCTCGTCGACGAGCACCACGCAATGTCCGACCTCGTCGGCGTCAAAGACGTCGGGCGCCAGGGTGTAGCAGCGCCCGTGCCCGGTGCAGCGGTCGGGATCGACGGCTACGCGGGTCATGACACCGGAAAGACCAGCGGCAGCGACTCGACCGAGCGCAGCGCCGCGGTGTAGGACAGCTCGGCGCCGGGCTTGATCTCGTAATCCGGTATCCGCCGGTGGAATTCGCGCAGCGCCACCCGCAGCTCCATGCGGGCCAGGTGCGAGCCGAGGCAACGGTGCGGCCCGCCGCCGAACGCCCGGTGCCGGTTGGGGTTGCGGGTGAAGTCCACCAGCTCCGGGTCGGGGAACTCGGCCGGGTCGGTGTTGGCCGCCCCCAGCAATGGGCTGACCCGTTCGCCCTTGCTGATCGGACACCCGCCGACCTCGACGTCCTGGATGGCGACCCGGGCGACGCCGGGCACAGGTGTTTCCCAACGCAACAACTCCTCGACCGCACCGGGCAGGACGTCGGGCCGCTCGACAAGTTGACGACGGTGATGGGGGTGGCGCGCCAGGTACACGAAGAAGCAGTCGAGCGAGTCGGTGACCGTGTCCAGTCCGGCGATGAGGAACAGGAAGCAGATGTCGAGCAGCTCGTCGCGCGACAGCGGTTGGGCCGCGTCTTCTTTGAAGTTCGCCGCGATCATTGCGGACAACACATCGTCGCGGGGGCTGGCGATGTGGTCGTCGATGGCCCGGTCGAAGTATTCGTAGATTTGCTGGGCCATGCCCGCCGAGCTTTCGTGGCGGCGGTCGAAACCGGAGTCGCCCTCCGGGCGGATCACGCCGTCCTTCCACACCAGGAATTTGTCGAGGTCGTCGAGCGGCAAGCCGAGCAGCTGCAGAAAGACGGTGCAGGGCAGCGGCACCGCGAACTCGGTGTGGAAGTCGCACTCGCCCCGGTCGGCGAAGCGATCGATCATCTCGTTGACCAGCTCGGTGACGCCTGGTTCGCGTCGGGCCATCTCCCGCGGAGTGAAGAGGGGATCGAGAATGCGCCGGTACTTCGCATGCTCGGGCGGATCGATTTGGAGCGGGATCAGCGGCCGCACGTTACCCAGGTCGACCGCGTCCATGTTCGACGAGAACAGCTCGGTGTGTTTGAGCGCCATCTCGATGTCGGCCAGGCGGCTGAGAACGACCGCCTGCGGCGACCGGAATACGGGGCTGGTTTCGCGCAGCGCCTTATACATCGGTTGCGGCTCCGCGAGTCCCGTCCGCGTCTGATCGACGAAACTTTCGGCTTCTGTCATGCGGTCAGCCTGGCACCGACGCGCCTATTGGGCAATGGGCTAATACGGGTCAATTGTGCAGGTGGAGCCGCTCGCCGTGCGGTCCGAAGATGACGATGGCTTCCACCGGCCCGTCCACCACACCGAACCAGTGCGGCGTCCAGGTCGAGAACTCGACGGCTTGGCCCGGGTCGATGGTGAAGTCGCGTTCGCCCAGGATGAGCCGCATCCGGCCCGAAAGCACATACATCCAGTCCCGGCCCTCGTGCACCGGCAGCTCGGCGGGTGGGGTGCGGCGGCGCGCGCTGACCCGGACCTTGAATGCGTGCAGGCCCCCGGCGGGGCCCTGGCGGGTGAGCGGCCAGTAGGTGACGCCGTGGTGGGTATGCGCGGTCCCACGCACCCGCGGGTCGGGCGTGGGCGGCGCCTGCAACAGCTCGTCGGTGCTGACGGACAGGGCCCGGGCCAGGCGCGGCAGGTGATCCAGTGCCAGCCGGCGCTTCCCGGATTCGAGGCGGCTGAGCGTCGAGACGTCGATCCCGGCGCGCTCGCCCACCTCTTGCAGGGTGAGGCCGCGCTGCACGCGCAGTTCTCGTAGTCGCCGGCGCACCAGGAGGTCGATGTCGGGTGTGCTTTTTGCCTGCATGGCAATTCAGCTTGGCAAACGCCGTGCCGGGTGGGCAAGCTCGCGGTGTGGAGAACCCATGCAAATCAGATGATGCCCAGCGGTTCTGGGAGGAGCGCTACCGCTCGGCGGAGCGGGTGTGGAGCGGACGGGTCAATCCCCGCCTGGCCGAGGCGGCCACCGATCTGCCGGTCGGCCGGGCCCTCGACCTGGGCTGCGGGGAGGGGGCCGACGCGCTATGGCTGGCTGAGCGGGGCTGGGAAGTGGTGGCCGTCGACATCTCGGCCACCGCGTTGCAGCGCGCCACCCAGGCTGCGTCGGCTCGGAACATGCTCGCTCACATCGACTTTCAGCGGCATGACCTCAACAAGAGCTTCCCCGACGGGACCTTCGACCTGGTGTCCGCGCAGTACTTGCACTCGCCGGCGCGACTGGAGCGTGACGGGGTGCTGCAACGGGCGGCCGAGCGCGTGAATCGCGGCGGTGTGCTGTTGATCGTCGACCACGGAGCGCCCCCGCCGTGGGCGGAACATCACGATCACCACTTCGAAGACATCGAGGAGGTCCTCGCGTCGCTGCACCTGAACGCGTCGCGCTGGACGCGGGTGCGCACCGAGGCCGTCGAGCGAGAAATGGTGGGTCCGAATGGGGAAGTCGGCACCATGGCCGACAACGTGATGATCCTGAGACGATCCGGCTAGCCCCCCTACGCCGCGTCGTGGAAGATCAGCCCCATGGCGTAACGCTCACCGGAGCGAACGACCGAGACGCCGTGGCGCACCGGCGCCGCGGACCAACCCCGGGCCGAGGGCACCGGTCGTTCCCGGGTGGTGAACACATACCCGTGTCCCTGCGGCAGTTGTGTTGCCATGCCGCGGGATTGGGCCCGCAGCCGTTGTTCGACGAGCAGGAACTCGCCACCGGTGTAGTCGGTGTCGGGATTGCTCAGATTGATGACCACCTGGAGCGGAAAAACCAACTCACCGTACAGATCCCGATGCAACGCATTCCAGTCGCCCGCACCGTATTTCAGCATCAGCGCGGTTGATCTACCCTGGCCGGCCGCGTGACAGGTCGCCAGCCAGTCGTCGAGGCTGTCCGGCCAAGGTGCTTCCCGGCCGAGCTTGCCCCACCAGTCGCGCGCTATCGGCAGCAGCCGGGGGTAGAGCGCCTGTTTGAGCCGTTCGATCGGTTCGGGATAGGGCGCGCGGAAATAGCGGTATTGGCCTGCGCCATAGCGTTTGGGCGCCATGTCGATGGTCGAGCGGAACAGGTCGTCGTGGGCGTAGAGCCTGCGCAGCCGGGCCGCTTCGGCGGGCGTGACCAGCCGCGGCAACAGCGCGCCGCCGTATTCGTCGGCCGCGGTGGCGATGGCGTCCCAATCGCCTGTGTCGACGCGCTTTTTCCACTGGTCCATCTGGTCCACCATAGAGCCGCGCCAGCGGTTGTTGCTGGCACCGGCATGCCGCAGGTAGTACCGTGGTTCGTCGCGGACGAGTTGGCCGGGCGGCCGCGGACCGCGCAAGCGGTTCGAGGAAAGTCCGGACTTCACAGAGCAGGGTGATTGCTAACGGCAATCCGAGGTGACTCGCGGGAAAGTGCCACAGAAAACAGACCGCCACCCCCGCGGTGGTAAGGGTGAAACGGTGCGGTAAGAGCGCACCAGCATCCCGGGTGACCGGGGTGGCTAGGCAAACCCCACCCGAAGCAAGGCCAAGAAGGCCGCACCGGAAGGTGCGGCCGCGCAGGCGTTCGAGGGCTGCTCGCCCGAGCCTGCGGGTAGGCCGCTCGAGGCACCCGGTGACGGTGTGTCCAGATGGATGGTCGCCGCCGCGCCGCCGTTGCTTATGCGCGGCGGCGGGGAACAGAATCCGGCTTACAGGCCAACTCGTCCGCCTCCTAATGCCCCGCCTTGCGGACCGCCTTGGCGAGTTTGCGCAAGGCGTCGTCGAGTTCGTCGCGGCACCGGTCGGCCAAGTCGGCCTCGCGCTGATACAGCAGCCCGTAGGTGAAGGTGTCCTCGCCGGCGGCATGCGCGGCTTCGGCCTCCTGACGCAGATGCTCGCGGCTGACGACGCTGTCTTGATGGTCACCGAGCAGCGACTGCACCGCCTTGGCCTCTTCGGACACCCCGACGGCGCCGGTGGCGGCGGCGGTATAGCGAAGTCGCTTGGCGCGCTTACGGATTCGATGTATTGCCTCGTCGCGTTGGTGCCGGTCGTCCGGGTGTTCTCGGTCGACCCGCGCGGCGGCCTTCTGAGCCTTGCGTACCTTCTTATACGCGGCGTCGATGGTTACCGGGGCCTGTTCGTCGACCACGGCGGCGCCGGGGGTCTCGGCCGCTATCAGATCGAGGGAGTCCAGCAGGCGGAAGTATCGCTGCGACCGCATGGCGATCAAGGACCGGCGCAGCCCGATCTGGTAGCGCCGCTGGGCACCCCCGACCAGGCGTTCGCGCACCGGTCCGCGCACCAATTCCGGTGCGAGCGCGTCCAAACCGCGCTCGTATCGCTCGGCGAGCACCTCGGCGTCGCGGGCCACACCCAGGATTCCGGCGAGCTCCCGCAACTCGTCCATGACCCACCCCTCGTCGGGCAGGGCGAACGACTCCTGGTAGTCGCGCAGCAGGCTGCGCAGTTTGCGGGTGGTCACCCGCATCTGGTGAATGGCGTCGTAGGCGTCGGCACGAACGGCGCGATCCCACACCACAAGCTCGCGAACCTGCTCGGCGATCGCGCGCTGCAGCGGATCCTCGGACGGCTGGGCGCCGTCGGGCGGCGCGGCGCCGAGCACGCGCGCCAGCTTGGACCCGTGACCCGCCGGTACGGCGCCGGCGTCCAACAACCGGTTGCCCAATCGGTTCAGCAGCTCAACGCCGGCTGTCCCGTTGGCGAGCCCGCTCGCTTCGAGGAGCTCCAATTCCCACTCCCGCCATTCCTGTTCGGTCGGCGCCGAGTCGGTGTCGTCGGATCCGCGGGTCGACCACGCGGTGACATGGTCGTTGCTGAACTCGGCCAGCGCGGTGCCCGCGGCGTCGTAGAGCACTTGGCTCTCGCGCCGGGTGGTGATGCGCGCGACCGGCTGCATCGGACGGTCGCGGACGATTGCCAGCACCACATCGGTCAGCTCGTTGGGCACCGAATCGTTTCCGCCCGAGGCGTCCAGCGGGAGGCGGACCTCGGTTCGGGAGTCCGGACCGGCCGGCAGCTTCAGGTGCCAGCCCGCGTCCGAGCCACCGGTACGGCGGCGCAGTGTGATCTTGTTGCGCGCCAAATCGTGGATGGGGGTGTCGAAGTACGTCGCGTCCAGGGTGTGCGCCGGCGACTTCTCGACGTGGGCAACCGCGGCGATCCCGTCGAACGAGGGTGACACGGTGGATTCCACTACGTCGAATTTGCGCTCGACCTCGAGATAACGCGAGGGCTGCGGCGCTTTTGCAGGCATCTTCTTCGGCTCCGTTGCGGACGCGTCACGGCGGCCGTGAACATGGTGGACGGTGGGAGATGAGCACCCATAGCCTGCCATACCGAAGCGACGCGCCCGCCGCGGATCGGACGGTCAGTGAGGCGCCCAGCCGTAACGGCGGCCGCTGACCGATCGTTCTCAGCCGGCCGGTGGTGGCGGCGGCTGCAGGTGCATCGCCAGGTCGCTCAACTCCAGAATCGTCTGCATCTCGGCGTCGCGGAATGGCCGTCCGTCCGGGCCCAGCAGGTCGTGAAACCACTCCTGCGGCATCGCCGGGTCCGGGTCCGGGCGGTCCCAGGAATCCCAGGGGAAGAAGGTCTGCGTCTTTCCTGCGACCAGACCCCAATTGAACGCGCCCACTCCGGCACGCTTCGCGATCGGCAGGATGCCCTGCACCGTGCTGCCCAGCGGGCGGGCCATGTACTCGGTGCACAGGATCGGGCGGCCCAGCGGGACGAGCTCGGCGATGCGTCTCTCGAACTCCGCCGGCTCGCCATAGTTGTGGAACGTGATGACGTCGGAGTTGTCGAGCTGGATGCCACTGATGACGCTGCGGCGTCCCACGTCGGCCCACTCGCCGTGCCAGACGCCACTGGTCAACGGCTGGCAGGGATCAACCAGCCGCGCCCACTCGAACACCTGGGGCAGCAACTGGGCGACCAGGTCCACCTTGTCTTTGCGTTCGACCGAGGCGTAGGCGTCCGCGGGGTTATCGGGCTCGTTCCACAGATCCCAGCCCAGGATGCGATCGTCACCGCGGAACTGCGTCAGTACTCCGGTGACATAGCCGCGCATGGTGTGCAGGTAGCCGCGATCGTCCAGGCGCGCCGCGCCCGGGCTCTGCACCCAGCCGGAGTTGTGGATGCCCGGCCGAGGCGCACGCTGTGGACCCGCCTGGGGGAACGGATCCCAGCACGAATCGAACAAGACGAACAGCGGTTTGATCCCGTGACGGGCGGCGATGTCGACGAACTGGGCGAGACGGCCCTGAAACCCGCGATGATCCTGCGCCCAGAGCTGGTCGTGCAGGAAGACCCGGATCGCGTTGAACCCGTTGACCCGCGCCCAGCCCAGTTCGGTGTCGATGCGCCGGGGGTCGAAGGTTTCGCGCTGGAACATCTCCAGCTGATTAATGGCATTGGAGGTGATGTAGTTCGCGCCGACCGGCCAGCCTTGCGCCTGATACCAGCGGTTGGCGCGCTCGGGCGACCACCTGCTTGCTTGCGGCGAGGTTCGAGGCGGTTCGGCGGACGCCCGCGGTGTTGGGGCCAAAGCCATGCCTCCCGCCATCAGCAGCGGCAACGTCAGCACCATTCGACGGTGCACGAAGTCACCGCGGTTCCCCCGGTCGATGTGGTCCACCCCTGATAGTTCGGATCGCCCCCGCGAGCCATCGTACATCCATGTACCGCAACGCTTTTCAGCGGTTTGGTTGCGACGGCAATAACGTGGTCAACCAGGCGCTGACCGTGAATCGCAGCCAGGAGCGTGCAAACTAGCGCGTTGACGCGCCAGGGGTGGATCTAAAAGCAGTGCTCGTCGGCGGGGAACATCCCGGCGGCCACCTCTTGGGCATATTGCGTTGCCGCGCGGCGCAATTCCCCACCGATGTCCGCGAACCGCTTGACGAAGCGGGCCGCTTTGCCGCCGCTCATACCGGCCATGTCCTGCCAAACCAGCACCTGGCCATCGCAGTTCGGTCCGGCGCCGATCCCGATGGTCGGGATGGTCAGCTTGCCCGTGATCTGGGTGGCCAGCTCGGCCGGCACCATCTCCATGACGACGGAGAACGCGCCGGCCTCGGCGACGGCGATCGCGTCGTGCACCGTCTGCTCCGCCGCGTCACCGCGTCCCTGCACCCGGAACCCGCCGAGGCTGTTGACGCTCTGCGGGGTGAATCCGATGTGCGCCATCACCGGGATGCCGGCGGCGGTCAGGCAAGCGATCTGCTCGGCCACCCGCTCGCCGCCCTCCAGCTTGACCGCGTGCGCGCCGCCCTCCTTCATGAACCGGGTGGCGGCGGCCAGGGCCGCGGCGGGCCCGGCCTCGTAGCTGCCGAACGGCAGGTCGGCGACGACGAGCGCGTGCGGGGCACCCCGCACCACGCCGCGCACCAGCGGAATCAACTCGTCCATCGACACGGGCACGGTGGTGTCGTAGCCGTAGACCACGTTGGCCGCGGAGTCGCCGACCAGCAGGACCGGGATGCCCGCCTCGTCGAAAATGCGGGCGGTCGAATAGTCGTAGGCCGTGAGCATGGCCCACTTGTGGCCTTCGGCCTTCATCTTCTGCAGGTGATGGGTGCGGATCTTGGGTCTCGCCTTTTCGGGCTGCGCGGGCGAGTTGGCACCGTAAACGTTGTGCTCAGACATCATTGTCCCTAAGGGTGGTCGGTTCGATCCTCGAGGCCTATCAAGGTCCCCGGGTTCGTTTGACCCTCTGATTCTGCCATTTCTTCTGCGCGGTCGCACCGTCGCGGCGGTGTGAGACATACCATGCGCGCCGGTTGCGGGCGATGGGGGAGCTGCTCGCTCGCGGGGTGACCGGGCGGCGGGTGCCGCTAATCATGATCTCAGGTTTCCTCTGGCAGCATAGGTTGGCATGGGGCTGTCTCGCCGCGGCGATATCGCGCGCACGCTGCTGATCTGGACGTCGATGGCTGCCGTCGCGCTGCTGCTGGCGGGCTGTGTCCGCGTCGTGGTGGGACGCGCCGTCATGTCCGGGCCGAAGCTGGGCCAGGCCGTCGAGTGGACGCCGTGCCGCGCCGCGAACCCCAAGGTCAAACTCCCCGCCGGCGCGTTGTGCGGCAAACTGGCCGTGCCGGTCGACTACGACCACCTCGACGGCGACGTGGCAACGCTGGCCATGATTCGTTTCCCCGCGACCGGAGACAAGATCGGCTCGCTGGTGATCAACCCCGGCGGGCCGGGCGAGTCCGGCATCGAGGCGGCGCTGGGCGTCGTCCAGTCGTTGCCGAAGAAGGTTCGCGAGCGATTCGACCTCGTCGGCTTCGACCCCCGCGGGGTGGGGTCGTCGCGGCCGGCGGTCTGGTGCAACTCCGACGCCGACAACGATCGGCTGCGCACGGAGCCCAACGTCGACTACAGCCCGGCCGGCGTCGCCCACATGGAGGACGAAACGAAGCAGTTCGTGAGTCGCTGCGTCGACAAGATGGGTAAGGACTTTCTGGCCAATGTCGGCACCGTCAACGTCGCACGGGATCTCGACGCCATCCGCGCGGCGGTCGGTGACGAAAAGCTCACCTACCTCGGCTACTCCTATGGCACCCGGATCGGCTCGGCCTACGCGGAAGCCTTCCCGCACAACGTGCGGGCCATGATCCTGGACGGAGCCGTCGACCCCAACGCCGATCAGATCGAAGCCGACCTTCGTCAGGCCAAGGGATTCCAGGACGCCTTCAACAACTACGCCGCCGACTGCGCGAAGCAGCCGACCTGCCCGCTGGGCACCGACCCGGCCAAGGCGGTGGACGTCTACCACAGCCTGGTCGACCCGCTGGTCGACCCGAACAACCCCATGGTCGGCCGGCCCGTCCCGACGAACGATCCCCGCGGCCTGGGCTACAGCGACGCGATCATCGGCACCATCATGGCCCTGTATTCGCCGAACCTGTGGCATCACCTGACCGACGGTCTTTCCGAACTCGTCGACCACCACGGCGACACCCTGCTCGCTCTGGCCGACATGTACATGCGCCGCGACTCGCACGGCCACTACACCAACGCGACCGACGCGCGGGTCGCGGTCAACTGCGTCGACCAGCCGCCGATCACCGACCGCGCCAAGGTGATTGACGAAGACCGCCGCTCCCGCGAGGTCGCACCGTTCATGAGCTACGGGCAGTTCACCGGCAACGCGCCGCTGGGCACCTGCGCATTCTGGCCGGTGCCGCCGACCAGCAAGCCGCACACCATTTCCGCGCCCGGCCTGGCGCCCACGGTGGTCGTGTCCACGACCCACGATCCGGCCACCCCGTACAAGGCCGGCGTCGATCTGGCCAACGAGCTGCGCAGCTCGCTGCTCACCTACGACGGCACCCAACACACCGTCGTCTTCCAGGGCGACGGCTGCATCGACAACTACGTGACGGCGTATCTGGTCGGCGGTTCCATTCCGCCCGACGGCGCCAAGTGTTAGGCAGGCCGCTGGCGCCGAACGTGCACTCACGGCGAGCTTTTCGCCGATTCTTCGCCGTCAGTGCACGCTCGGCGACGCCGGCAGCCGAGACCAAGGCGTAACCGTTTCGCGCTGCCACGGGTACCCGGGCCTGCAACGATGACAGCCATGTCGCGCCTGAGATCGTTGAGCTCGGCGCTGTTCTCCTTGCTGATCGTCAGTGGCCCCTGCGTCGTCATGTCGCCCCCTGCCGGCGCCACGCCGGAACCGGGTGCCGGGCAGACGCCGACCCCGAATCCGCCTTCGGCCGCGGTGCCGCAAGGGTGGGGCAGCTGCAGCCAATTCGTCGGTGACACAAGCGATATCCCCACCGCGCAGTGCACCACCGTGTCGGTACCGATCGACTACAGCAACCCCGCCGGCGCGCAGGCCAAGCTGGCGGTGATCCGGATACCCGCGACGGGACAACGGATCGGATCCCTTCTGGTCAATCCCGGCGGTCCCGGCGGCTCGGCGGTCGACATGGTGTCCTCGATGGCCCCGAACCTCGAGGACTCTTCAATCAGGCGCAATTTCGACCTGGTCGGCTTCGATCCGCGCGGCGTGGGCCATTCGACCCCCTCGCTGCGCTGCCGCACCGACGCCGAATTCGACGCGTACCGGCGTGAGCCGATGGTCGACTACAGTCCGGGCGGCGTGGCGCACATCGAGCAGCTCTACCGCCAGCTGGCCCAGCAATGCGCCGACCGGATGGGGACGGCGTTTCTGGCCAACGCCGGCACCGCCTCGGTCGCCCGCGACATGGATGCCGTCCGCCAAACGCTGGGTGACGACCAGATCAACTACCTGGGCTACAGCTACGGCACCGAGCTGGGCACCGCCTACCTGGAGAAGTTCAGCAACCACGTGCGCACGATGGTGCTCGACGGCGCCATCGACCCGACCGTCGGGCCGATCGACGAGAACGTCAACCAAATGGCGGGATTCCAAACTGCTTTCAACGACTACGCCGCCGACTGCGCCCGCTCAGCGGGCTGCCCGCTGGGCACCGACCCGGCCCAATTCGTCAACCGGTACCACGCGCTGGTCAACCCGCTGGCGACCAAGCCCGGTCGCACCGCGGACCCGCGCGGCCTGAGCTATGCCGACGCGACCACCGGCACCATCAACGCCCTTTACACGCCCGCGCACTGGAAATACCTGACCAGCGGCCTGCTCGGCCTGGCCCGCGGCACCGACGCGGGCGACCTGCTGCTGCTCGCCGACGACTACGACGGCCGCGACAAAGACGGGCACTACTCCAACGACCAGGACGCATTCAACGCGATCCGCTGCGTCGACGCGCCGAACCCGACCGACCAGGCCAGCTGGGTGAGTGCCGATCAGCGCATCCGCCAGGCCGCGCCGTTCCTGAGCTACGGGCAGTTCACCGGCAACGCTCCCCGCGATGTCTGCGCGCTGTGGCCGGTGCCGCCGACGTCGGCGCCGCACGCCGCGCCGCCGATGGCGCCCGGCAAGGTCGTCGTCGTCTCCACCACGCATGATCCGGCAACGCCGTATCAGGCCGGCGTGAACCTGGCCCACCAACTCGGTGGGCCGCTGATCACCTATGACGGCACGCAGCACACCGCGGTTTTCAACGGCCACCAATGCGTGGACGACGCCGTCGTCCGGTATTTGGTCGCCGGAACGCCGCCGCCGGCCTCCTACCGCTGCCAGCCCTGACGACCGCCGGACCGCGCGATCGGCGTCGAATCGTTTGCTGATTATCCGGGGTGAGGGCTGGGTATTCCCCTGACCATGCGTTTCATCTATCTCGCTGTCACGGCCGGGCTAGCCGTCGCCGTCCTGTTGATCGCCCCGGCTGTGCTGATGGCCGCGTCTGCTCACGCTGATTTCAGTGGTTACCGCCGCTGCGTGGGCAAGATTACGGAACCGATCGGGGAAGCCGACCCGCAGAACTTGCAGCTCATCGGCGAAATCAAGCAGGATCTCAATTCCGGTGTCACACCGGCTGCTGAAGCCCAAAAGGTTTCCCACAAGGGATTCAACCCTCAGCTCGCCAACGGGA
Organism: Mycobacterium sp. NGS17; assembly: GCF_059813205.1. Classification (NCBI taxonomy): domain Bacteria; kingdom Bacillati; phylum Actinomycetota; class Actinomycetes; order Mycobacteriales; family Mycobacteriaceae; genus Mycobacterium; species Mycobacterium sp. NGS17. The sequence continues at coordinate 48,517 of NZ_JCALED010000011.1, read as the reverse complement.
TCGTTCAGTGCGTCATCGAGGAGCGCCCGTAGACGGGCGGTCGGTCCGCAAGAGCGGCTCGAGTCCGACCTCGAGGCCAGGTCACAGCACATCCGTACTGATCCGGTAACACAGAATTAACAGCAGTTGCATACTGTTCGGGATATGGATCGACAGAAGGAATTCGTCCTCCGCACCCTCGAGGAACGGGACATCCGCTTCGTTCGGCTGTGGTTCACCGATGTGCTCGGTTTCCTCAAGTCGGTCGCCATCGCCCCGGCCGAGCTCGAAGGCGCCTTCGAAGAGGGCATCGGCTTCGACGGATCCTCGATCGAGGGCTTCTCGCGGGTCTCGGAATCCGACACCGTGGCCAACCCCGACCCGTCCACCTTTCAGGTGCTGCCGTGGGCCTCGCCCAGCGGCCACCACCACTCGGCGCGGATGTTCTGCGACATCACCATGCCGGACGGATCGCCGTCGTGGGCCGATCCGCGGCACGTGCTGCGCCGGCAGCTGCAGAAGGCCAACGACCTGGGCTTCTCCTGCTACGTCCACCCGGAGATCGAATTCTTCCTGCTCAAGCCGGGCCCCGACGACGGGACGCCCCCGGATCCCGTCGACAACGCCGGCTACTTCGATCAGGCCGTTCACGACTCCGCGTCGAACTTCCGCCGCCACGCGATCGAAGCCTTGGAATTCATGGGCATCTCGGTGGAATTCAGCCACCACGAGGGCGCGCCCGGCCAGCAGGAGATCGACCTGCGGTTCGCCGACGCGCTGTCGATGGCCGACAACGTGATGACGTTCCGCTACGTCATCAAGGAGGTCGCGATCGAGAACGGCGCCCGCGCGACCTTCATGCCCAAGCCGTTCGGGCAGCATCCCGGCTCGGCGATGCACACCCACATGAGCCTGTTCGAGGGTGACGTCAACGCGTTCCACAGCCCCGACGACCCACTGCAGCTCTCGGATGTCGGTAAGTCCTTCATCGCCGGGATCCTCGAGCACGCCTCGGAGATCAGCGCGGTCACCAACCAATGGGTCAACTCCTACAAGCGATTGGTGGGGGGCGGCGAGGCGCCCACCGCGGCATCGTGGGGTGCGGCCAACCGGTCCGCGCTGGTGCGGGTGCCCATGTACACGCCGCACAAGACGTCGTCGCGGCGCGTCGAGGTCCGCAGCCCCGACTCCGCGTGCAATCCGTACCTGGCCTTCGCCGTGCTGCTGGCCGCCGGACTGCGCGGGGTGGAGAAGGGCTACGTGCTTGGCCCGCAGGCCGAGGACAACGTGTGGGACCTGACCGCCGAGGAACGCATCGCGATGGGCTATCGCGAGCTGCCGACCAGCCTGGACAGCGCGCTTCGCGCCATGGAGTCCTCCGAGCTGGTCGCGGAAACCTTGGGGGAGCACGTATTTGACTTCTTCCTGCGCAATAAGCGCACGGAGTGGGCCAACTATCGCAGCCACGTCACCCCGTACGAACTGAGGACGTACCTCTCGCTGTAGCCCGTATCGGGCGCCGATCAGGCTGAAGATCGGCTGGTTGCGCTACGGTCGTGGTCGTGACCAAACCCGCGACGCAGCGCCCCAGGCTGCCCAGCGTCGGCCGGCTCGGGTTGGTCGATCCGCAAGCGGCCGAACGCATGGCGCAGCTGGGTTGGTACGAGCACGACGATCAGGCCCACGTCGACCTGCTCTGGTCGCTGTCTCGGGCGGCGGATCCCGACGCCGCGCTGCTCGCCCTGGTCCGGTTGTCGGAGAACCCCGATGCCGGATGGGATCAGCTCAATGCCGCGTTGCTCGCCGAGCGCCCGCTGCGCGGCCGGCTGTTCGGCGTGCTCGGCTCGTCGCTGGCCCTCGGTGATCACCTGATCGCCCAGGCTGGCTCCTGGAAACTCTTGCGCGGCAACGTCAAACTCCCCACCCACGACGAGCTGTGCGCCATGTTCACCGAGTGCGTCGACGAATCGCTGGCGGCGCCGGGCTCGGCGATGGTGCGCCTGCGCACGCTGTACCGCGACCAACTGCTGATACTGGCGGCGCTGGATTTGGCCGCGACGGTCGAGGACGAACCGGTGGTCCCGTTCACCGTGGTGGCGGCCCACCTGTCGGACCTGGCCGATGCGGCGCTGGCCGCCGCGCTGCGGGTGGCCGAGAACAGCGTGTGCGGCGACCGGACGCCGCCACGGCTGGCGGTCATCGCGATGGGCAAATGCGGTGCCCGAGAACTGAATTACGTCAGCGACGTCGACGTCATCTTCGTCGGCGAGCAGGCCGACGCGGTCACCACCCGGGTGGCCAGCGAGATGATGCGGCTGGCCTCCGAGGCGTTCTTTCAAGTCGACGCCGGGCTGCGGCCGGAGGGGCGCAGCGGTGAACTGGTTCGCACCGTCGAGTCGCACATCGCCTACTACCAGCGGTGGGCGAAGACCTGGGAGTTCCAGGCGCTGCTGAAAGCCCGTGCGGCGGTGGGCGACGCGGACCTCGGGCGGCGCTATTTGGACGCGCTGATGCCGATGGTCTGGGTCGCCTGCGAGCGTGAGGACTTCGTGGTCGAGGTGCAGGCCATGCGCCGTCGGGTCGAACAACTGGTGCCCGCCGAGGTCCGCGGCCGCGAGATCAAGCTCGGCAGCGGCGGATTGCGCGACGTGGAATTCGCCGTGCAGCTCCTGCAACTGGTGCACGGCCGCGGCGACGACTCGCTGCACGTGGCGTCGACGGTGGACGCGCTCGCCGCGCTGGGCCAGGGCGGCTACATCGGACGCGAGGACGCGGCCAACCTCACCGCCTCCTACGAGTTCCTTCGGCTACTCGAGCACCGGTTGCAGCTGCAGCGGCTCAAGCGCACCCACTTGCTGCCCGAGGCCGACGACGAGGAGGCGGTGCGCTGGCTGGCGCGGGCCGCCCACATCCGGCCGGACGGGCGCCACGACGCGGCCGGGGTGCTGCGCGAGGAATTGCGACACCAGAACCTGCGGGTTTCCCAGCTGCACGCCAAGCTCTTCTATCAGCCGCTCCTGGAATCGATCGGCCCGGCCGGGCTGGACATCGCCCGCGGCATGACCTCCGAAGCCGCCGAGCGCCAACTGGCGGCGCTGGGTTACGAGGGCCCGCAGACCGCGCTGAAGCACATGTCGGCCCTGGTCAACCACAGCGGGCGGCGCGGCCGCGTGCAGTCGGTACTGCTGCCCCGGTTGCTGAACTGGATGTCGTACTCGCCCGATCCCGATGGCGGGCTGCTGGCGTACCGGCGGCTGTCCGAGGCGCTGTCCGGCGAAAGCTGGTATCTGGCCACGCTGCGCGACAAGCCCGCGGTGGCCCGCCGGCTCATGCACGTGCTGGGGACCTCGGCGTACGTGCCGGACCTGCTGATGCGCGCGCCGCGGGTCATTCAGGATTACAGCGACGGGCCGTCCGGCCCGAGGCTGCTCGAGACCGAGCCCGCCGCGGTGGCCCGCGCGCTGGTCGCATCGGCCGGCCGTTACTCCGACCCGGTGCGGGCGATCGCCGGGGCGCGCACGCTGCGGCGCCGCGAGTTGGCCCGCATCGCATCCGCCGACCTGCTCGGCATGCTCGAGGTCACCGACGTGTGCGCGGCGCTGACCTCGGTCTGGGTGGCGGTCCTGCAGGCGGCGCTGGAGGCGATGATCCGGGCCAGTTTGCCCGTGAACGGGAAAGCGCCGGCCGCGATCGCGGTCATCGGCATGGGCCGGCTGGGCGGCGCCGAGTTGGGTTACGGATCCGACGCCGACGTCATGTTCGTGTGCGAACCCGCCTCCGGTGTCGAGGATTCGGTGGCGGTGCGCTGGGCGACGGGTGTCGCCGAGCAGGTGCGGGCGCTGCTGGGGACGCCCAGCGTCGACCCGCCGCTGGAGGTCGACGCCAACCTGCGGCCCGAGGGCCGCCAGGGTCCACTGGTGCGCACCCTGGCCTCCTACGCCGCGTACTACGAGCAGTGGGCGCAGCCGTGGGAGATTCAGGCGCTGCTGCGGGCGCACTCGGTTGCCGGCGACGCAGAGCTGGGGCAGCGGTTCCTGCTGATCGCCGACAAGACGCGGTACCCGTCGGACGGGGTGTCCAGCGAAGCGATGCAGGAGATCCGGCGGATCAAGGCCCGTGTGGATTCCGAGCGGTTGCCGCGCGGCGCGGACCCCAACACCCACACCAAGCTGGGGCGTGGGGGACTGGCCGACGTCGAGTGGACCGTGCAGCTGCTGCAATTGCGGCACGCTCACGAGATCCCGGCGCTGCACAACACGTCGACCTTGCAGTGCCTCGACGCGATCGCCGCGGCCGACCTGGTGCCCGCCTACGAGGTGGAGCTGTTGAGGCAGGCCTGGCTGACGGCGACGCGGGCGCGCAACGCGCTGGTGCTGGTCCGCGGTAAGCCCACCGACCAGCTGCCCGGCCCCGGCCGCCAGCTCAACGCGGTCGCCGTGGCCGCGGGCTGGCCGACGGATGAGGGCGGCGAATTCCTGGACAACTATCTACGGGTGACACGACGAGCAAAAGCGGTGGTGCGCAAGGTGTTTGGAAGTTGAGTCAGGAGGCCGGCGCGTTGGACGCCATATTCGAGGTGCTCAGCGCGGCGGAGGCCGAGCGCGTGACCGCGCTATACGCTCCGCTGGCCGGTGCGGTCCGCGAGCTCGTCGACGCCACCATCCGGACCGAGGCGGACGACGAGGTTGTCGCCGAGGCCAGGAAAGCGATCGAGGCCGTCACCGCATCGTTGCGGCAGCGCACCCGCCCGCTCGGGGTGAGCTATCGCGTCAACGGACGCCCGCTGCCGTTGGGCAACGCAGCCATCGGCGTCTGCAACCCCATCGCCCCGCCGATCGTCGTGCAGCACGAGGGCGAGGGCCGCTGCTGGAGCGAATTCACCCTCGGTTCGGCCTACGAGGGGCCGCCCAAACTGGTGCACGGCGGCGTCAGCGCCCTGGTGCTCGATCACATGCTCGGCGAGGCGGCCAGCGAGGGGCTGTCGAAGGCGCGTTTCACCGGAACCATCACGGTGAAGTATCTGCGCGGCACCCCGCTGGGCCCGCTTCGCTGCGAGGCGTGGGTCGACGGCAAGGAGGGCCGCAAAGTCTTTGCGCGCGGCACCATTTCGGATGCCGCCGGCGTCACGGTCGAGGCCGAGGGCGTCTTCATCGAGCCGGCCTGGGCGCAGGAGACGCAGTGAAGTTCTACATCAGCAGCGCCTTTCTGAACACCCGCGAGATCATCGAGCTCGCCAAGGCCGCCGACGAGCTGGGCTATGACGGGATCGGTATCCCCGATCACGTCGTCAATCTGGAGACCCTGGACACGCCGTACCCGTACACCAAAGACGGCCAGCGGCGCTGGCAGCCCTTCACCGACTGGCCCGATCCCTGGGCCTCGTCGGTGCGCTGGCGCAGGTCACCACGAGGTTGCGGTTCGTCAACACCGTCTATATCCCCGCGATGCGCAACCCGTACTCGGCGGCGAAAGCCATTGGCACCGCGGCGGTTTTGGCGTCCGGCCGGGTGGAGCTGGGTATCGGCGTGGGGTGGTGCCGTGAGGAATTCGCCTTGATGGGCGAGCAATTCGAGGCTCGCGGCAAGCGCACCGACGAGATCATCGAGCTGATGCGGGCGCTGTGGGCGCCGGGCTGGACGGAGTTCGAGGGCCAGTTTTATCGGGCGCCGCGGCTCGAAATGCAGCCGACGCCGCCACCGATTCCGGTCTATGTCGGCGGCCTGTCCGACATCGCGCTGCGGCGTGCGGCCCGCAACGATGGCTGGATCGGTGATCTGATCAAGTCCGAGCAGGCCATCGACGCGGTCGGGAGGCTGCGGGAGATGCGCGCCGAAAACGGTTTGGCCATGGACGATTTCACCATCCTGACGCCGCTGACCGACGCGTTCACCACCGCCGACTATCAGCGGGTCGAGGATGCGGGCATCACCGGCATCATCACGATGCCGTGGATGTTCTACGCCGGGCCGCACGCCAGCCTGGACGACAAGATCGATGCCATGCAACGCTTCCGCAAGGATCTGGCACTCGACGGCTAGCGGCGCGACATGAAAAGTGGCGCAGGGGCCTGGCTATTGTCGCGGGGACCCCGAGTCGGCCCGCTCACGGCACGAAAAATCGGAGCATAATTGGGCCATAGGCCGAAGCCGGCTTTGCTCATGACCGGGCGGCTTCGGCCAGATTGGAAAAGCATGATGACCGACCATTCCAATGCGAGTCAGCTCTCGCCCGCTGAGCTCATCGAGCAAGCCCTCGACGTCATCATGAACCGGTTCGATCTCGACGCCGAACAAGCGATGAAAGTGCTTCGCACCATCTCACGCGAAACGTGCACGCAGATGTGCGTGGTCGCCGAGCAACTAGTCAAGGACAACGGCACTGTGGACCCGGTGCACCCTGAAAAAGATGCGCTGCTGCGGCTGGTTCGTCGCGACGAAACAATAGCTTGACGGCCATTGCCGTTGCGGACTCAACAAATGCGATTAACAACGCGGTCGGCGGGTAAACACACGCAATGGCGCGTGATATCAGGATTATCGACGCCGAACTGCGATCCGTTGCGGCACTGCGCCGTGCGGCTCGAGAACACGGCGGTCCGTTGCCGTCGATAGACGCGGCGGATGCGCTGCTCGACGAACGCTACGAGCTGACGCGCTTCACCCCTGTCCGAGAAGTCGCGAAGGCGTAGGGGTTCTCCGACCGGCCCGTCAGGTGGGCCGGTGGCGGATACCGGGGCGCTCTCCGGTAGCCCAAATGTCGTACTCGAATGCCGGCGGCATAGGCGCGTACTTCGAGCCGTCAACAAACGGCCTCACCACCGTTTCGCCCAATATTGCACACACGCCCAATGGCAGCGTTAGCATCCAATGGTCGCGGCACTTAAGGTGCCCCGGACGATTTCGCTGGAAGAAAGGTGTGATCGATGAGGACGAAGAGCACCAAGAAGATGCTGAAAGTTGTCGCATTGGCCGCAATGCTGACCGGTGTGATGTTGGGGTCTACGGGCTGCATAACGATCGACCTCGCCCCCGCTCCCGTCTACGTCGCGCCAGCCGGCTGATTGACGGCTGAATGACGATTCTCGCCGGTTCGTCGTCGACCTGACGACCGACGTCGAGATTTGCTGCCGGCAGGGCGCGGGCAGTCGCACCAAATCGCCCGGGCCCTTGACTCCGGCGAGCGTCCCTGCCGGCTGAGATTCGGATATCGCCTCCCTGGTCGTCGGGTTGCGTTAAAGTCTGCGCGGTCAGGGAAGGAGTTCACACATGACCAAACTGTCGTTGACCAGACTCGGTATTGCGGTTGGTGGTTTGACGCTGGTGTTCACCGCTGGGGCCGGGGTCGCGTCTGCAGACCCCGACTTGAGTCCCGCCGTCAACACCACCTGCACGTATGACCAGCTCGTCGCTGCCTTGAACGCGCAAGACCCAACGCTCGCCGCGATTTTCAACAATTCGCCAGATGCGCAGGCAGGTTTGCGTCAATTCATCGCCGGGTCGCCCAGCCAACGGAGGCAATTGGCCCAGCAGATAGTGAGCGATCCGGATAGCCAGCCATACATCGGAGTTCTGCAGCGAAGCTTCGATACCTGCAACAACTTCTAAACGGCTCGGGGGGCTGCCGATGCGAACGCGCAACGGCTTCTGGAACAGTCACGGCTTCGCACCCGACTCGCCGCTGGCCCCGAAATCTATTGGTGCGCAGCGGAACTGGCCCGGCAGTACAGAACGTCGTCAACGCTTCTCTGACATACACCACAGCGGCGCCGGATTGCACCGGCAGACCACCGGCCGCACTCGCAGCATGCCGATGAGTCCACCCGCTCGGCGATCGGTGTGGTGAGCGCGAAGCGGATGGACCCACTCGGAACTACTGCGGACGCTACGACTCAGAGCGTTCCGGCTCGTAGCCGTCAGCCGGCTTACACGTCGTAGTACAGCGCGAACTCGTAAGGGTGCGGCCGGATCTGGACCGGCAGGATTTCGTTCTCGCGCTTGAAGTTGATCCACGTCTCGATGAGGTCGGGCGTGAACACGCCGCCCTCGGTGAGGTACTCGTGGTCTTCTTCCAGCCGGTCGATTACCGCGGACAGCTGCGTGGGCGCCTGCGGGATGTTGGCGGCCTCCTCGGGCGGCAGCTCGTAGAGGTCCTTGTCGACCGGCGCCTGCGGCTCGATCTTGTTCTTGATGCCGTCCAGGCCGGCCATCAGCATGGCCGAGAACGCCAGGTACGGGTTGCCCGACGAGTCGGGGCAACGGAACTCGAGCCGCTTGGCCTTCGGGTTGGTGCCGGTGATCGGGATGCGGACACACGCCGACCGGTTGCGCTGGCTGTAGACCAGGTTGATCGGCGCCTCATAACCCGGCACCAGACGCTTGTACGAGTTCACCGTGGGGTTGGTGAACGCCAGCAACGACGGCGCGTGGTGCAGCAGGCCGCCGATGTAGTGGCGGGCGGTGTCCGACAGGCCGGCATACCCGGTCTCGTCGTACATCAGCGGGCTGCCGTCCTTCCACAGCGACTGGTGGGTGTGCATGCCGGAGCCGTTGTCGCCGAACAGCGGCTTGGGCATGAACGTGACGGTTTTGCCGTTCTGCCAGGCCGTGTTCTTGACGATGTACTTGTAGAGCATCATGTCGTCGGCCGCGTGCAGCAGCGTGTTGAACTTGTAGTTGATTTCGGCCTGGCCGCCTGTGCCCACCTCGTGGTGGCCCTTCTCCAGGCTGAAGCCGGCCGTGATGAGGTTGGACAGCATCTTGTCGCGCAGGTCGACGTAGTGGTCGACGGGCGCGACGGGGAAGTAACCACCCTTCGGGCGCACCTTGTAACCGCGGTTCGGGCTGCCGTCGAGCTCGTTCGGCGAGCCGGTGTTCCACCAGCCCGCGATCGCGTCGATCTCGTAGAACGAGCCGTTGGTGCGCGAGTCGAAGCTCACGGAGTCGAAGATGTAGAACTCCGCCTCGGCGCCGAAGTAGGCGGTGTCGGCCACGCCGGTGCTGATCAGGTAGTTCTCGGCCTTGCGGGCGATGTTGCGCGGGTCGCGCGAGTACGGCTCGAGGGTGAACGGGTCGTGCACGAAGAAGTTGAGGTTCAGCGTCTTGGCTTCGCGGAACAAGTCGATCTGCGCGGTCGCGGGATCGGGCAGGAGCAGCATGTCGGATTCGTGAATGGACTGGAATCCGCGAATCGACGAGCCGTCGAAGGCCAGGCCGTCCTCGAAAACGCTCTCGTCGAAGAACGAAATGGGGATTGTGAAGTGCTGCATGATGCCGGGCAGGTCACAGAACCGGACGTCGACAAATTCGACGTTTTCGTCCTTGGCGAGCTTGAAGACGTCGTCGGGCGTCGTTTCCGTCACAGAGTGCTCCTTTACTTGGTGAGATCCGCGGCCTGACGCTATGGAGCAGATGTTGCCCGTCAGTCAACCCGATGTTGCGCGCACGTTACGTGACCATGCCACACGCTAGAAGTGGCCACTTCGGCGGCGGGTTCTATTGTGGGGCCATGGATCGCAAGATCGTATCTTTTCCGGTGTCCAGGCGCACCGTCCGCCCTACTTACCAGGCCGTTGCGGCCGGTTATTCGGACTCCGGTCCGCGTCGATGATGGCGGAATCGCGATCCGCATATCCCGGGGAAAAGCTGGGATTTCCACAGAGCGGACCGGGCTCCCTGGCGCCGATGGGGCGGCGACTGGCCGCGTTGACCATCGACTGGCTGATCTCGTACGGTCTGGCCGCGCTGGCCATGCGTTTCGGCTTGTTCTCCCAACCGGTGCTGGCCACCGCGGTCCTGGTGGTCTGGTTCGTGCTGGGCGTGGTCTTCCTACGATTGTTCGGATTCACCCCCGGGCAGCTGGCGCTACGCCTACAGGTCGTGACGGTCGACGGCCGTGGGCCGGTCGGCCTGGGCCGCGCGGCGGTGCGTGGCGTGCTGGTCGGCGCCGTCGTCCCGGCGTTGTTCACCGACTGGGACGGTCGCGGAATCCAAGACCGACTGACCGCGACGGCCGTGGTGCGCCGCTGAGCTGATGGCGCCGACCCGCGGCGCCCGGCTTCGCCGCGCTTGCGATCGACGCTGATTCGATGGCGAGCTACTTGCGGCGCACCGTGCGCTGCACGCCGCGCATCTTGCCCGAGTTGGGCAGCGGCCCCTTGGGCAGAACGGCGGCGCCGGCCCGTGATCCCAGCGCGGCCAACCGCGACTCCAGCGTGTCCATCTGTTTGACGGTGATGTTGGCCGGCAGCCGGGTGAGGTGGCGCTCCAGCTTGGCCAGCGGCACCTCGTCCTGCCCGTTGCCGACGATGATGTCGTAGATCGGCACGTCCCCGATCAGCCGGGCGGTGCGCTTCTTCTCCTGCGCCAGCAGCGGTCGAACCCGCGTGGCGGCTCCCTCGCCGACCAGGATGACGCCGGGCCGGCCGATCACCCGGTGAACGGCGTCTAAGTGGCCGGTCGCGGCCACCCCCGGGGTCACCCGCCACTTGCCCCGCAAATTATCCAAAGCCCATGCGGCAGCCCCGGTTTGGCCTTCGGCTTTGCGGTAGACCGATTTCTGGGCGCGGCGGCCGAACACGATGAAGGCGACCAGGCCGCCCAGCACCACGCCGAGCGGGATCAGGGTGATCATCGTCAGCCCGCCGGCCCAGATACCGACCCCGACCGAGATACCGACGATCAGCAGGAAGGCGCCGATCATGTAGGGCAGGAGGCGCTTGTCCTCTTGGCGCTGAATCTTGAACGCCTGCCACAGCTGGGTGCGGCGCTCCCGCGCGGCGGCCTTGCGGGCAGCCTGCGCCTCCGCCCGGGCGGCCTTGTTCTCAGCGGCATTGCGGGGTTTAGCCATAGTCAAAGAATACGTAGGGCCGAGACCGGCCGACGCCGCTACCGTGCCGCGGCGTCGTCGGCGCGGCTGCGGGCGGCTTGCTCGTAGAGCCGTCCCGCGCGGTAGGACGAGCGGACCAGCGGCCCGGCCAGCACCCCGGCGAAGCCCAACTCCTCGGCGTAGTGCGCGAACTCGACGAATTCCTCCGGCTTCACCCAGCGCTCCACGGGGTGGTGACGCGCCGACGGGCGCAGGTACTGGGTGATGGTGATGATGTCGCAGCCGGCGTCGTGCAGGTCGGCAAGCGCGGTGCGCACCTCGTGCGGGGTCTCGCCCATACCGAGGATGAGGTTGCTCTTGGTGACCAAGCCGAAGTCGCGCGCCGCGGTCAGCACGTCGAGGCTGCGCCGGTAGGTGAAAGCCGGCCGGATCCTTTTGAAGATGCGTGGCACCGTTTCGACGTTGTGCGCCAACACTTCCGGGCGCGACTCGAACACCTCGGCGAGCCGGGTGGGCTCGCCGTTGAAGTCGGGGATCAACAGCTCGACGCCGGTCGACGGGTTGAGTTCCTTGATGGCGCGCACGGTCTCGGCGTACAACCAGGCCCCGCCGTCGGGCAGGTCGTCGCGGGCCACCCCGGTGACGGTGGCGTAGCGCAGGCCCATCGTGCGCACGCTGTCGGCGACCCGCCGGGGCTCGTCGCGATCCAGCTGCGCGGGCTTTCCGGTGTCGATCTGGCAGAAGTCGCAGCGGCGGGTGCACTGATCACCGCCGATCAGGAAGGTGGCCTCCCGGTCCTCCCAGCATTCGAAGATGTTGGGGCAGCCGGCCTCCTCGCACACCGTGTGCAGCCCTTCGCGCCGGACCAGGCTTTTGAGCTGGGTGTACTCCGGCCCCATCCGGGCCCGCACCCTGATCCACGGCGGTTTGCGCTCGATGGGGGTCTCGGCGTTGCGCACCTCCAGGCGCAAAAGCTTGCGTCCCTCCGGTGCGACAGTCACATCGCTGATGCTACGCGCGCGGCGAGGTGGTCACGGACCGGCAGCACTCCGTCCAGGGCGTCACAGACGGCGTCGCCGACCGCCGTCTGGACATCGTCGACCGACACCGGGCGGCGCAGCTCGGCCGACAGTGACGTCACCCCGGCGTCGCTGATGCCGCACGGCACGATGGCGCGGAACGCCTTCAGGTCGCAGTCGCAGTTGAGCGCGAACCCGTGCAGGGTCGTCGCGCGCGACACCCGGACGCCGATGGCGGCCACTTTGCGGTCGGGCCGGCCCTCGTCGCCCGGCACCCACACCCCGGATCGCCCGGGAACCCGGCCAGCGTCCAGGCCGAGGTCGGCGCAGACCTTGATCAGCGCCTCTTCCAGGCGCCGCACGTAGTCGACCACGTCGAGCGGTTCGGCCAGCCCGATGATCGGATACCCGACCAACTGGCCGGGACCGTGCCAGGTGATCTTGCCGCCACGGTCGGTGTCGACGACGGGCGTGCCGTCGACCGGCCTCTCGTGCGGCTCGGTGCGCCGCCCCGCGGTGTAAACGGCGGGATGCTCCAGCAGCAGCAGTGTGTCGCTGCCGCCGGCCACCCGGGCCTCGGCCAGATCGCGCTGCTGCTGCCAGGCCACGCGGTAGTCGACCGTGCCCAAGTGGCGGACATCGATCAAGGCCTGGCTGGACCGGATGGAATCGATCACGTTCGCGACGCTACCCCTGCGGCGGGTGCGATGCGCGTCACGCTGGTGCCACGCTGGTCCGGCGGCGTCACGCTGGCGTGTCCCCAGCTCGGCGCGCGGAGTACACGCAAGCGCGGAGCTAGTCGTGGTCACGCCGGGCGGTCGCGTAGGCGAGCGCCTCGCCAATGGTGTTGTGGTGGAAGGCGAAACCGGCACGCTCCAGCGCGGACGGGATGGCGCGCTGCCCCATCAGCAGGCCCTCGTCGGCGAACTCGCCCAGCGCGGCCCGGATCGCAAAACCGGGCACCATCAACGGGGTTGGGCGGTTGACCGCCCTCCCGAACGCGGTGGTGAACTCGGCGTTGGTGACCGGAGCGGGCCCGGTCATGTTCACCGGGCCGGTCAGCTCGGGCTCGAAAATGGCGAACAACAGCGCACGCACTTCGTCTTCGAGCGTGATCCACGACATGTACTGCCGCCCGCTGCCCAGCCGGGCGCCCAGCCCGGCGCGAAACAACGGCCGCAACCGGCCCAACGCGCCACCGGCGGAGGAGAACACCAGCCCGGTGCGGGCCAGCACCACCCGGGCGCCGCCGTACTGGGCGGGCAGCGTGGCGGCTTCCCAGTCCTCGCACAGCCTTGCCAGGAAACCCGTTCCCGCACGGTCATTTTCATCGACAACGCGGTCCTTGGTGTTGCCGTAGAAGCCCACCGCGCTGGCGTTGACCATCGTCGCGACACCAGCGTCGGCGACCGCACGCGCCAAGACTTCGGTGGGGGTGATGCGGCTGTCGCGCAGACTCTGCTTGAACGCGCCCGACCAGCGCCGCCTGCCGATGTTGACACCGCACAGGTTGACGACGGCGTCGACGTCGCCGAGCGTATCGGGATCGAGGTCACCGGTCTCGGGATCCCAGTGCAGCTCGTCGGCGTGCGCCGGGGCCCGGCGCACGATGCGCAACACCCGGTGATCGGCGGCGCGCAGGGCGGCGGTGAGGGCGGAGCCGATCAGGCCGGACGAACCCGCAATCGCGATGACGGCGTTCTGACCAGCGCGAGCCACGTTTCGCTTGTCCTTCTTATAGGCCGAGGTCGGCCTCGAAGGCTCCCTCTTCGAGCCGGTGCTTGATGGTGGTCAGGAACCGGCCGGCGTCTGCGCCGTCGATGAGCCGGTGGTCATAGGTCAGGGGGAGGTAGCAGATCGAGCGGACGCCGATCGATTCGTTGCCGAACTCGTCGACGATCACCCGCGGGCGCTTGACGATCGCGCCGGTGCCCAGCATGGCGGCCTGCGGCGGAACCAGGATCGGGGTGTCGAACAGCGCGCCCTGGCTACCGATGTTGGTGATGGTGAAGGTGCCGCCGGACAGCTCGTCGGGCTTCAGGTCGCCCGACCGGGCACGCGCGGCGATGTCGGCGATCGCCCTGGCCAGCCCGGCCAGGGACAGGTCGCCCGCGTTGTGCACGACGGGGGAGAGCAGGCCCTGTTCGGTGTCGACCGCGAAGCCGAGGTGTTCGGCGTCGTAGTAGGTGATCTGCTTGGTGTCCTCGTTGTAGCTCGCATTGACGTTGGGGTGGACCTTCAGCGCGTCGATCACCGCCCGGGCGATGAACGGCAGGAAGGTCAGATTCACCCCCTCGCGCTCGGCGAAAGCCGCCTTGGCCCTGGCCCGCAACCCGACCAGCCTGGTCATGTCGACCTCGTGGGTCTGGGTGAGTTGGGCTGTCGCCTGCAGGGATTCCCGCGTCTTGTTCGCGGTGATCTGCCGGATCCGGCTGGCCTTCTGGGTGGTGCCGCGCAGGTGCGCCAGCGCTGGAGCCGGCGCGGGCGCCGCGGCGGGCTTGGGGGCGGCGGCCGCAGGGGCCGGCGCGGCGGCGGGCGCCTTGGTGGCCTGTTGCTTCTGTTCGGCGGCGGCCAGCACGTCTTGCTTGCGGATGCGGCCGCCCACCCCGGTGCCCGTGACCGAGTTGAGGTCGATGTTGTTTTCGGCGGCCAGTTTTCGCACCAGCGGCGTCACATACGGAGTGCCGTCGGTCCCGGAGCTTGCCGGCTGGGCCGCCGGTTGGGGCTGCGCCGGTTGGGCTTTCGGCTCCGGCGCGGGCTTGGGCTGCGGCGCAGGGGCCGGCGTGGGTTCGGGCTTGGGCTGCGCCTGGGGCTGGGGCTGGGGCCCCGGTTGCGGCTTGGGTTCGGGAGCCGGCGCGGGCGGGGGCGCAGGAGCGGCGGGTGCCGCGGGCGCGGCGGCGTCGGAACGGGCGCCGACGCGCGCCAGCTCGCCGCCGACCGGCACGGTGGCGTCTTCCTCGGCGGTGATGCTGATCAGGACACCCGCCACCGGTGACGGGATCTCGGTGTCGACCTTGTCGGTGGACACTTCCACCAGGGCGTCGTCGACCTGGACCGAATCACCGACCTTCTTGAGCCAGCGGGTCACGGTGCCCTCGGTCACCGACTCGCCGAGTTCGGGCATCAACACCGGAGTCGCGTCGCCGCCACCGGAGCTTGGCTGGGTGGGCGGGGACGCCGGCTGCGCCTGGGGCTGCGGCTCCGGCTGGGACTCGGGCTCGGGCTCGGGCTGCGCCTGCGGCTCCGGCTCGCTGGGCGCCGGCGCGGCCGGCTGCGAGTCGCCACCCGCCGCGTCACCCTCGGAGGCGTCGCCGATGACGGCGAGCTCGCCGCCCACCTCGACGGTGTCGTCCTCCTGAGCGACGATCTTGGTCAGCACACCCGCGGCAGGCGACGGGATTTCGGTGTCGACCTTGTCGGTGGACACCTCGACGAGCGGCTCGTCGAGCTCGACCGTGTCGCCTTCCTGCTTGAGCCAGCGGGTGACCGTCCCCTCGGTGACGCTCTCACCGAGTGCCGGCATCTGGACGGAGAAGGCCATCGTTGTTGACTCCTCGATCGCTCGTGGGTCGGGCGGGTCGATCAGCTCGCTTGCGGAAGGCGCAGTCGCAATCCAAACTATCCTGTCACTGCGCCCTCGTCGGCACACATCCAGGGCAGATACCCCGCGTCGGGCGGGTGACACCGATCACGCTTGCTACGGTGTGGCCACTGCAGCCAGAGCGGGGAGGTCGGAGATGCCGCCAACACAACAACTACCGCAGCGTTTCGTCGACAGCGCCGACGGCGCCCGCATCGCGGTGTACGAAGAGGGCAACCCCGAGGGCCCGACCGTCGTGCTGGTGCACGGCTTCCCCGATTCGCATGTGCTGTGGGACGGGGTCGTGCCGCTGCTGGCCGACCGATTCCGGATCATCCGCTACGACAACCGCGGTGTCGGCATGTCGTCGGTGCCCAAGCCGGTGTCGGCCTACAGCATGGACCGCTTCGCCGACGACTTCGCGGCGGTGACCGGCGAGCTGAGCCCGGGCCGGCCCGTGCACGTGCTGGCCCACGACTGGGGCTCGGTGGGGGTATGGCACTACCTGAAGCGCCCGGGCGCCAGTGACCGGGTCGCCACGTTCACGTCGGTGTCCGGCCCCGCTCAGGACCAGCTGGTCGATTACATCTTCAGCGGCCTGCGCGCACCCTGGAAGCCGCGTACCTTCATCCGGGCGATCAGCCAGGCGCTGCGGCTGACGTACATGATCTTCTTCTCGATCCCGGTGCTCGCGCCGCTGTTGCTGCGGCTGACTCTGTCGGTGCCGGCGCTGCGGCGCAACGCCGTCGACAACATCCCCGTCGAGCAGATCCACCACTCCGAGAAACTCGCCAGGGATGCCGCGCAATCGGTGAAGACCTACCCCGCCAACTACTTTCGGTCGTTCTCCGGTCGCAAGCAGGGCGTCGCGGTCATCGACGTGCCCGTGCAACTCATCGTCAACACCAAGGACAAGTACGTGCGGCCCTACGGCTACGACCACACGCCGCGCTTCGTGCCGCGGCTGTGGCGCCGCGACATCCAGGCCGGTCACTTCTCGCCGATGTCGCATCCTCAGGTGATGGCGGCCGCGGTGCGCGAGTTCGCCGACCAGGCCGAGGGCGGGCAGCCCAGCCGCGCGCTGCTGCGCGCGCAGGTGGGGCGTCCCCGCGGCTCGTTCGGGGACACCCTGGTGTCGGTCACCGGAGCCGGCAGCGGAATCGGCCGCGAGACCGCGTTGGCCTTCGCCCGCGAAGGCGCCGAGCTGGTGATCAGCGACATCGACGAAGCCGCCGTCAAGGCGACCGCAGCCGAGATCGCCACCCGCGGTGGCGTCGCGCACGCGTATGTGCTCGACGTGTCCGACGCGCAGGCGGTGGAGTCGTTCGCCGAGCGGGTCAGCGCCGAACACGGCGTGCCCGACATCGTCGTCAACAACGCCGGCATCGGGCACGCGGGTGGATTCCTGGACACCCCCGCCGAACAGTTCGACCGGGTGCTCGACGTCAACCTGGGCGGTGTGGTCAATGGGTGCAGGTCGTTCGCGCGGCGGATGGTCGAGCGCGGCACCGGCGGCTACATCGTCAACGTGTCGTCGATGGCGGCCTACGCGCCGCTGCAGTCGCTGAGCGCGTACTGCACGTCGAAGGCGGCGACCTACATGTTCTCGGACTGCCTGCGCGCCGAACTCGACGCCGCCGGGGTGGGCCTGACCACGATCTGCCCCGGGGTCATCGACACCAACATCATCAACACCACGAGATTCGACGCGCCCGCGGGCAAGCAGGCCGACGCCGTCGACGGCCGGCGCGGCCAGCTGGGCAAGATGTTCGCGTTGCGGCGCTACGGCCCCGACAAGGTCGCCAACGCGATCCTGTCGTCGGTCCAGAAGAAGAAACCGATTCGTCCGGTGGCGCCGGAAGCCTATGCGCTGTACGGGCTTTCGCGCGTCGCGCCGCAGGGGCTGCGCAACGCCGCGCGCATCCGGGTGATCTGAGGCGAACTAAACGCCAGGTGCTGCCGCCCCGCGACGTCCCGTCAACAACGTCGCGCCGATCGCGATGACCCCGAGCACGGCCAGCGGTATCGCCCACGCGCGCCTGCTGCCAACCGACGATTGGCACTGCGCGACGTAATCGGTGTGGGGGATGATCTGGTTGAGAATGGGGATATTGGACCCATTGCTGTTGTTGGCGCTTCTGGCCGCGGAAAGGTCGGTCGCGACGGCGTTTCCGCAGCCGACCGAATGGCCGTTGCTGTCGGAGACCGACACTGGCGCCAGCAGTCCGATGATTCCGGCCAGCAGCAGCACGGCGCCCACACCGATGATCAACCGTCGCACCGTCATGGTTTCGCCTTTCGTCGTCCAGCATTTCGACCGCTAGGGAGTTTATCCGCAGGCACCCGCCGGTAAACCCGAGGCTGAGGTCGAATAACCCCTCGATTGCCGGGTATCCGCCGCGGTAACGAAAGACATGAGGGGATTTACAGGTGATCACTGCAACGCGCGAGGTGCCCGAGTCGTGTGAGCGGGTGTGGGAGGTGTTGGCCCAGGGCTGGACCTACACCCAGTGGGTGGTGGGGAACAGTCGTATGCGGGCCGTCGATCCGAACTGGCCGGAGCCGGGATCCTCGATCAGGCATTCAATCGGGATTTGGCCGCTGGTGATCAACGACGCGACCATCGTCGAGGAGTGCGAACCGCCCCACAAGCTGGTGCTGCTTGCCCGGCTCGGTCCGCTGGGTGCCGCGCGAATCACCATGCTGTTGCACGAGATTCCCGAGGGCTGCCGGATCGAGATGATCGAGGTGCCCGCCGAAGGGCCGATGGCAGCCGTTCCAGATTCGCTTGCGCTGGCGGCGGCCTATCCGCGCAACAAGGAGTGCTTGTGGCGGTTGGCGGCTCTGTCGGAACGCCTGGAGCCGAGCCAGGTGAAGTGACCGTGGGCGACACCGCTGACGCCGTAGTCATCGGGGCGGGACACCACGGTCTGGTGGCGGCGTCGATGCTGGCCGACGCGGGCTGGGACGTGCTGGTGCTGGAAGCCCAGCCCGAACCGGGCGGAGCCGTACGCAGCGCCGAGCTGACGCCGGGGTACATCACCGACCTGTTCAGCTCCTACTATCCGATGACGGTGGCATCGCCGGCGATGACGGCGCTGCACCTGGAGGACCACGGGTTGCGGTGGTCGCATGCGCCCACGGTGGTTGGTCACCCGCGCAGCGCCGCCGACGACGACCCGCCCATCGTCTACCACGATCCGGCCCAGACGGCAGCGGAATTCGCGCGGCGAGCACCCGCCGACGGCGAGAACTGGTGGCGGCTGGTGGAGCTGTGGAACAAGATCAAGGCCCCACTGCTGGACGCCATGCTGGCACCCTTCCCGCCGGTGCGTCCGCTGCTCGGACTGCTGCGCAGGCTCGGCACGCCGGAAGCGCTCCGGGTGGCGCGTCTGCTGGTGCAGCCGGCCAACGCCATGGCCAGCCAACTGTTCGAGGGTGAGGCGCCGCGAGTGTTGCTGTTGGGCAATGCAATGCACGCCGACGTTCCGCCGGACGCGCCGATCAGCGGCGCCATGGGTTTCCTGATGACGATGCTGGCCCAGGATCACGGCTGGCCGGTGCCGGTCGGCGGATCGGGACAGCTCACCGCGGCGCTGGTGAATCGCGCCCGCTCGGCCGGCGCCCGAATCGAGTGCAATGAGAACGTTTCTCGCATCCAGGTGCGGGGCGGCCGGGCGGTCGGCGTGACCACCGCGCAGGGCCGATCGGTGGCTGCCCGCCGCGCCGTGGTGGCCGACGTGACGGCCCCGCGATTGTTCTGTGACATGTTGCCCGCGGACGCGGTGCCGCCGGCACTGCGTCGCGACCTTCGACATTACGAGTGGGATCCGCCGGTGGTGAAAGTCAATTATGCGCTGGCAACACCAGTTCCATGGCGAGCCCAGAATCTGCGGTCGGTGGGCACCGTGCACTTGGGAGCCGACGGGGACGGGCTGGTGCGCTGGATGGCCGACCTGAACACCCGCGTCATCCCCGAGCATCCGTTCATGTTGTTGGGCCAGACCACCACCGCGGATCCCAGCAGATCGCCGGCCGGAACCGAAAGTGTCTGGGCCTACACGCATTTGCCGCGAAATGTATTTGACGACGCTGCAGCGGAGAAGTTGGCCGCGGCGGTGGACCGGGTCATCGAAGAGCACGCGCCGGGCTTCGGTTCGGCGGTGGTCGACCGGTTCGTGCAGCGGCCGTCGGATCTCGAGGCCAGCGACGCCAACCTGCATCTGGGGGCGCTCAACGGCGGAACCGCGCAGCTGCAACAGATGTTGGTCTTCCGGCCCGCGCCCGGCATGGGCCGCGCCGAAACACCGATCGAGCGGCTCTATTTGGGTAGCGCGTCGGCGACGCCGGGTGGCTCGGTGCACGGTGCGTGCGGGCGTAATGCGGCGAATGCCGCACTGGCCGCCGACGGCGCCACCGGCTGGCCACGCCGCAAATTGGGGCGCGCGGTGATCAGAAGGCTGACCGGCTAACCGTTTTCGGCGATGTCCTCGAGCACCGCGAACATGGTCCGTGTCGGCACGCCGGTGGAGCCTTTGGGGGAGTAGCCCCACGGGCTGCCGGTGTTGTAGGCCGGTCCGGCCACGTCGATGTGGGCCCAGCTCACGCCGTCGGCGACGAATTCACGCAGGAAAACTCCGGCCACCAGCATGCCGGCGAAGCGTTGCCCGCTGATGTTCGACAGGTCGGCGACCGTGGACTTCAGGTCTTCCTTGAGTTCGTCGGGCAGCGGCATCGGCCAGCCGTTCTCGCCGACCTGCTGCGAGATCGACGCGACGCGGTCGCGGAACTCGTCACTGCCCATCACCCCGGGGATCCGGGCGCCCAGCGCCACCGTCTGCGCGCCGGTCAGCGTGGACGTCTCGATCAGGTAATCGGGGTTGTCCTCGCACGCCCGCACGATGGCGTCGGCCAAAATGAGCCGGCCCTCGGCGTCGGTGTTCTGCACCTCGACCGTGATGCCGCCGTACTGCGTCAGGACGTCACCCGGGCGCTGCGCCGTGGCCGACGGCATGTTCTCGGCCATCGGCACGGTGGCGATCACGTCGATCGGGAGTTTGCGCTGCGCGGCCAGTGCGACGGTCGCGATCACGGCGGCTGCACCGCCCATGTCCGAGGTCATGTGGTGCATGCCCGCGGCCGGCTTGATCGAGATGCCGCCGGTGTCGAACGTGACGCCCTTGCCGACCAGCGCGACTCGCTTGGTTTGCTTCGATTTCTTGGCCAGCTTCGAACCGCGGTGGGTCAGGCGGACCAGCCGTGGGGGACGCGACGAGCCCTGCCCGACGCCGATGATCCCACCGTAGCCGCCCTTCTGCAGCGCCTTATCGTCCAACACTTCCACCTCGAGGCCGACGGACTCGCCCAAAGCTTTTGCACGCCTGGCGAATTCGGCGGGGAACAGGTGGCTGGGCGGAGTGTTGACGAAGTCGCGCGCGGTGGCGACGGCGGTCGCCACCGCGGCCGCGTGGGCGGCGTCGTCCTTGGCGTCCTTCGCGGTGGCGAGCACCGTGATCTTGCCCAGCCCCTGGTCTTTCGGGGCCGTCTTGTCGCTGCGGAATTCGGTGAAGCGGTAGCTGCCCAGGATCAGGCCCTCGACGGTGGCCGCAACGACGCCCGCGCCGGGCAGTTCGGCCAGCGTGGTGATCACCGCTTCGGTCTTGCCGAGCGAGCGCGCGGCGACACCGGCGGCCCGACGGATGGTGTCGGCCGGCCACTCCGACCGCGGTTTGCCCAGGCCGATCGTCAGCACGCTGGACACCGGCAGCGACGGCACCACCAACCGATGCACCTGTTCGGCGCCGCCGGTGGCCTCCAGCGCACGCAGACCCGATTCGATCTCAGCGACCGCCCCGGACGACAGGAACGGCTCGGCCCCCGCAACGGCGGCCCCCGGCTTGTCGTCCTCGCCGGTCGAGACGACGGGCACGATCAGCACGGTGGACGCGGCGGCCCGCCGGGGCAGCGAGGAGGCGACGGTGACGGAAGGGGCCTGATATCCGGGTTCGGTACTCACGCGTAACCACCCTAGTCACCGCGGAGCGGTCTTAGCTCGGTGGCGTCCGGCCCCTCAGCTCGAAAGCCGGCACCGGGTCGTCAAACCCCTTGAGCAGCAACGGGCCGTAAGCATTCGCGGGCCAGTCCGGCAACTCGTCGTGCAGCGCCGAGTCGGCAAGAATTTGGTTCGGATTCGCGGCCGCCACGAGTCGCGCCGCCAAGTTGACCGGGCCGCCGAAGTAGTCCCCGTTGATGGCCAGGACGCTGCCGTAGGCAAGGCCGGCGCGCACCTGCAGGCCTTCCTCGCGCGCCCGCGGATGGTCGACGAGATCGACCGCCGCCCTGACGAGTTGCTCGGGCGACGCGCTCACCCACATCACCTCGTCGCCGATGAACTTCACCACCCGGCCGCCATCGCGAAGGACGACGTCTGAGACGGTTCCGGCGAACTCGTTCAGCAGGTCGGACAACTGCGCGGGGGTAAGTGCGTTGGTGAGCACGGTGAAGCCGGACAGGTCGGCAAAACCGATCCCGCACACCACGCTTGCCGAGGTGTCGCGAAGGACGCCCTCGAAGTGGGTCCGGGCGCCGGTCAGGTGGTGGCGGTGCACGACGTCGATCAGCGGACCGATGCGGGGGACGAACTCCGCGACCGCGCGGTAGGCCTGCGCCGTGGCGAGCTCGTCGTGGGTGTGGGTCATCTGGATGTCCGGCGTCCCGGCGCGGATCGCCGTCGACTCGGCCTCCGCGAGCCGCGCCATCGCGGCGCCGAGGACCCGCAGCATGCCGTGCGCGCCGTCCTCACCGACCACCACCTTGAGCGCGACCCAGGTCGACAGGGCGTCGACGTCGGCCTGGCTCAGCACGGGAACGTCGGGACCGGCGACCGTCAGGCCGAGCAAAGCCCAGGCGTGCGCCACCTCTTCGGCCGGTATGCCGAGTTGGGAGGCCGCGGCTTGCACGGTGTAGATCGGGCGGCCCGACCAGGCCAGGACATCACCGGCAAGCCCGAACAGCCGGCCGCGCCGCTCGGCTTCGACCATGTCGTCGACCGTGAAGCCAAGATCGCCGAGGTACTTGATCAGGTCGGCGCGTTCCCGCGGGTTCGCGATCCCGGCGGCCGCAAGCTCGTCGAAGTCATACGACTCGGACACCTGCCCAAGTGTGCCAGCATCGGAGCGGATTAGGGTGGGACGCCGTGAGCGAGCTGCAGCACGGACCGCTGGAAGACCGTCATCGCGATCTGGGCGCGAGCTTCGCCGAGTTCGGCGGCTGGCTCATGCCGGTGTCGTATGCCGGCACCGTCAGCGAGCACAATGCGACCCGCAACGCGGTCGGCCTCTTTGATGTCAGCCATCTCGGCAAGGCGGTGGTCCGCGGCCCGGGGGCGGCGCAGTTCGTCAACGCCGCGCTCACCAACGACCTGAATCGCATCGGGCCGGGCAAGGCGCAGTACACGTTGTGCTGCACCGAATCCGGCGGCGTCGTCGACGACCTGATCGCCTACTACGTCGACGACGACGAGATCTTCCTGGTGCCCAACGCCGCCAACACCGCCGCCGTCGTCGACGCGCTGCAGGCCGCCGCGCCGACCGGGCTGACGATCACCAATCAGCACCGCGCGTACGCGGTGCTGGCCGTGCAGGGACCGCGATCGGTCGACGTGCTCGGCGAGCTGGGTCTGCCCACCGACATGGATTACATGGCGTACGCGGACACGTCGTTCTCCGGCGTGCCGGTGCGGGTCTGCCGCACCGGCTACACGGGAGAGCACGGCTACGAGCTGCTGCCGCCGTGGGACTCCGCAGGTGTGGTGTTCGACGCCCTGGCCGCGGCGGTCAAGGCTGCCGGGGGCGAGCCGGCCGGCCTGGGCGCGCGCGACACCCTGCGCACCGAGATGGGTTATCCGCTGCACGGCCACGAACTCGCACTCGACATCTCCCCGCTGCAGGCCCGCTGCGGCTGGGCGATCGGCTGGAAGAAGGAAGCGTTCTTCGGCCGCGACGCCCTGCTGGCCGAGAAGGAGGCGGGCCCGACGCGGCTGCTGCGCGGGCTGCGGATGGTGGGCCGCGGCGTGCTGCGCGCGGGGCTGACGGTGCTCGCCGGCGACACTCCGGTGGGAGTCACCACCTCGGGCACGTTCTCCCCGACGCTGCAGGCCGGGATCGCTCTGGCGTTGATCGACACCGATGCCGGGGTCCAGGACGGTCAGGAGATCACCGTCGACGTCCGCGGCCGTCGCGTCGCGTGTGAAGTCGTGCGCCCGCCGTTCGTCGCGGTGAAAACGCGTTAGCCGCGCCGCTTGCGCGGCGAAATCCGATTCGTTTGGCGGATATACAATCGGCCAATGACCAGTGGCTCCCTCGAGTTCACGGTTTCGCGCTCGGCAAACCCGGCAACCGATGACGAACGCGAAACCATCCTGGCCGAGCCCGGTTTCGGCAAGTACTTCACCGATCACATGGTGTCGATCGACTACGACGAGACCGGCGGAGGTTGGCACAACGCCCGGGTCATCCCGTACGGCCCCATCGAGCTGGACCCGTCAGCGATCGTGCTGCACTACGCGCAGGAGATCTTCGAGGGACTCAAGGCCTACCGCTGGGCCGACGGCTCGATCGTGTCGTTTCGCGCCGAGGCCAACGCCGCCCGGCTACGGTCCTCGGCGCGCCGGCTCGCCATCCCGGAGCTGCCCGAAGAGCTGTTCATGGAGTCGCTGCGCCAGCTCATCGCCGTCGACAACGCATGGGTTCCGGCCGCCGGCGGCGAGGAGGCGTTGTACCTGCGCCCGTTCGTCATCGCCACCGAGCCCGGATTGGGGGTGCGTCCGTCCAAGCGCTACCGATACCTGCTGATCGCCTCGCCGGCCGGCGCCTACTTCAAGGGGGGCGTCAGCCCGGTCACCGTCTGGGTGTCGACGGAGTACGTGCGGGCCAGCCCGGGCGGGACGGGCGCGGCAAAGTTCGGCGGCAACTACGCGGCCTCGCTGTCGGCGCAGGCCGAGGCCGCGGTCAACGACTGCGATCAAGTGGTGTGGCTGGACGCCGTCGAGCGGCGCTTCGTCGAAGAGATGGGCGGGATGAACATCTTCTTCGTGTTCGGCAGCGGCGGATCGGCGCGGCTGGTCACGCCGGAACTGTCCGGCTCGCTACTTCCCGGCATCACCCGAAACTCGTTGCTGCAGCTGGCCATTGACGCCGGGTTCGCTATCGAGGAACGTAGGATCGACATCGACGAATGGCAGAAGAAGGCCGCCGCCGGGGAGATCACCGAGGTGTTCGCCTGCGGCACCGCCGCGGTCATCACCCCGGTCTCTCAGGTGAAGTACGGCGACACCGAGTTCACCGTCGCCGACGGCCAACCCGGCGAGGTGACGATGGCGCTGCGCGATACCCTGACCGGCATTCAGCGTGGCACGTTCGCCGACACTCACGGCTGGATGGCAAAGCTGGGCTGACGCGCTCAGCTAGAACCGCACCAGGCCCGCGAGCAGCACCGCGGCCACCGTCACGGTCAATTCGATCGCGGCGCCCAGCACGTCACCGGTGATGCCGCCGAACCGGCGAACGCAGTGCCGCACCAGCAGCGCCCCGCAGCCCAGGCCCGCCAGCACCGCCACCGGTCCCTGCCACGGCCGCGGCCCGGCTACCACCGAAACGGCCAGCAGCGCCGCGACCCAGGCCGCCACCACCGCGGTCGGCTGGCTTGCGGCGACCCGCGCTCCCAGGGCGCTCCCATCGGCCGCCGGCACCGACCGGTGGCCGGCCAGTACCGCGGCCACCCGGCCCGCGAAAACCGCCACGGCCACCGCGGGGAGGGCTCGACCCGTGGCCCCCAGCGCCGAAAACGCCAGCGCCTGCAGCAGGATCACCATCACCACGGCGGCGACGCCGAACGGCCCGGTCGATCCTTCGCGCATCACCGCCAGCGCGCGCTGCGGCGGCCCGTAACAGCCCAGGCCGTCGGCGGTATCGGCGACGCCGTCGAGATGCAGGCCACGGGTCACCAGCAGCAGCACCGCGATCGCGAGCACTCCGGGCAGCGGGCTGGACCGGCCGAACGCGTGAGTCCCACCCCAGGTCACCGCCGCGGCCAACGCCCCGAGGGCGGCGCCTACCGCCGGCAGCGCGGTCATGGCGCCGCGACCCATCGGGGCGTTACCCGGAACGGGCAGCACCGTCCCGAACGCGAAAGCCGTTGCCAGAGAACGGATCACGACGAACGAGCGGCCCGATTTGGGCCGTCGGCGCGGTTGGATACACCGGCTTGGGTGAAGGTCGCCATCGACGACAGGGCGGCCACCGCGGCGCGCAGCACCGGCAGCGCGAGCGCAGCGCCGGTGCCCTCACCCAGGCGCATGCGCAGGTCGAGAATCGGCTCCAAATCCAGCGCCGTCAGCGCCAGCGGGTGAGCGGGTTCGGTGGACCGGTGACCGGCCTGCCACCACAACCGGGCGCCCGGCGCCAGGTGCTCGGCGACCAGCGCGGCCGCCGTCACCGCCATGCCGTCGAGCAGCAACGGCGTGCGCCGGACCGCGGCCTGCGCGCAGAATCCGGCCATCGCGGCCAGGTCGGCGCCGCCCGCGCTGCGCAGCAGCGCGACCGGATCCGGCAACACCTGCTGCGCCCGAAACAGGGCATCGCGCACCGCGGCCGTCTTGCGGGCCCACCCGGCGTCATCGATCCCGGTGCCGAACCCCACCGCGACGACCGGCTCGGCGTTCGTCAACGCCGCCACCAATACCGTTGCGGCCGTGGTATTTCCGATCCCCATGTCGCCGGCCATCAACAGGTCGGCCCCGGCGTCGACCTCCTCGTCGGCGATGGCGGCGCCGGCCTCGAGCGCCCGCGCCGTCTCCTCGTCGCTCAACGCGTCCTCGACCCGGATGTCGCCGCTGGCGCGTCGCACCTTATGGGCGCCGATCCGTTCGGTCAGCGGGTCCGCGTCCACAGCCAGGTCGGCGACCCGCACCGTCGCCCCGGCGATGTCGGCCAGGGCGTTGATCGCGGCCCCGCCGGCATCGAAGTTGGCGACCATCTGCGCGGTCACCTCCGGTGGGTACGCCGACACCCCCGAGCGGGCGACACCGTGGTCACCCGCGAACACCACCACCCGGGCGCGCTCGAATTGCCTTGGCGGGCACTGTCCTTGGCACGCTGAGACCCACACCGACAAATCTTCGAGGCGGCCCAGCGCGCCCTTGGGCTTGGTCAGGGTGTCCTGGCGGGCACGGGCGACGGCGGCGACCCCGGCATCGGGCGGTGACACGGCGGCGAATTCCATCAGGCCCCCGACGGTTTGATCCGGACCGGCTGCCCGGCCACCACCAGCACCACTCGATCGCACAGCCGCGCCAGGCGCTGGTTGAGGCTGCCCAGTTCGTCGGCGAACCGGCGTCCGGACGCGGTGGCGGGAACGATCGTCAGCCCGACCTCGGGGCTGACCAGCACCAGTGGGGAAGCGAAGTCGCCGACCGCGGCCAGCACCTCATCGACGAGGGCCGCCACCGAGCCGTCATCCCAGGCGTTGGTGCGGTCCAGGGCGCCGGTCAGCCAGGTGCCCAGATCGTCGACCAGTGTGGGGGTGTCCGGCGATTGGCGCAATTGCGTTGCGATGTCGTCGGTTTCGATCGTCGACCAGTGCGCGGGCCGGCGGCTGCGATGCTCGGCGATCCGGTGCGCCCAGGCCGCATCGTCGTGGCCGGCCGGCCCGGGCGCCAGGTAGTGAACCGCCTGCCCGGCCCGCAACCCGTCGGCAATGGCTTTTTCCGCCCACCGCGATTTGCCTGACCTGATCCCGCCGAGCACCAGGGTGCGCACCGGTGTCAGCCCGCCTTCCGGCGAACTTTAATCGACACTGGCGCCGTGCTTGACCTGGGCCCGTGGCGTCCGCATCCGGCGCATCTGAGACGCCCGGCCGGCGGCGTAAAGGCCTAGCTTCCAACGGCTTTCGGTGTTGCTCGGGAATTTCGTGTCGACCAGCCTGCTCACCTTGCGGCCCAGGATCAGGCCATCGATGCTCATCACGGCCATCAACACCAACATGGCCGGCGATATCCACAGCTGCAGCTGCGGCACGCCGAACATGATGAACATCAAGAACAGGGTCGACGGCATGAACAGGCCCAGCAGATTGCGCCGGGAGTCCACCACGTCGCGAACGTAGCGGCGGATGGGCCCCTGGTCGCGTGGCAACAGGTAGCCCTCTTCGCCGGCCATCATCCGCTCCCGGCGCTCCGACATGCGGGCCCGGCCGGCGGCTTTGTCCGCGCGGCGCTCCTCGCGGCTGAGCTTGGGACCGGCCAGTGATTTGCGGCGCGCCCGCGCCTCGGAGGCCGTCATGGGCGCGGGCGCGATCGGTCCCTTTTTGGCGTTGCGGCGGGCCTCATTGCGTTTGGGCGTGGGCCGCCCCTTGGGGCCCGTCCGCTGCGCATCGCGTGCGGCGCCTGACGCGCCGGCAAGGCCGGAGGCGGCCGGCGCGGCGGCGCTTTCGTCGAGCTCGGTGTCCTGGCCTTTCTTGCGGCCCAACAGCTTCACAGTGGCCAGGTTACTTCGCGGACGGTTCGCGCCGGAATTCGCCCGGAATGCCTTCCTATTAGACCTGCTTGGTGACTCGCTTGGCCCTACTCTTACACGAGATGAACGGCTGCCTTTGATGGACAACGGGTCAATGGGCTCCGACGGGGGTCCCGGCCTGGCCCCCGGCCGTCTTCAATTGCCCGCTATGCAAGTTCTGGTGGCCCCGGACTGCTACGGCGACAGCATGTCGGCCCTGGAGGCCTCCGCCGCCATCGCGACCGGCTGGACGCGGTCGCGTCCCGGCGACCGGTTCATCGTCGCCCCGCAATCCGACGGTGGCCCCGGCTTCGTCGAGGTCCTGGCCAGCCGGCTGGGGGAGATGCGGCGGCTGCGGGTGACCGGACCGCTGAAAGCCACCGCCGAAGCCGATTGGGTGTTCGATAGCGGCTCGGCCACCGCCTACCTGGAGTGCGCGCAAGCGTGCGGTTTGGCGTTGATCGGCCGGGCGCCCAGTCCGGAGACCGCCATGGCGGCGCACAGCAAAGGCGTGGGACAGCTGATCGCCGAGGCGTTGCGGGTGGGGGCGACGCGGATCGTGGTCGGGCTGGGCGGCAGCGCCTGCACCGACGGCGGGCAGGGCATGATCTCCGAACTCGGCGGGCTGGAGTCCGCCCGCCGGAAACTGGCGGACGTGGAACTGATCGCTGCCTCCGACACCGAATACCCGCTGCTGGGACCGTGGGGGGCGGCCCGGGTGTTCGGACCGCAGAAGGGCGCCGACACGGCAACCGTGGCCGCACTGGAGGTTCGCCTGCAGGCGTGGGCGCTGATCCTGGAGGCGGTGGCCGGGCGCGACGTGAGCGCCGAGCCGGGCGCCGCGGCCGCAGGCGGCATCGGCGCCGGGCTCTTGGCGCTCGGCGGGCGCTGCGAGTCCGGCGCGGCCATCATCGCCGAACACACCCGGCTGTCCGACGACCTGGACACCGCCGAGATGATCGTCACCGGTGAGGGCCGGTTCGACGAGCAGTCCCTGCACGGCAAGGTGGTCGGATTTCTCGCCGACGCGGCCCGGCCGCGGGGGATTCCGGTGGTCGTGCTGGCCGGCCAAGTCGGCCTGGACAACGCGACCGTGCGCTCGGCGGGGATCATGGCGGCGTTATCCATCGCCGAGCACGCCGGATCGGTGCGCCTGGCGCAGGCCGACGCCGCCAACCAGCTCATGGGGCTGGCGTCCGTAGTTGCGGCGCGACTCGGGAATACCGGTCCTGCAAGGTACCGTTGATGGAGTGGACTTTCGGGCGGTCCGGATCGCCCGGCGCAAGCCGGCGATTGCGGGCTTGATCGACCCCACCCAACGATGAGGCATGTAGGAGAAGCAATGACGGTGCAAAACGAGTCGAACGCCACCACGACCCACGGCGTGATCCTGACCGAGGCCGCCGCCACCAAGGCAAAGTCCCTGCTGGACCAGGAGGGCCGCGACGACCTCGCGCTGCGCATCGCGGTGCAGCCCGGCGGGTGCGCCGGCCTGCGCTACAACCTCTTCTTCGACGACCGCGCGCTGGACGGCGACCTGACGGTGGAGTTCGGGGGAGTGAAGCTGACGGTGGACCGGATGAGCGCGCCCTACGTCGAAGGCGCGTCCATCGACTTCGTGGACACCATCGAGAAGCAGGGCTTCACCATCGACAACCCCAACGCCACGGGATCGTGCGCCTGCGGCGACTCGTTCAACTGATCGACTAGACCCCGCAACTCCGTCAGCCGGGCCGTGTGGTCCGGCTGACGGAGTGTGTCTAGTACGAGCCGCCGGTGCGCAGCACGTACGAGCACACCATGATCTGACCGCGCTGGAACAGCAGCTGCGCGATGCCCTGTACCTGCCCGTGCATCGGGCCGCCGGTCACCGGTGAAACCCGCATGGTGAACAAGGCCTGCGCCTGGTACTGCGACAGGTACACGATCTTGTCGATCGAGGTCAGCTCGACCTCGGAGAACTGCTTGCGGAACGCGTCACTGCTGAGCTTGGCCAGGGCCTGGTCGGATCGTTTGTCCTGGACGCCGTCGTACAAACCGCACAGCGCATTGCGGGCGATCTCGTCGATGTCGCGGTGCTCGAGCGCGTCCAGATAGCCCTGGATGGCCGTCTTGGCCGCGCCCTCGGAGAAGGTGGCCCCGGTGTTGGCCCCGTTGGTGCGGACCCCGTACACGATGGCCACCGTCAGCACCGCGACGAGCGCGATGGCCAGCGCGATGCCGACGATCAGCCGCCGCTTGGATCGCGGGTACGGGACCGGCGCGGGCGGCTGCCCGGCATAATTGGCGGCACCAGGTCCTGCCTGCGGAGCCGAGGTGAAGCCCGCGGCGTCATCGGGAAACTCGAGTGGCTGGGATTGGCTTGATGGCTCAGGTCCACTCGGTCCGCCATCGCCGCCGCCGACGGTGTGGTTCGGCGAGTGCGGACCTGCCATCGTGGTTCTCCTACGGTGGTAGACGGGACTGCAATCGGGTTGCGGCCCGAGCAATGTGATCCCGGCGACTTGAGTGAGTTCCCTAGGGAGGCTAGCGCACTGCCTCGCGCCGGCCGCGCACACAGCGACGGTCGGGGCCCGTGAGTAAGCTAGATAACCTTACTAACGAAGGATGGAGTTTTCGTGACGATCGCGGTGACAGGTTCGATTGCAACCGACAATCTGATGCGGTTCCCCGGCCGGTTTTCCGAGCACCTGCTGGCCGAGCACCTGCAGAAGGTGTCCCTGAGTTTTCTGGTTGACGACCTGGTGATCCACCGCGGCGGCGTGGCGGGCAACATCGCCTTCGCCATCGGCGTGCTGGGCGGCGACGTGGCGCTGGTGGGTGCGGCCGGCGACGACTTCGGCGAGTACCGCGAATGGCTGCAGTCCCACGGCGTCAACTGCGACCACGTGCTGATCTCGCAGACCGCGAAAACCGCACGCTTCGTCTGCACGACCGATGAGGACATGGCCCAGATCGCATCCTTTTATCCCGGTGCCATGTCGGAGGCCCGCAACATCAAGCTCGCCGACGTCGCGTCCGCGGGCAAGCCGGACCTGGTGATCATCGGCGCCAACGACCCGGACGCGATGGTGGTGCACACCGAGGAGTGCCGCAAGCTCGGCCTGCCGTTCGCCGCCGACCCGTCCCAGCAGCTGCCGCGCCTGTCCGGCGAGGAGATCGACAAGCTCGTCGACGGGGCCGCCTACCTGTTCACCAACGACTACGAGTGGGAACTGCTGCTCTCCAAGACCGGCTGGTCCGAGGCCGACGTGCAGAAGAAGGTCGACCTGCGGGTGACCACGCTGGGCGCCAAGGGCGTCGACATCGTCGAGCGCGACGGGACGACCACCCACGTCGGCGTGGTGCCCGAGACCAGCCAGACCGACCCCACCGGCGTCGGCGACGCGTTCCGGGCCGGCTTCCTCACCGGCCGGACCGCCGGGCTGAGCCTCGAGCGGTCGGCTCAGCTCGGCTCGCTGGTCGCCGTTTTGGTGCTGGAGTCCACCGGAACCCAGGAGTGGACGTGGGACGCCGCGGTCGCCAAGACCCGGCTGGCCGACGCCTACGGCGACGAGGCGGCCGCCGAGATCGCCGCGGTCCTCGCCTAGTCAGTTCGGCGAGCGGTCATAACTCGACGGGGTACACCGGCTCGCTGATCTGTGGCACCACGCTGTGCTCGACGAAGATCGCGTGCCAGAGCATGAAGATCAGCAGTGTCCACAGCCGACGGCTGTGATCGCTGACGCCGTTGCGATGCTCGTCGAGCATCCGGCGCACCGCGGCGAGGTCGACCAGGCGATCGGCCTGCCCGTCCTTCGCGGAGTCCACCATCGCGTACGCCCACTCCAGCAGCTCGCCCGC
The DNA here is from genome assembly GCF_059813205.1 of Mycobacterium sp. NGS17. Lineage (NCBI taxonomy): Bacteria > Bacillati > Actinomycetota > Actinomycetes > Mycobacteriales > Mycobacteriaceae > Mycobacterium > Mycobacterium sp. NGS17. The sequence continues at coordinate 16,721 of NZ_JCALED010000011.1, read as the reverse complement.
GCGCAACCAGTGCCGGATCGGGACCGGGAACCCGAGCTTGGGCCGGTGCAGCACGTGCGCCGGAACGATCGGCTCCAGCGCGCGCCGCAGCGCGTACTTCGTCGTCGCGCGGGTGATCTTGGCCTCGACCGGCAGCCGCGAGGCGACGGCGAACACCTCGGGATCCAGGAACGGCACCCGAAGCTCCAGCGAGTTGGCCATGGTCATCTTGTCGGCCTTGACCAAGATGTCGCCGCGCAGCCAGGTGAACAGGTCGATGTGCTGCATGCGGGCCACCGGATCCCAACCGGCCGATTCGGCGTACAGCGACGCGGTGACGTCGGTGTGGGTCCATTCCTGGCGGAAGATGGGCAGCACGTCGCGCAGCTGCGCGTCGGAGAAGCTGCGGGCATTGCCGTAGTAGCGCTCCTCGAGCGTCAGCGAGCCGCGGTGCAGCAGGCTCTTGCCCCGCATGCCCTCCGGCAGGGGTTTGGACACCTTGCCCATCGACCGCCGCAGCGGCCGCGGCAGGTAGTTGAAGGGCTTCAGCGACAGCGGCTCCCGGTAAATCGTGTAGCCGCCGAACAGCTCGTCGGCCCCTTCGCCGGACAGCACCACCTTGACGTGCTTGCGGGCCTCCCGGGCGACGAAGAACAGCGGCACCAGCGCGGGGTCGGCCACCGGCTCGTCGAGGTACCAGACGATCTCCGGTAGGGCCGCGACGAACTCGTCGGGCTTGACCACCTTGGCGATGTGGCGGGCGCCGATCGCCTCGGCCGAGGCCACCGCGACGTCGATCTCGGAGAAGCCCTCGCGCTCGAAACCGGTGGTGAACGTGATCAGCCGGGGGTTGTGCCGGATGGCCAGCGCCGCGATGGCGGTGGAGTCGATCCCCCCGGACAGAAACGCCCCGACGGTCACATCGGCACGCATGTGCTTGGCCACCGAGTCCTCGAGCACCGCGGTGATCTCGTCGTAGCGGGCCTGTTCGGTGTCGCGGGTCATCGGAACGGCGGTAAAGCGTGGCGCGAAATACCGGGTGACCTCCGGCTGCAGCCGGTCGGGACGGATTCGGGCGTAGCAGCCCGATTCCAGCCGGCGCACCCCGCGGTGCAGCGTCTCGGGCTCGGGCACGTACTGCAGGACCGTGTAGTGCTGCACCGCCCGCTCGTCGATCCCGGTGTCGAACCCGATCAGCTCGGCGAGGTCCAGCAGGCACTTCTTCTCACTGGCCACCGCGGTGCCGCCGGCGCCGGTCGCCATGAACAGTGGCTTGATGCCGAAAGGGTCTCGCGCGCAGAACAATTCACGCGTCTCTGTGTCCCATAGCGCGAACGCGAACATGCCGCGCAGCCGCGCCAGTACGTCGGTGCCCCAGTAGTGATAGCCGACGACGATGGCCTCGCCGTCGCCGTCGGTGGCGAATGCGGCGCCGTGTCGGGTGGCCAGTTCGTCGCGCAGCTCGAGGTAGTTGTAGATCTCGCCGTTGAACACCAGCACGTAGCGGTCGGGTGCCTCGGGCGGCCCCCAGCGCAGCGGTTGATGCGAATGCGCGATGTCGATGATGGACAGTCGGTTGAAGCCGAAAACGGCGGAGCCGTCGGTGTCCGGGTCCACCCACGTGCCGGGCTCGTCGGGCCCGCGGTGGCGCATCGAATGCGACGCGCGCGCGACGGCGGCGTCGGCTCGGGCGGCGTCGGCTTCATCATCCGAGCCCTCCGGGGCGGCAACGAACGCGAGCAGACCACACACGGCGCCCCAGTATGCCGCACTTTCCCGGCGTGCGTGGACGTCACACCCGGCACGTGGGCTATGGCCGGGCAGACTGGCGGGCCGGGGTTTCGTCGCCGGGCTCAGGAGCGTGGTCTACGCTGCGTAGTATTCGATATCCGAGCAGGAGGCGCTAACGTGACCCCTCGCGAGCAGGACCGTTCGCACCGTTTGTCGCAGGGCAGCTTTCGGCGCCGTTCCGGGGGCGCGGGGCAGGGCCTTTCGCGTCGTTTTCGGCCCTTCGCGCTCGCCTTGACGTTGGGCGTGCTGGCGTTGTTCCTGAGCGGATGCAGCGGCTGGGCGGACGCGCTGGCCCTGGGCTGGCCGCGGGGCATCACCCCGGAGGCGCACCTCAACCGCGAACTGTGGATCGGCGCGGTGATCGCCTCGCTCGTCGTCGGTGGCATCGTGTTCGGACTGATCTTCTGGGCGTCCGCCTTCCACCGCAAGAAGGCGACCGACACCGAGCTGCCCCGCCAGTTCGGCTACAACATGCCGCTGGAGCTGGCGCTCACCGTGACGCCGTTCCTCATCATCTCGGTGCTGTTCTATTTCACCGTGGTCGTGCAGGAGAAGATGCTGCACCTGGCCAAGGACCCCGAGGTAGTGATCGACGTCACGGCCTTCCAGTGGAACTGGAAGTTCGGCTATCAACGCGTCGCCTTCAAGGACGGCACGCTGACCTACGACGGCACGGACCCCGAGCGCAAGAAGGCCATGCTCTCCAAGCCGGAGGGCAAGGACGCGCACGGTGAGGAGCGCGTCGGTGCCGTCCGCGGCTTCAACACCTCGGACCGCCAATACCTGAACTTCGACAAGGTCGAGACGCTGGGTTCCAGCGACGAGATCCCGGTGCTGGTGTTGCCCACGGGCAAGCGCATCGAATTCGATCTGGCGTCCGCGGACGTGGTTCACACGTTCTGGGTGCCCGAGTTCCTGTTCAAGCGCGACGTCATCCCGAACGCCGACGCGAACAACTCGGTGCACGTTTTCCAGACCGAGGAGATCCAGACACCGGGCGCGTTCGTGGGCCACTGCGCGGAGTTCTGTGGCACCTATCACTCGATGATGAACTTCGAGGTTCGGGTGGTGACGCCCAACGACTTCAAGGCCTACCTGCAACAGCGGATGGGCGGAAAGAGCAACGCCGAGGCATTGCAGGCGATCGGGCAGGCCCCGCTCGCGGTGACCACCCACCCCTTCGACACCAAGCGCGGTCAATTGGCCGGAAGCCAGTAGGTTAGGACACCAAATGCATATCGAAGCCAGGCTATTCGAATTCATTGCCGGGTTCTTCATTGTGGTTGCGGTGCTCTACGGGGTGCTGACCGCGATCTTCGCCACCGGTGGCGTGGAGTGGGCGGGCACCACCGCCCTGGTGCTGACCGGTGGCCTTGCGATGATCACGGCGACCTTTTTCCGCTTTGTGGCGCGCCGGCTGGACACCCGGCCGGAGGACTACGAAGGCGCTGAGATCAGCGATGGAGCAGGCGAATTGGGCTTCTTCAGCCCGCACAGCTGGTGGCCGATTCTGGTGGCGCTGTCGGGCTCGGTGGTCGCGGTGGGCATCGCGCTGTGGCTGCCGTGGCTGATCGTCGCCGGAATCATGTTCGTCCTGACGTCGGTGGCCGGGCTGGTCTTCGAGTACTACCTCGGTCCCGAGAAGCACTGAATCGCGGCATAAAGGTCACAATCAGATCACGTGATTGGTGGGCCCTTCGCCACGACGGCTTTGCCCCTTTGGGGTTCGGTAGTGTTTTGCCCAGGCAAATGAGGAGCGTCCCAGCGCGCCCGCAACGATGCGATCGCGGATTCTTGCGCGCGGGTGAGGCAGTCGAACAGGGTAGGCAAAGGCAGAGATGAGCGGGTCGAGACCCCCGGGATGGGATCCTGACGAACCCGACCCTGCCGACCCGGTCAGCCACGAACCGCCTTCGGGCGATGCGCTGGGCGACGATCTGCAACCCGGTTCCGGCGGCGATGTCGAGGGCGAGCCGGAACCCTTCGCGGACAGTGCCGAGCAGGCCGCCGCCAACCAGACCGACGAGACGGACGTGTACTCGAGGGCCTACTCGGCTCCGGAGTCCGAGCATTTCAGCACCGGCCCCTACGTGCCGGCCGATCTGCGGCTCTACGACTACGACGACTTCGACGAGTCCTCCGACGCCGACCACGGGCGCAGTACCGCGCGCTGGCCGTGGGTGGTGGGGGTCGCCGCCATCGTGGCCGCGATCGCGCTCGTCGTGTCGGTATCGCTGCTGTTCGCGCGCACCGATACCACCAAACTCGCCAACCCCGGAACCACCACCGCCCCGTCCACGCCGCCGCTGCAGGACGAGATCACGACCACCAAACCGCCACCGCCGCCCCCGCCGCCGTCCACGACCGAACCGCCGCCCCCGCCGGCAACGGAGACCCAGACTGTGACGGTGACGCCTTCTCCGGCACCGCCGCCCCCGCCCGCCCCCGCGCCGGCGCCACCGCCGGCGACGTCCACAGCGGCCGCGCCACCGCCGCCCACCACGCCGGCGGGACCGCGTCAGGTCACCTACTCGGTGACCGGCACCAAAGCCCCAGGAGACATCATTTCGGTGACCTACGTCGACGCGTCCGGCCGGCGGCGCACCCAGCACAACGTGTACATCCCGTGGTCGATGACGGTCACGCCGATCTCGCAATCGGACGTGGGCTCGGTCGAGGCGTCCAGCCTGTTCCGCGTCAGCAGGCTCAATTGCTCGATCACCACCAGCGATGGAACGGTGCTCTCGTCGAACAGCAACGACTCCCCGCAGACGAGCTGCTGATGGTCAGCAGATATTCGGCTTACCGGCGCGACGTCGGTGACGACACCGTCGCGCCCGAGGTCGTGGACCGCATCCTGATGGGCGCGTGCGCCGCCATCTACCTCGTGCTGCTGGGCGTCAGCGTGGCGGCCGCCGTCGCACTGGCGGACCTGGGCAGGGGCTTTCACAAGGCGGCCAGCAGCCCGCACACCACCTGGGTGCTGTACGCCGTCATCGTCGTTTCGGCGCTGATCATCGCGGCCGCGATCCCCATCCTGTTGCGCGCCCGGCGGATGTCGCAGTCCGAGCCGGCGGCTCAGGCGATGACCGCGCCCGCGCGTGGACCGGCAAGGCCGTCGATGCGCCTGGGGACCGGTACCCCGCGCACCGGAACCGCCACGGCGCAAACGGCGACGCCCGCCTCGGGGGCCGAGTGGTCGGGCGAGGCGGTGGACCGAATCTGGTTGCGCGGCACCGTGATACTGACCGGCACCATGGGCGCCGCACTGATCGCGGTCGCCACGGCGACCTATTTGATGGCGGTCGGTCATGATGGCGCGTCGTGGGTCGGATATGGGTTCGCCGGCGTCATCACCGCGGCCATGCCGGCGGTGGAGTGGCTGCACATCCGCCAGCTGCGCGAGGCCGTCGCCGAGCAGTAGCCACCCGAACCGGGGCGGGCGCCTCGGCCTGGTTGGCGTCGGGGGTTCGCGCGGCGGCGGCGTCGACACGTAAACCACACAGACGACACGCCGTGCGGCGTCGCTATGGCTTAAGTCTCGCGGTCACAAGCTGCCGGTACGCCGCCCACGCAATCGCGGGCGGCGTCGCTCGGTAGGGAAATGGGCTAGTGCTCGGCGCCTTCGCCGTTCGTCGAACCGTTCGTCGAGCCGTTCGTCGAGCCGTTCAGGCCGTCCTGGTGTTCGCGGAGTGCGGTCAGGGCGCGTCGCTCAGAGCCGTGCGCCGCCTCTCGCAACGCCGCATCCTCGGACAACGGGTCGGCGCGCAGGAAGCTGCCGCTGCCCGGAGTTCCGCCCGAGCCCAGCTTGTTCATCTTCTTGGGCAGAGCCGCCCCCTGGTAGGCCAGCGGCAGCGGGTGGCCGTGGTCGTCGACCGGGCCGAGCGGCTGGTGCAGCTCGATGTAGGCACCGTGCGGCAGCCGCTTGATGATGCCGGTCTCGATGCCGTGCTCGAGCACCGCGCGGTCGCTGCGCTGCAGTCCGATGCACCACCGGTAGGTGATGAAATAGACAACCGGCGGAACGATCACCATGCCGATGCGCCCGATCCACGTCGTCGCGTTCAGCGAGATGTCGAACTTGAACGCGATGATGTCGTTCATCGCGCACAGCGTCAGCAACATGTAGAACGCGATCGCCATCGCGCCGATCGACGTGCGCACCGGCACGTCGCGCGGCCGCTGCAGCAGGTTGTGGTGCGCGTAGTCACCGCTGAACCGCTTTTCCAGGAACGGGTAGATGATCAGCAGGACGAAGATCAGGCCCATGATCAACGCCACCCACACGGCCGCGGGGACGGTGTGGTGCCAGAAGTAGAACTCCCATGGCGGCCAGATACGCGCCAGGCCTTCGGTCCACATCATGTAGAAGTCGGGCTGCGAACCGGCCGAGACGTGAGAAGGCTTGTAGGGGCCCAGGTTCCAGATCGGGTTGATCTGCAGCAGGCCACCCAGCAGGCCCAGCACGCCGACGATCGCGGCGAAGAATGCGCCGGACTTGACGGCGAACACCGGCATCACTCGCACGCCGACCACGTTGTGCTCGGTGCGTCCGGGTCCGGGGAACTGGGTGTGCTTCTGGAACCACACCATGGCCAGGTGCAGCCCGATCAGCGCGAGGATGACGCCCGGCAGCAGCAGGATGTGCAGGGCATACATCCGCGGGATGATGTAACCCGCTGTGGCGCATTCGTTTCCGACGCCACCGCAGGGGAAGTCACCGCCGAACAGGGCCCAGTGCAACCAGGTGCCGATCACCGGCATACCCAACGTGATCGAGGACAGCGCGGCGCGCAACCCGATGCCCGACAACAGGTCGTCGGGGAGCGAGTAACCGAAGTAACCCTCGAACATGGCCAGGATCAGCAGCAGCGAGCCGATCACCCAGTTGGCCTCGCGTGGCCGCCGGAAGGCGCCGGTGAAAAAGATGCGGGCCAAGTGCACCATGATCGACGCGGCGAAAATCAGTGCGGCCCAGTGGTGGACCTGCCGGACGAACAGACCGCCGCGCACCTCGAAGGAGATGTCGAGCGTCGATGCGAAGGCCTTCGACATGTCCACGCCGCGCAGCGGCTGATACGCGCCGTTGTAGGTGATCTCACCCATCGACGGATCGAAGAACAGCGTCAGGTACACACCGGTGAGCAGCAGCACGATGAAGCTGTACATCGCGATCTCACCCAAGAGGAACGACCAGTGGGTGGGGAACACCTTGTTGAGCTGTCTGCGAACCGCCGCCGACGGGTGGTAACGCGTGTCGATGTCCTCGCCCTGACGGGCCAGGACATCGCCGATCTTCGGGGGGCTGAATTTCGGACTCATGTTGTCGTCCTCTCCCAGAATGCCGGTCCGACGGGCTCGACGAAGTCACCGTTGGCGACCAGATACCCGTTGGTGTCGATCGTGATCGGCAGTTGCGCCAACGCACGCGCGGCCGGCCCGAAAATCGGCTTGGCGAAGTGCAGCGCGTCGAACTGCGACTGGTGGCATGGGCACAAGATCCGGTAGGACTGCTCCTCGTACAGGGATGCGGGGCATCCCAGGTGCGAGCAGACCTTGGTGTAGGCGAAGAATTCGCCGAAGTTAAAGCTTTCCTGGCCCTGTCGCTTGACCACGCGGCCCATGTCGGTGGGCCGAACTCGGATGAGCATCACGGGGTTTCGCACACCCTGGTTGATGGCCCGCAGCCTCTCCTGCGATTCCGGGGTGGTGCCGTCGCCGTCGGACTCCCGCCAGGGGAAGACGGTTTCCATGCCGCCGGCGTCGAGATCCTCAGGCCGCATCTTGACGAACGGCGACGTCGAGGCGGAGCCGGTGGCGCGCGCCAGATAGATCGTTTCGCCGTGATAGCGCGGGGTCCACCCGGAGGTGAACAGCACGGCCTTCTTGCCGTCGGCGGTCTGCACCACCGGCTTCCACGGGTTCTTGATCAATCCCCCAGCAAACGCCACCAGGGTGGAAAGCCCGAACGCGCCCAGCCCCATCCCCAGCGAAAGGCCGATCAGCTTGCGCCGCCCGACGGTCGAACCCCCGTACGCGTCGGCCAGGTTCGCCACCACCGTTTTGCGGTCGACGTCACGCGAGGCGCCGTCGTGGCGCTCCTGGATCGAAATCTCTTCCGGGATAAAGCGTTTCTGATACAGGATGACGCCGATCCCGATTGACAGGATCGCCATCCCGAACGTCAGCCCGTACAGCGGGGTGGTCAGGTCGTAGAGGAAGCTCCCGGCCTCCTCCTTGGGCTTGTACTCCCACGGCCAGAACAAGAAGATCAGCAGCAGTGCCAGCCCGAAGAAGCCACCCAGCAAAAGCCAGAGGGCAACCCCGCGCTCGGCGCGCTTTTCGGCCTTGGTGCCCTCGATAGGCCAACGGGGTTCCTTGAACACCGTTTCGACGCCGTCCAGCTTGCCGCCCAACGCCACCAGTTCCTGCTGCGACATGGCGGCCAGCGCCGCGTCGTCGGGCTCCCTCTGGCCGACGCCGTGCGGGCTCCCGCCGGTGTCAGAGCCGCGACCGGCTCCCTGATCCAAGGCGTCGCTCATTTTGCGCCGCTCCTCCTCATCGCTGCGCTCTGCATCGTCTCGGCGCGGCTCATGCTCGTGCCCCAATCCACAGTGCCAGCCCGATGGCGGCGACCATCCCGATGATCCAGGCGGCCATACCCTCGGGTGCGGGCCCGAATCCACCCAGGCCGTAGCCGCCCGGCTGGCGCTCCTCGGTCACCGCCTTGATGTAGCCGATGATGTCCTTCTTAGCCTCGAAAGACAGCTGACGGTCGGAGAATTTCGGCATGTTCTGCGGGCCGGTCCGCATGGCCGCCAGGATCTGCTGCTCGTTGGCGGGCTCCAGATCCGGCGCGTACTTGCCCGACGACAGCGCCCCGCCCTTGCCGGTGAAGTTGTGGCACGACGAGCAGTTGAGCCGGAACAGGTCGCCGCCGCGGCCCAGGTCCTGGCCACGCAGCGAGCGCATCGCCAGGCTGCCGTCCGGGTTACGCACCGTGGTCGGGCCGCCGCCGTTGGCCTGGACGTAGGCGCCCAGAGCGTCGACCTGACCCTCGTCGAAGATCGGTTCCTTGCGCGGCGCCTGAGCCTCACCGGTCATCGCCGGCATCCGGCCGGTCGACACCTGAAAGTAGACGGCTTCCTCGCCGACGCCGATCAGGCTGGGCCCGCGGTCGGGGACGCCCTGCAGGTTGGCCCCGTGGCAGGACACGCACGACGTGTCGAACAACTGCTTGCCGGTGCGCAGCAGTGCCGAGTTCGACTCGTCGGCGACGGCCACCTGCGGCCGCGGAGTCAGGATGGCGGCCAAACCGCCGGCGATGGTCAGCGCTATCAGCAGCAGCAGACCGCCGGACAGCCGCCGACGCAGCCGCCGCCGCGAACGGTCACGCTGCCCGTGTGGCGGCTTGGCCGCACCGGATCGGGTAGATCCCAGTTTCTTCAACCGAGCACTCCTGTTCGTCCAGCGCCTGCTCATCGGATGAAATAGATCACGGCGAACAGCGCGATCCACACGATGTCGACGAAATGCCAGTAGTACGAGACGACGATGCTGGCCGTAGCCTGCGCCGGTGTGAACTTGCTCATCGCGGTGCGGGCCAGCAAGAAGATGAAGGCGATCAACCCGCCGGTGACGTGCAGGCCGTGGAATCCGGTGGCCAGGTAGAACACGCTGCCGTAGGCGCTCCCGGGGATGGTGGTCCCGTGCGACATCAGGTGGTAGTACTCGTAGCCCTGGCCGCAAACGAAGAACAGGCCCATCAGGAAGGTCAGCACGTACCAGCGGCGCAGCCCGAACACGTCGCCGCGCTCGGCCGCGAACACCCCCATCTGGCAGGTGAACGACGACGCGATCAGCACCAATGTGACCGGGACGGCCTGGTACAGGTTCAGCTCGGTCGGCGGCGGCGGCCACTTTCCACCCGATTGGGCGCGTGCGGTGAAGTACATCGCGAAGAGACCAGCAAAGAACATCAGCTCGCTGGAAAGCCAAACGATGGTGCCGACGCTGACCATGTTGGGTCGGTTCAGCGAATGCACCCGCGACGTAATTGCAGTACCCGAAGTAGCGGCAGCGCTGGTCACATCCGCAAGTATGACGCTTTGTAGTTGTTGAACTCCACCCGGGGCGGCAATTGATGTCCAACGCGTCGCGCCGGAAGGCTCGCGGTGGAGTTGGGGCTACGCGTGGTCCGCGTGGGACCATCGGCGCGTGGCTTTGTCATCTGAGGCGCCCGGAGCGTCCGCGACATCGTGGCCGCGGGTCCTTTCTCGGCTGACCGGCGGTCAGGACCTGGCGCGCGGGCAGGCCGCCTGGGCCATGGACCAGATCATGACCGGCGATGCCAGCCCCGCCCAGATCGCGGCCTTCGCGGTGGCGATGCAGGTGAAGATCCCCACCTCGGCCGAAGTCATCGAGCTGGCCGACGTGATGCTCAACCACGCGCTGCCGATGCCGGCCGGGGCCATCCGCGACGACACCGTCGACATCGTCGGTACCGGTGGCGACGGCGTCAACACCGTGAACCTGTCCACGATGGCGGCCATCGTCGCCGCGGCCGCCGGCGTGCCGGTGGTCAAACACGGCAACCGGGCGGCCTCGTCGCTGTCCGGCGGCGCCGACACGCTCGAGGCGCTCGGCATCCGGATCGACCTCGGGCCCGAAGACGTCGCACGCAGCCTCGCCGAGGTTGGCATCGGGTTCTGCTTCGCGCCGCTGTTCCACCCGTCCTACCGGCACACCTCCGCGGTGCGCCGCGAGATCGGCGTGCCGACGGTGTTCAATCTCCTTGGGCCGCTTACCAATCCGGCCAGACCGCGGGCCGGATTGATTGGCTGCGCGTTCGAGGGCCTCTCCGAGGTGATGGCCGGTGTGTTCGCCGCCCGACGGTCCAGTGTGCTGGTGGTGCACGGCGACGACGGGCTCGACGAGCTGACGACCACCACGACCAGCACGATCTGGCGGGTGCAGGCCGGCACCGTGGACAAGCTGACCTTCGATCCGGCCGGATTCGGTTTTCCCCGAGCCGATCTCGACGACCTGCTGGGTGGCGACGCGCAGGCCAACGCGGCCGAGGTGCGAGCGGTGCTGGCCGGCGGCAAGGGCCCGGTGCGCGACGCCGTCGTGCTCAACGCCGCCGGCGCGATCGTCGCGCACGCGGGGTTATCCAGCCGCGCTGAATGGTTGCCGGCGTGGGAGGACGGGCTGGCCCGCGCCGGTAAGGCCATCGACTCGGGTGCGGCCGAACAACTGCTCGCGCGATGGGTGAGGTTCGGACAGCAGGTCTGATCCCCGGAGTTCCTGCGCCGAAAGCTGTTCTGCGGCCAGTCGCGCCGAGCGCGCCGACGCGGCCCACGCCGACCAGGCGCCCGCCGATCGCAGGGGAGACGCCCAGCCGTCCTCGGCGACCCGAACGATGCGCGCCCCCGCCGTCGTCAGCCAGCGCATGATGAGCGCGGTCTCCTCGACCAGTGCGCCGCCCAAAGGGCCGGGTGTGAGCAAAATCGCTTGTGCCCCAGCGACGATCGCGTCGATGACCGGCATCGGCGGCACCCCACGCCGGGCGCAGCCCGCCGCGGCGAGTTGGCCATGGCGGATGACGGCCAGGTGATAGCCACCCTGCCCATCGGGGGCGGCGGCGACCAGCTCGGGCAACGCAACCAGGGCGCGTAGCCGTTGGCCGCGCCATAGCGTCTCGATCGCGGTGACGGCGCGGTCGCGCAGCCGCGCGGCGCTCTCGAAGTGATGCCGCTCGGCGAGCGCGCCGACCTGGTCCACGGCCGCGGCCAGCGCGGCGTTGTCCGCGCCGTCGATCAACGCCGCGACCCGCGCCACGGCGGCGGCGTACTGAATGGCGGTGGCGTCACGCGCGGCCGGACAGGGCGACACCACCGCCTCGGCGCACAGCGGCCCGTGCAGCGCCGAGCGCCCCAGCCGGTTGGTGCAGGTGCGCAACCCGGTGAACCGGGCCAGCAGGGCGGCCACGTCCGCGGCGTCGGCGCGGGCCCGGAACGGACCGACGGCGCGGTCGTGCCGCGGCGCCCGCACCACCGCCAGGCGGGGGAAGGCCTCCTCGGTCAACGCCACCCACCACCATCGGTGCGGGAATCGGGACCGCCGGTTGTACGGCGGGGCGTGGGCGGCCAGCAGCCGCAGTTCCCGCACGCCGGCCTCCAGGGGGTGGGCGCATTCGACGTGGTCGACCGCGCCGGCCAGCGCGACCATCTCCTTCATCCGGCCCCGGGGGTCGGCCCCGGTGAAGTACTGATTGACCCGTCGTCGCAGGTCCACCGCGGTGCCGATGTACAGCACTTCGCCCGCCGGCCCCCGGAACAGATACACGCCGGGCCGGCGCGGCAGGCCCTCGGCGAGCAGCCGCTTGCGGCGCTGAGTGGGTGTCACGTCCGGCAGGTAGGCGCGCAGGTCGGCATAGGTGTGCACGCCCTGGTTACCCACTCGCTCGATGAGGGCGTGCAACACGTCGACGGTGGCGCGCGCGTCGTCGAGGGCGCGGTGCGTGGGTTGGGTGGTTACCGCGAACAGCCGCGCCAGGGAGGCGAGCCGCACGCTGGGCGCTTCCTCCCGGCTGAGCACCCGGCGGGCCAGCCGGACCGTACACAACACCGGCGGCCGCGGCCACGCGATATCGCACTGCTGCGCGGCGGCGCGCAGGAAGCCGGCGTCGAACCCGGCATTGTGGGCGACGAGCACGGCTCCGCGATCGAACCCGGCGAACTCCAAGAACATCGGCAGCACCGCGTCGATGGTCGGCGCGTCGGTGACCATTGCGGTGGTGATCCCGGTGAGCTGCACGATCTGCGGCGGAATGCTGCGCTGCGGGTCCACCAGGGTGGCGAACTCGCCGAGCACCGCGCCGCCGCGCACCTTGACCGCCCCGATTTCGGTGATCGCGTCGGGAACGGCTCCGCCGGTGCTTTTGGTGCGCCCGCCGGTGGTCTCCAGGTCGACCACGACGAACGTCGTTTCGCGCAGCGAGAGTTCGTCGGGCGTGAACGGCGACCCCACGTCGGCGAAGCTCAGCTGGGTCGCACCCCTGGAAGCCACGGCGGTGACGTTAAGGGCGCCGACCGACACCAGCGCGCCTGCCACGCCGGGCGCGGGCGGAATGCGGGGCGGATACGTGTCGGTGCCCGCGGTTACGGTTCGGTCAGTGCGGCGCGGTGTGCGCCGAAGTCAGAGCGAGAGGACCGATCCGATGGCACCAAGACCTGGACCTAACGACATCGGGATGACGCCGCCGGAGCCGGGGACGCCGGTGGTGATCGATTGCGACGAGTGTGCGGTGCGCGGCCCCGGCTGCCGCGACTGCGTCGTCAGTGTGATACTCGGGGTCCCGGATACTTTATTGCAGGATGAACGGGCGGCTTTGGAGGTTCTTGCCGAGGTTGGCCTGGCGCCGCGACTTCGTCTGGTCCCGATTCGTCGGGATCGAGGATCTGGTGTAGCCTAATTGCCTTGTCCCACAAAGGTCCTCGAGCCAGCGAAGCGATTCACATAGAAATGACAGAATTCTTTCTAATTTCTTAACCGCTCGCTTTGGACAAACGCCGATATCGTTTCGTAACCTGTTTGAGACCTAAACCAGCTCGACGACCCGAATTCGTCGATGGCCGTTTAAGGAAGCAAATCTTGAGGCTTGACTCTAGGTACCCGGTTGCGCGTGTCCTCACACGTTCGGCCATAGGGGCACTAGCTGGCTTCGCGATCTTCTCCGGCGTCATCACCGGCCCCGCGTGGGCCGACCCGGCCGAAGACGCCACGGCAAAACTCAACGAACTGTCCCGCCAGGCCGAGCAGACCACCGAGGCGATGCACAGCGCGCAGCTCGACCTGAACGACAAGCTGGCCGCGCAGCGCGCCGCGGACAAGAAGCACACCGACGACCAGGCCGCGGTCGACGCGGCCAAGGCGCATCTGTCGTCGTATCAGGATTCGGTCAACAAGCTGGCAGCCGCGACCTACATGGGCGGCCACGTCGACGGCATGGAGGCCATCCTGACCGCCGGCTCGCCGCAGGGCCTGATCGACAAGTTGGCGGTGCAGCGGGTGATGGCCGCGCAGATGGCCAGCCAGATGAAGAGCTACCGGATCGCCGGGGAGCAGGCCGCCAAGGCCGAGCGCGAGTCCGCCAAGTCGGCCGCCGACGCCAAGAGCGCGGCCGAGCAGGCCGCCGCGGTGCGGGCCAGCCTGCAGTCCAAGCAGAGCCAGCTGCAGGTGCAGATCGCCGTCGTCAAGTCGCAGTACCTTTCGTTGACCGCCGACCAGCGCACCGCGCTGGCCAATCCGGGACCCGCTGCGCCGGCGGCTGCACCCGGCCCGGGTGCCCCGGCGCCGGAAGCGGCGCCCCCGGGCACACCCCCAGGGCAGGCGCCAGGTGAGGCTCCGCCCGCCGGCGGGATGCCGGGCATGCCCGGCATGGCGCCCGGCGGTGTCGGCGGCGGCGACCGCGCCACCGTCGTGCAGGCCGCGCTGACCCAGGTCGGTTCGCCCTATGTGTGGGGTGGCGCCGCGCCCGGCGGATTCGACTGCTCCGGGCTGGTGATGTGGGCGTTCCAGCAGGCCGGTATCTCGTTGCCGCACTCCAGCCAGGCGATGGCCCACGGCGGTCAGCCGGTGGCGCTGTCGGATCTGCAGCCCGGTGACGTGTTGACCTTCTATTCCGATGCGTCGCACGCTGGGCTCTATATCGGTGACGGCATGATGATCCACTCGTCCACCTACGGTGTGCCGGTGCGGGTGGTGCCGATGAACTCCTCCGGCCCGATTTACGACGCTCGTCGTTACTAGACACCTCCTATCGCGTCGGCGGCTCCCGCTGCTGCTGGCTTGGCTGTTCGTCCTCGAGCTCCTTGTGGTCGCGGCCGTGCCGTTCGATGCCGTGCGCGAGAGCCGGATCCGACCCGCCCAGCTGGTCATGCCCGCCCGCAGCCAGATCGGTGCGTCAACCAAGTCGATCACCGTCGGTGATCGCATCGTGCGGTTGTTGGGCCTCGGCGGGCCCGCCAGTGACCGGTTGCTGGCTCGGGTGGCCGCGGACATGGGTGCCGCGATCACCGCGGTCGAGTCGTTTTGGGGCGGCGACTGGCCCCGCGAGATCTCCGTGGTCGCGGCCGGAACGGACGAGGAATTCCGCGCCGCCGCCGGCGGGGGACCCGCGTCCCAGTGGGCCGATATCGCGGCCGTGACGGTCGCCGACCGCGTCGACCCCGTCCGCCGCGTTGCCGTCGGCCAGCGGATCGTGTTCGCGCCGGGCGCCGCCGGGATGAGCGCCGCCTCGTTGCGAATCGTGTTGACCCACGAGCTGTTTCACTACGCTGCCCGCACCGACACCGTCTCGGATGCACCCCGCTGGCTCACCGAGGGGGTGGCCGATTTCGTCGGCCGCCCACCTACGCCGATGCCCGCCGACGGCTTGCTACCCATGACGCTGCCCGCCGACAGTGACCTGGACGAGCCGGGGACGCAGCGCTCGCTGGCCTATGACCGCGCGTGGTTGTTCGCCCGATTCGTCGCCGACGCCTATGGACCGCCGAAGTTGCGCGACCTCTACCTGGCCACCTGCGGCATCCGGCACGCCGATATGGCCTCCGCTAGTCAAGACGTGCTGGGCACCAGCCCGGCGGCCCTGCTCACGCGCTGGCAGCAGTGGCTTTCCCACTAGGCCTTTCCCACTAGGCCCGCCCGCCCGGCGCGCGACCGCGGCCCAGCTCGGACCGTCTGCATGGCCCCCGTCGTCGCCAAGCTAGCCTGGCGCAGGTGAGTCGGGTCCTGCTGGTAACCAACGACTTTCCGCCCCGACCGGGCGGCATCCAGTCGTATCTCGGCGAGTTCGTCGGCCGGCTGGCCGCCGCCGGGTCGCACTCGGTGACGGTGTACGCGCCGCACTGGAAGGGCGCCGAGGCTTACGACGAGGCGGCCAAGTATCGGGTGGTGCGCCACCCGGGCACACTGATGCTGCCCGGCCCGGCGGTCGATGCCCGGATGCGGCGGCTGATCGCCGAAGAGGACATCGACACCGTCTGGTTCGGCGCGGCCGCACCGCTGGCGCTGCTGGCCCAGCGCGCCAGGGGGGCCGGGGCGAGCCGGGTGCTGGCCAGCACGCACGGCCACGAGGTCGGGTGGTCGATGCTCCCGGTCGCGCGCTCGGTGCTGCGCCGCATCGGCGACGACACCGACGTCGTCACCTTCGTCAGCCGCTACACCCGTTCGCGCTTCGCGCCGGCGTTCGGCCCCAAGGCTTCGCTGGAGCACCTGCCGCCCGGAGTGGACATCGATCGGTTTCGGCCCGATCCGGCGGGCCGCGCGCGTTTGCGTGAGCGCTACGGGCTGGGGGAGCGGCCCACCGTGGTGTGCGTGTCCCGGCTGGTGCCGCGTAAAGGCCAGGACATGCTCATCAGAGCCCTGCCGTCGATCCGGCGCCGCGTCGAGGGCGTCGCCTTGGTCATCGTGGGCGGCGGCCCCTATGCGGATTCGCTGCGCGCGCTGGCACGCGAGTGCGGGGTGGCTGACGACGTGACCTTCACCGGCGGTGTACCGGCAGCCGAGTTGCCCACGCACCACGCGTTGGCGGACGTGTTCGCGATGCCGTGCCGCACCCGCGGCGCCGGGCTGGACGTCGAGGGACTGGGCATCGTATTCCTCGAGGCGTCGGCAACCGGGGTGCCGGTGATCGCCGGCAAATCCGGGGGAGCGCCAGAAACGGTGCAGCACAACAAGACCGGGCTGGTCGTCGACGGCCGCAGGGTCGACGAGATCGCCGACGCCGTCACCGGGTTGCTGACCGATCGCGACCGGGCCGCCGCGATGGGCGCGGCCGGGCGCGACTGGGTGACGGCCCAATGGCGCTGGGACGCCCTGGCGGAGCGGTTGGGCACGCTGCTCGGCTGAATCGCGCGCCGGCGTCACGCCAGCGTGACGCTCACACG
>NZ_JCALED010000010.1:0-213904 GCF_059813205.1 Mycobacterium sp. NGS17 | reverse complement strand
CCCGTTTCCTCTGGTCACACCGGCTAACGAGGTTGTCGCTGTGAGGCGGGCAATCGCCTGTCCACCCCGCGGCGAGACGCCCGGGGCCGCTGTTACGAACGGTGCGCGGCGGCGCCCGGCGCCGCCTCCGACCGACGGCGCCGCCTCAGTCACGGACGCGGGTGAACCGGTGCAACAGCCACGCCAGCGGGATCGTCACGACCAGCGTCGCGACGTACAGGTACAGCATCGATCCGGTGTAAACACGGGCGCCCACGATGTAGTCCATCGCGAATTCCATGGTGATCAGGTGGATCAGGAAGATCTCGTAGGAGATCTCGCCCAGCCACACCATCGGGCGGCTGGCCAGTATTCGCGAATACCAGCCTTGAGCACTGGCAGGGCCACCAAGGGCCAGCGGTGCCACCGCGAGTGCGGCGATGACGGCATAGAAACACGTCTTGAACAACGCTTCGCTCAGCGTCGCCGGGGAGGTCGTGGGCGCGCCGGCAATGGGCGTTGACACGATGAAATAGCAGACGACCGCCAGCGGTATGGCCACGACGCCGTAGGCGCGCACTCCCATCTCCTGCAGCACGGTCAGCATCATGCCGGCGAGGAACCACGCCAGGTAGGTGGGCAGCCACAGCCGTGCGCCGTCGGGAAACCAGTGATCGGTGTGCACCAGGACCAGCCAGGCGGGGCTGACCAACGCCATTCCCGCCAGGGCGCCCAGGACGAGTTTCGGCTGCCATTGTCGCCGGCAGATCACCACCAGTAGCAGGTACGCCAGCAGCGGCAGCACCACGTAGTACGAGCCCTCTACCGCAAGGCTCCACATCTGGGTCAGGCCCTGGTGCAGATACTTGCCCAGGTAGCCGTTGCAGTAGATCTGCGTCAGCGTCAGGTTGCGCGCCAGCCCCAGCCAGCTGTGTCCCGGGTTCGGCCCGGCATCCCGGTAGTGGTAGAGCACATAGGCGAACAAGACGGTGATCACGTAGGCGGGCATGATTCGGCGAACCCGGTGCCACGCATAGCGACTCAGCGACGGCGGCGCTCCGCCTCGCGCCGCCGACTTCACCCACGGGCGGAACAACAGGTAGCCGGAGAGCACGAAGAAGATCGGCACCCCGATCTCCATTCGGGAACCGACCAGGCCCCAATATCCGTGCGTGTATTTGCCGGTGGTATATGCAGCGTGGGTGCCGACGACGAGGAGCGCCGCGACCGCGCGGATGCCCGTCAGGGACGCGATCCGGTCTACGCGAGAGGTCTGCTCGAGCCCGCCCTGGGCGTCTTGCTCTTCCGACAGCGTCATCCGCCGTGTTTCCTGCGCGGCTTCCCACCATCTCGGCCGTGGAGCTTGTTGGTGGACGAGCGCTCCGGCTGAAGGTTGATCAACACCCCCGAAATCCGGGTGTGCTCAAGCCTTTTCAACGTCGACTTGCCCAAGTTGGCCGGCAACTCCACCAGTGAGAAATCCGGTCCGATCGCGATGTGGCCGAAATCGCTGCGATGTAACCCGCCCTCGTTGGCGATGGCCCCGACGATCGCGCCAGGGCCGATCTTGTGCCGCTTGCCCACCGCGATGCGATAGGTGGCGAAAGGCTTCGCATTTCTTGGTCTTTCGGGACGCTCACGCCGTTCTGCGCGCCGCTCGCGTCGTTCCGGTGGCGGCTCGGGCGACATCAGGAACTCCTCGCCATCGCGCGACTGCACCGCCAGCGCGGCGGCGATGTCGGCCATCGGCGTGTCGTGCTCGCGTTCGTAGTCCTGCACCAACTTGCGGAACAGGTCGATTCCGGGCGAACCGAGCGCGGTCGTGATGGAATCGGCGAATTTGGCCACCCGCTGGGCGTTGACGTCCTCGACGGTGGGCAAACCGGTCTCGGTGAGCGTTTGACGCGTGGCCTTTTCGATCGCTTTCAGCAGGTGGCGCTCGCGCGGGGAAACGAACAGCAGCGCCGTTCCCGAACGACCGGCCCGACCGGTGCGCCCGATCCGGTGCACGTAAGACTCGGTGTCGTGCGGAATGTCGTAGTTGAGCACGTGCGATATCCGCTCCACATCGAGCCCGCGCGCGGCCACGTCGGTGGCGACCAGGATGTCGATGCTGCCGTCCTTCAATGCGGCGACGGTGCGCTCGCGCTGACCTTGCGGGATGTCTCCGTTGATGGCGGCCGCGGAAAATCCCCTGGCCCTTAGCCTTTCGGCGACTTCCTCGGTGGCCTGTTTGGTCCTGACGAAGATGATCATCGCCTCGAACGGCTCGACTTCCAGCACCCGGGTCAGCGCGTCCATCTTGCGTGGGCCGGCGACCTGGATGTAGCGCTGCGAAATGTTCTCGGCCGTAGCGGTTTTCGCTTTGGTGCTGACCTCGAGCGGATCATGCAGGTACTTGGTGGTGATCTTGCGGATCGCGGGCGGCATGGTCGCCGAGAACAACGCAACCTGTTTGTATTCCGGGGTTTCGGACAGTATGCGATCGACTTCTTCGGCGAATCCCATGGTGAGCATCTCGTCGGCCTCGTCGAGCACCAGGTAGTCGACGTGGGACAGGTCCAGCGTCCCGCGCTCGAGGTGGTCGATGACCCGGCCCGGGGTGCCGACGACCACATGGGCGCCGCGGCGCAGCCCGGCCAGCTGCACAGTGTAGGAGGATCCGCCGTAAATGGGCAGCACGTTGATCTTGGGCAGGTGGGCCCCGTACCGGCTGAACGCCTCGGCCACCTGCAGGGCCAGTTCCCGGGTGGGGGCGAGCACCAGCGCCTGGGTGGCGGTGCTGGTGACGTCGATCTTGGACAGGATCGGGATCGCGAACGCCGCGGTCTTGCCGGTTCCGGTCTGGGCCAGCCCGACGACGTCGGAGCCCGCCATCAGCGCCGGGATGGTCGCCGCCTGAATGCCGGTGGGCGACTCGTAGCCCACGTCAGCGATCGCCCGCAGGACCGAGGGATCGATCTGCAGGTCGGCAAACGTGGTTGAGGCAGCTTCAGTCGAGCTGTCCGAGAGGGTCATCGTCCAAGGAGTCTAGTGGTGATCGCGAGCTCAACGGAGTTGAGCGCTGCGGGTCACCACCAGAAAGCCCAGTGGTGATCGCGAGCTCAACGGAGTTGAGCGCTGCGGGTCACCACCAGAAAGCCCAGTGTGATCGCGAGCTCAACGGAGTTGAGCGCTGCGGGTGATCGTCGGCACACCCGGCCTGCCTGCCACAGTCGCGGGCCCATTGACGGTACGGTGCGTCGATGTGTGGTCGCTACCGTGTCGTGCCGAGCCACTGACCGGCTCGGCCGCTGTCGCTCTCATCGCCCTCACCATGACCGGCTGCGGTTCGGGGGACTCCACCGCTGCCAAGACGCCCCAGGCCAGGACCCCGTCGGAGGTCGCGTCGATCACGGCTCCGGCCACTCTCCCCGCGGCCGCGCCACCAGGCAACGCGCCGCCGGCCGATCCCTGCGCGGTCAACCTCGCCTCGCCCACCATCGCCAAGGTGGTTTCCGAGCTGCCTCGCGACCCGCGCAGCCAGCAGCCCTGGAACCCTGAACCGCTCGCCGGCAATTACAACCAATGCGCGCAGCTGTCGGCGATCATCATCAAGGCCAACACCAACGCGGTGAGTCCGACCACCCGGGCGGTGCTGTTCCATCTTGGCCAATTCATCCCACAGGGCGTGCCCGACACCTACGGATTCAACGGCGTTGACGCGGCGCAGACAACGGGCGACACGGTGGCGCTGACCTATCCCAGCGGGATCAACGGCTTGAACACCGACGTGAAATTCCACTGGAACGGCAACGCGGTCGACCTCATCGGCAACACGCCCGCGCGCTGATCCGGGGCACGCGCCACCCTCCTGTCGGGGCGCTGGCCTACTGTGGCTCGCGTGTTGGTCTCCGGCGACAGCATCATCTACAGCGCATCGGATCTGGCCGCCGCAGCCCGCTGCGAATTCGCGCTGCTGCGGGATTTCGACGCGAAGCTAGGCCGCGGGGCCGCTCCCGTCACCGCCGAGGACGAGCTGCTCACGCGGACGGCCGACCTCGGCAGCGAGCACGAGCGACGGGAACTGGCCTCGCTGCGCGACCGCTTCGGACAGGCCGTCGCGATCATCGGCCGCCCCGCGTACACCCCCGCCGGCCTGGCGGCGGCCGCCGACGCTACCCGGCGCGCCGTCGCCGACCGGGCGCCGGTGGTGTATCAAGCCGCCATGTTCGACGGCCGCTTCGTCGGCTTCGCCGACTTCCTGGTGCGTGACGGCGAGTGGTACCGGGTCGTGGACACCAAGCTGGCCCGCTCGGCCAAGGTGACCGCGCTGTTACAGCTTGCCGCCTATGCCGACGCGTTGGCCGCCTCCGGCGTCCCCGTTGCGCCCGAGGCCGAGCTGCGGCTGGGCGATGGAACCACTGTGCGGCACCGGGTTCACGACCTGATCCCCGTCTACCGCTTGCAGCGGGCCCGCCTGCAGCGCCTCCTCGATGAGCACTACGCGGGCGACGCCACGGTCCGCTGGGACGACGAGGGTGTTGCCGCCTGCTTTCGGTGCCCACTGTGCCTCGAGCAGTTACGGGCGTCCGACGACGTGCTGCTGGTGGCCGGCATGCGAGTGAGCCAGCGCGACAAGCTCTTTGATGCCGGGATCAGCACCGTCGCCGACTTGGCCGATCTTCGCGGACCCGTTCCCGGCCTGGCGGCCGGCGCGCTGAGCAAGCTCGCCGTCCAGGCCAAACTGCAAGTCCGCCAACGTGAAACCGGCGTTCCGCAGGTCGAGGTCATCGACCCGCAGCCGCTGACCCTGCTGCCCGAGCCCGACCCCGGGGACCTGTTCTTCGACTTCGAAGGCGACCCGCTGTGGACCGCCGATGGCCGCGAGTGGGGCCTGGAATATCTGTTCGGTGTGCTCGAAGCCGGGCCGGCGGGGAAGTTTCGCCCGTTGTGGGCGCATAACCGGGCCGACGAACGCAAGGCGCTGATCGACTTCCTGGCGCTGGTGGCCAAACGCCGCAAGCGCCGCCCCAACATGCACATCTATCACTACGCGCCCTACGAGAAGACCGCGTTGTTGCGACTCGCCGGACGCTATGGGATTGGCGAGGACGAAGTCGACGAACTGCTGCGCAGCGGTACGCTGGTCGACCTTTACCCCTTGGTGCGCAGGAGCATTCGCACCGGTGCGGAGTCCTTCAGCCTCAAGGCGCTGGAGCCGCTCTACATGGGGGCTCAGCTGCGCGTGGGTGACGTGACCACGGCCACCGGGTCGATCACCTCCTACGCACGCTACTGCGAACTCCAGGCGGACGGCCGCAGCGACGAGGCCGCATCGGTGCTCAAAGAGATCGAGGACTACAACCACTACGACTGCTCCTCGACACAAAAACTGCGGAATTGGTTGATGTTGCGCGCGTACGAATCCGGCGTCCTGCCGATCGGCGCCCAGGCCGTGACGGACGGCAACACCGTCGATGACCGCGACCAACTGGCGATGACGTTGTCGGCGTTCGCCGGTGCCGCCGGCGTCGACGACCGCACGCCCGAGCAGACGGCGGTGGCCCTGCTGGCCGCGGCGCGCGGCTACCACCGGCGCGAGGACAAACCCTTCTGGTGGGCGCACTTCGACCGGCTGAACTTCCCGATCGACGAGTGGGCGGATAACACCGATGTTTTCGTCGCCGAGCACGTGTCGGTCAGCGTCGACTGGCACACGCCGCCACGCGCGCGCAAACCGCAGCGGCGGCTGCGGCTGCGCGGTGAGCTGGCGCGCGGCGACTTGAAGAGCGAGGTCTTTGCGCTCTACCACCCGCCTGCTCCGCCCGGCATGACCGACAGCCCGGACCGGCGGGCGGCCGGGCGGGTCTCGGTGGTCGAGGCCGACGATCCGGCGGTCCCAGCCGAAGTGGTGGTACTCGAACGAGTTGGCAGCGACGGCAACACTTTTCACCAGCTGCCGTTCGCACTGACCCCAGGCCCGCCCATCCCGACGACGGCCCTGCGGGATTCGATCGAGGCGACCGCGACCCGCGTGGCCGCCGGATTGCCGCAACTGCCCCGCAGCGCCGTCGTCGACGTGCTCCTGCGTGCCGCGCCCCGTCTGCGCGGCGGCACCGCCCTCCCCCGTAGCGACGACACCGTCGCCGACATCACCGCCGCGCTACTGGATCTCGATTCGTCATACCTTGCGGTGCACGGTCCGCCCGGCACCGGCAAGACGCACACCGCGGCGCGCGTGATCCAGGATCTGGTCACCGAACACGGCTGGCGGATCGGTGTGGTCGCACAGTCACACGCCACCGTAGAGAACGTGCTGGACTGTGTCATCGACGCCGGTCTGGATCCGCAACGGATCGCCAAGAAGCGCAACGACCACCGGGCACCGCGCTGGCGGGAGATCGACGGCGGCGCCTACGCCGCGTTCCTCGCTGACACACCCGGTTGTGTGATCGGCGGAACGGCATGGGATTTCGCCAACGCCAATCGGATACCGCCGGGGAGCCTGGATCTGCTGGTGATCGACGAAGCGGGCCAATTCTGTTTGGCCAACACCATCGCCGTGGCCCCGGCCGCCGCAAACCTGCTGCTGCTCGGGGATCCGCAGCAGTTGCCGCAAGTCAGCCAGGGCACTCATCCCGAGCCGGTGGACGTCTCCGCGCTGGAGTGGCTGGTCGACGGTCAACGCACCCTGCCCGACGAACGTGGCTACTTCCTGGACCTCTCCTACCGCATGCATCCGGCGGTCTGCGCCGCGGTTTCGGCGCTCTCCTACGAGAACAGGCTGCATTCCCACGACTGCACCGCCGCCCGCCGGCTCGACGGCTATCAGCCAGGTGTACAGCTGCTTTCGGTTGAGCATCAAGGCAATTCGACCGAGAGCCCCGAGGAGGCCGACACGATCGTCGCCGAGATCGACCAGCTGCTCGGCGCGTCGTGGACCGATGAACACGGCATCCGGGCCTTGGCCGCCACCGATGTGCTGGTGCTGGCGCCCTACAACGCCCAGGTGGCGCTGCTACGTCACCGGTTGACCGCCGCAGGTCTGGTTGGAGTGCGGGTCGGGACGGTCGACAAGTTCCAGGGCGCGCAGGCACCGCTGGTTTTCATCTCGATGACGGTGTCGTCCATGGACGTGGCGCCCCGCGGGGTCTCCTTCCTGCTCAACAGGAATCGGCTCAACGTCGCGGTAAGCCGGGCTCAGTACGCGGCCGTGATCGTGCGCTCCCCGTCGCTGACGGAATATCTGCCCGCCACCCCCGAGGGCCTGATCGACCTGGGCGCCTTTCTGGCTCTCACGCAGCCCGTTCTGCGGTGAACGGGCTAACCGGTCGACGAGTGCCGGCCCGGACCGGTGGGGTCATCGTCGGGATCGGGGCGGTGATGCTGGCCTCGCAACGATTCACCCTCGGAAAACTGCCGCCCCGCCGTGTGTTGGCGGCGCGGCGGCCGGGTGAGCCGATCGCCCGGCGGGAGGGAGTTGGGCGGGCGCCGCACGGCCACCTGTCGAAGGCGTTTACCGCTATCCACATGAGAACCGTTGTGGGCGTGGCCGATTGGTTGAGCCGGCGCGGCCGGGCCGCGTCGCGAGACCCCGGTGGTCGCCGGGCGCGGCCGTTCGACCGGTTGCCGGGGCGGCTCGGGATGACTCCTTTGCTCGACGTCGGATTCGCGCACCAGAAGGAATTCGACGTATTCGTCATCGTCGTAGTCGTCGTCGACGACGTCGTCGTCAGGGCCGGGCGGATCGTCGCCTCCCTTGCCGGGCCACGGCGCAAAGCCCACCAAAAACAGTGCGGCGATGATCCCGAACAGCGCGATGAACGCCGGCAGCAGCACCGACTGCGACATCGCGGCGGCGAACGGGTCGCGCAGGAACCCGGGCAGCTGCAGGGTGAGCGCGTCCTCGCCCACCGCGTCGCCGGACGGCCGGCGCGGCATCTCATCGGTGATCCGCCACGTCATGAACGCGGCCATGCCCGCGCTGCCGAGCACCGCACCGAGCTGGCGCACGGAGTTGTACACCGCGGAGCCCGCGCCGGCCAGGTGTGGCGGCAGGTTACGCGTCGCGGTGGCCGTCAACGGTGACCACACGAAAGCCATCCCGACGCCCATCGCGAAGAACGGCAAAACCAGTCGCCAGATCGGCGTCGTCGGCGTCATCTCGAACGTGATCCAGGTCAGCGCGATGGCCAGCACGGAGAAACCGAAGCCGAGCACGGGCTGCGGATGGTATTTATCGACGATCTTGCCGACGAGTGGCGCAAAGACGCCGTTCGCGATCGCCATCGGCGCGATCAACAAGGCCGAGCGCGTCGGCGAGAGCCCGCACACGGCCTGCGCGTAGAACGTCAGCGGCAGCATCATCGCCGTGGCGGTGAACGAGACGATGGCGACCCCGACGTTGCACAGGCTGAAATCGCGGTCGCTGAAGATGACCAGCGGAATCAGCGGCTCGTGGGCGTTGAGCGATTGCCAGAACGCGAAGGCCGTCATGAACCCGACGCCGGCCACGATCAACGCCCAGATCCAGGGTTGCCAGTGCGCTGCCTGACCCTGTTGCAGCCCGAACACGATCAGGAAGATGCCGATGCCGGACAGCGCAACCCCGATCAGGTCGAAGCGATGCGACTGGGTGGGCAGCACCGGAATCAGCCAATACGCCAGCCCCAGCCCCAGGACGCCGATCGGCACGTTGACGAAGAAGATCCACTGCCAACCCAGCCCGTCGACCAGGACACCGCCCGCCAGCGGGCCCACCAGGCTGGCGACACCGGCGGTGGCACCCCACAGGCTCACCGCGACGCCGCGACGCTCCGCCGGAAAGATCCGCGTGATGGTCGACAGGGTCTGCGGGGTCAGCAGCCCGGCGCCGACGCCCTGCACCACGCGCGCCGCGATCAGCATGGCGGCGCTGCCGGCCAGCCCACACCACACCGAGGAGGCGGTGAACACGACCAGACCGATCAGATAGAGGTTCTTGGGGCCGAACCGGTCACCGAGGCGCCCGGCCACCAGCAACACGACGGCATAGCCCAGCAGGTAGGCGCTGGTCACCCAGACCACGGTGTCGTAGCCGATGCGCAGGCTGCCCATGATGGTCGGGTTGGCGATGGCGACGATGGTCGAGTCGACCATGATCATGAAAAAGCCGATCATCATCGCCCATAGCGGGTTCCAGGGGTTCTGCGACTGCGGTGAACTCCGGGTGAGGAAGTCCCAGCGGTTGGCGACCCGGGCCGGTGACGGTCTCGCGCTTCCCCCGGGCGTGCGGGGCGTAGCCGTCGTCATCCACCCCACCTCGTTTCGCTTTCGCTCCCGGCGATGCCGCTCAGCCGAATCGACCCGGCTCATCGACCCGTCCCGCAGGTGATACACCGCGCGCGGCGCGGTAAACAGCATGAGGACCGGCGAACGGCACGGACCGTCGCAGACATCCAGCCCGCATTATTCCCGGTAAGGCAATAGGCCGGCAGCCAAGGACCCGGTCGGGGTGCATAACGAGACAGGATTTGCCACGGGCGCGTTAGCCTGGGGGGACGCCATCTGCAGGAGAGAGAATATGCGGGGTCGACGGAAAAGGTCGCCGAACCGGTTCTTCACCATGTCCGACGCGGGACAGCAGCCGACCGCCAACGACGGTCGACCCAAGATGTCCGCGCGGGCATTGGCGCAGGTCATCGAGCGGAGCTCATGGTTGCAGGGCCCGGCCGCCGAGGCCTATGTGACCCGGCTGCGCAACGCGAACCCGAATGCCGGCCCGGCGGAGATCCTGGCCAAGCTGCAGAAGCGATACCTGGCCATCGTGACGGCCGGCGGTGTTGCGGTGGGGGCCGCCGCGACCGTCCCCGGCATCGGCACGATCAGCGCCCTGTCCGCGGCGGCGGCCGAAACGGTGACGTTCCTGGAGGCCACCGCGTTCTTCGTGTTGGCGGTGGCGGTGGTTTACGACATCCCGGCCGATCATCGGGAACGCCGCCGTGCGCTGGTGCTGGCGGTCCTCGCCGGCGACAATAGCGAGCACGCCGTCGCGCAGCTGATCGGTCCGCGCCGTACCAACGGCGGCTGGATCTCCGAGGGCCTGGCCGCGCTGCCGCTGTCGTCGATGTCGAAGCTGAACTCGCGACTCCTCAAGTCGTGGGTCCGCAAGTACACTGTGCGGCGCGGCGCGCTGTTGTTCGGCAAACTGCTGCCGGTGGGCATCGGGGTCGTGGTGGGCGCCATCGGCAACTACCTCGCCGGAAAGAAGATGATCCGCAACGCCAACCGGGCGTTCGGCGCCCCGCCCGCGCGGTGGCCCCGCGCGCTGCACCTGGTGCCCCCGGTCCACGAAGCCGGCTAGCGCCCGGCCGTCCTCTCGTTCCCCGGTCGACCTGGCGGATCGGCGGCGAAAGGTTAGCCTTTATAGGGCGGAACAATGGGTATCGCCGTCGGTGTGAGGTGTTCGGTCGTCCGGGACCGACAAGGGTGCAGGCGCCGCGGGAATGCGCTTGCGGAACAGAAGGATTGAGGCGAACTGCGGTCGTGAGCAACATAAGTTCACCATTCGGGCAAAACGAATGGCTGGTCGAGGAGATGTACCGCAAGTTCCGCGACGACCCCTCGTCCGTCGATCCGAGCTGGCACGAGTTCCTTGTCGACTACAACCCCGACCCCGCAGGCGAATCCGCGCCGGCCGCCCCGACCAGCGCCGATGGGCCGCCGGCCGCCGCCCCTGCCCCGGCGAAGCCGGCCCCGGCGGCCCCGCAGACCACCGAGCCCGCCAAGCCCGCGGCCCCCGCGGCCGGCAACGGGGTCGCGCCCCGACCGGCCAAAGCCCCGACTCCCCCGCCGGCCGAGGGCGACGAGCTGCAGACGCTGCGCGGTGCCGCGGCGGCCGTCGTCAAGAACATGTCGGCATCGCTGGACGTGCCGACGGCGACCAGTGTGCGCGCCGTTCCGGCCAAGCTGATGATCGACAACCGGATCGTCATCAACAACCAGCTCAAGCGCACCCGCGGCGGCAAGATCTCGTTCACCCACCTGCTCGGCTACGCGCTGGTGCAGGCGGTCAAGAAGTTCCCGAACATGAATCGGCACTACGCCGAGATCGACGGCAAGCCCACGGCGGTGACGCCGGCGCACACCAACCTCGGCCTGGCCATCGACCTGCAGGGCAAAGACGGCAAGCGTTCCCTGGTGGTCGCCGGGATCAAGGGCTGCGAAACCATGCGCTTCGCCCAGTTCGTGACCGCATACGAAGACATCGTGCGGCGAGCCCGCGACGGCAAGCTGACCGCCGAAGACTTTGCCGGCGTTACCATTTCGCTGACCAACCCGGGCACCATCGGCACCGTGCACTCGGTGCCGCGGCTGATGGCGGGCCAGGGCGCCATCATCGGCGTCGGCGCCATGGAGTACCCCGCAGAATTTCAGGGCGCCAGCGAGGAACGCATCGCCGAACTGGGCATCGGCAAGCTGATCACCCTGACGTCGACCTACGACCACCGCATCATCCAGGGCGCCGAATCCGGCGACTTCTTGCGCACCATCCACGAGATGCTGCTCTCGGACGCGTTCTGGGACGAGATCTTCCGCGAGTTGGGCAACCCGTACCTCCCGGTGCGCTGGAGCACCGACAACCCGGATTCGATCGTCGACAAGAACGCCCGGGTGATGGAGTTGATCGCGGCCTACCGCAACCGCGGTCACCTGATGGCCGACATCGACCCGCTGCGACTGGACGGCAGCCGGTTCCGCAGCCACCCCGATCTGGAGATCCTCAACCACGGCCTGACGCTGTGGGACCTCGACCGGGTGTTCAAAGTCAACGGCTTCGCGGGGTGCGAGTACAAGAAGCTGCGCGACGTGCTGGGCCTGCTGCGCGACGCCTACTGCCGCCACATCGGCGTGGAGTACACCCACATTCTCGAACCCTCACAACAGGAATGGCTGCAGCAGCGCGTCGAGACCAAGCACGTCAAACCGACGGTGGCCGAGCAGAAGTTCATCCTGAGCAAGCTGAACGCCGCCGAGGCCTTCGAAACCTTCCTGCAGACCAAATACGTTGGCCAGAAGCGGTTTTCGCTGGAAGGCGCGGAAAGCATCATTCCGATGATGGACGCGGCGATCGACCAGTGCGCCGAGCACGGACTCGACGAGGTGGTTATCGGGATGCCGCACCGTGGCCGGCTCAACGTGCTGGCCAACATCGTCGGCAAGCCGTACTCGCAGATCTTCTCCGAGTTCGAGGGCAACCTCAACCCGGCACAGGCGCACGGCTCCGGGGACGTCAAGTATCACCTGGGCGCCACCGGCGTGTACCTACAGATGTTCGGCGACAACGACATTCAGGTGTCGCTGACCGCCAACCCGTCACACTTGGAAGCCGTTGACCCGGTGCTGGAGGGTCTGGTGCGGGCCAAGCAAGACCTGCTGGACCACGGCGCCGAAGACCAGGGCGACGAAAAAGCGTTCTCGGTGGTGCCGATGATGCTGCACGGCGACGCCGCGTTCGCCGGTCAGGGCGTGGTCGCCGAAACCCTGAACCTGACCCACCTGCCCGGCTACCGCGTCGGCGGCACCATCCACATCATCGCCAACAACCAGATCGGCTTCACCACCGCGCCGGAGTACTCGCGGTCCAGCGAGTACTGCACCGACGTCGCGAAGATGATCGGGGCGCCGATCTTCCACGTCAACGGCGACGACCCGGAAGCGTGCGCGTGGGTGGCCAAGCTGGCCGTCGACTTCCGGCAGGAGTTCAAGAAGGACGTCGTCATCGACATGCTGTGCTACCGCAAACGCGGGCACAACGAGGGCGACGACCCGTCGATGACCAACCCCGCGATGTACGACGTCGTCGACACCAAGCGCGGGGTCCGCAAGAGCTACACCGAAGCCCTGATCGGCCGCGGTGACATCTCGATGAAAGAAGCCGAGGACGCGCTGCGCGACTACCAGGGCCAGCTGGAGCGGGTGTTCAACGAGGTCCGTGAGCTGGAGAAACACGGCGCGCTACCGAGCGAATCGGTCGAGGCCGACCAGATGCTGCCGGCGGGCCTGGCCACCGCGGTGGACAAGGCGCTGCTGGCCCGCATCGGTGACGCCTTCCTGGCCGCCCCGGACGGTTTCACCGCACACCCGCGGGTGCAGCCGGTGCTGGAGAAGCGGCGCGAGATGGCCTACGAAGGCAAGATCGACTGGGCCTTCGGCGAACTGCTGGCGCTGGGCTCGCTGGTTGCCGAAGGCAAGCTGGTGCGGCTGTCGGGTCAAGACACCAAGCGCGGCACCTTCTCCCAGCGGCACTCGGTGATCATCGACCGCAACACCGGCCAGGAGTTCACGCCGCTGCAACTGCTGACGACGAATGCCGACGGCACCCCGACCGGGGGCAAGTTCCTGGTCTACGACTCACCGCTGTCGGAGTACGCCGCCGTCGGCTTCGAGTACGGCTACACGGTGGGCAATCCGGACGCTCTGGTGTTGTGGGAGGCCCAGTTCGGTGACTTCGTCAACGGCGCGCAGTCGATCATCGACGAGTTCATCAGCTCCGGTGAGGCCAAGTGGGGCCAGCTGTCCAACGTCGTGCTGCTGCTGCCGCACGGTCACGAGGGTCAGGGGCCCGACCACACCTCGGGCCGCATCGAGCGCTTCCTGCAGCTGTGGGCGGAGGGTTCGATGACGATCGCGATGCCCTCGACGCCGTCCAACTACTTCCACCTGTTGCGGCGCCACGCCCTCGACGGCGTGCAGCGGCCGCTGATCGTGTTCACACCGAAGTCGATGCTGCGCAACAAGGCGGCGGTCAGCGACGTCCGGGACTTCACCGAGATCAAGTTCCGCTCGGTGCTCGAAGAGCCGACCTACGAGGACGGCATCGGTGATCGCAGCAAGGTCACCCGTGTCCTGCTGACCAGCGGCAAGCTGTACTACGAGTTGGTGGCCCGCAAGGCCAAGGACAACCGCGAAGACGTGGCGATCGTGCGGATCGAACAGCTCGCCCCGCTGCCCAAGCGGCGGCTGGGCGAGACGCTGGACCGCTACCCGAACGTCAACCAGTACTTCTGGGTGCAGGAGGAGCCGGCCAACCAGGGCGCGTGGCCCCGGTTCGGGCTGGAGCTGCCGGAGCTGTTGCCCGACAAGCTGACCGGGCTCAAGCGCATCTCGCGCCGGGCGATGTCGGCCCCGTCGTCGGGCTCGTCGAAGGTGCACGCGGTCGAGCAGCAGGAGATCATCGACACGGCCTTCGGCTGACCGGGGTGATCGCTGGATCTGCGACCCGCGGGAACCGGGGACCGCTGGTACCGGCTAGCCTCGACGCAAACGTGCCGAGAAGGAAGGGTGCTCATGCAAGGGTTCGCCGGCAAGGTCGCGGTGGTGACGGGCGCGGGTTCAGGTATCGGGCAGGCGCTGGCCGTGGAGCTGGCCCGCTCGGGCGCCAAAGTGGCGATCAGTGACGTCGACCTGGAGGGCCTGGGCCACACCGAGGAACAGCTCAAGGCGATCGGCGCGTCGTTCAAGTCCGATCGCCTCGACGTGACCGAGCGGGAGGCCTTCTTGGCCTACGCCGACGGCGTCAAGGAGCACTTCGGCAAGGTCAACCAGATCTACAACAACGCCGGCATCGCCTTCACCGGCGACGTCGAGGTCAGCCAGTTCAAAGACATCGAACGGGTGATGGACGTCGACTTCTGGGGCGTCGTCAACGGCACCAAGGCGTTCCTGCCGCACCTGATCGCGTCCGGCGACGGGCACGTCGTCAACGTGTCCAGCGTGTTCGGGCTCTTCTCGGTGCCCGGGCAGGCGGCCTACAACTCGGCCAAATTCGCCGTGCGTGGCTTCACCGAGGCGCTGCGACAGGAGATGGCCGCGGCCGGCCACCCGGTGGCGGTGACCACGGTGCACCCGGGTGGCATCAAGACCGCGATCGCGCGCAACGCGACGGCCGCCGAGGGGCTCGACCCCGAGCAGCTCGCGAAGCTGTTCGACAAGCGACTCGCCAGGACCAGCCCGCAACGCGCCGCCACGATCATCCTGGACGCGGTCCGCAAGAAGAAGGCGCGGGTTTTGGTTGGCACGGACGCCAAACTCCTGGACGTGATGGTGCGGGTCGCGGGCCCGTACTACCAGCAGCTCTTCGGCCCGGTCATGGGCCGGTTGATGCCGAAGGTCTAAAGCCTCAGCGGCCGAGCGGATGCTCGGCCAGCCAGCCGGCCGCCACCGCCTGCGGATCGGCACCGGTATGCACCTGCCGGCGCATCTCGACCAGCGCCGCGGTGTCCAGCACGCCGGCCACTTCGTTGATCGCCAGCAGCTGCCGATCGCTGAGCGCGTTGCGGCGATAAAGCGGCACCACATTCTCGGCACGGATCAGCGCGGGTTTGCCGTCGGCCAGCGCGACCAGGTCGCCGGGGATGCCGGGGTCGGCCGAGGTGGTCCACCCCGCCGTCAGCTGTCCGCTCCGAATTGCAGCGAACATCGTTGCGGCATCGGGAAATTCGCGCGGCTGAGCAAGCCGGCAGGAGCCGACCGTCGACGGTTCCTGATGTCCGGCGACCGTCCCGACAACGAGGCCATCGCAGTGGCGGGGCAGCGTGCTCAACTCCGCACTGACATCACTACCGCCCCACGCCTTGGCGGTGGGCCCACTGACCAGCAACACGGGCTTGTCTTCGGCGGCCGTCGTGTAGTCGCCCGCCACCACTCCTTCGGGCAGCGCAGCGATCATTGCGCGGTAGACGTCTTTGTCCGACATCGCCGTCGCGCCGGGCTGCAAAGCTTGCAACGTGCGGCCGGTGAGGGCGGGGACGACGGTGAATGCGCCGGAATCCAATTGGGGCTTCGGCTCGGCCGCCGCCGCGGCCCGCGCACCGAAACCGTATGACCGCAGGGCGGCGACGTAGACGCCGGCCAGCAGTGCCGAATCGGCGTCAGGCCGGGATCCGACCACGACTTCGGCGCTGGCACGACGGTCCGCGGTGCCGGGTGCGCAACCGGCCACAGCGAGTGCGGCGGCGAGCAGCGGCACCGCCAGCCTGCCGACCCTCACCCCCGGGCGACGGAAGTGTCTGGGGCATCCGTGGCCAGTGCCACCGCCCTGGCGACGGCTTCCCCGACCCGGGTGTCCAGCGGGCTCGGGACGATCCGGTCGAGCGCCAGATCGTCGCTGGCGACGGAGAAGATCGCCTCGGCCGCGGCGACCATCATCTTTTCGGTGATGCGGCGCGCGCCGGCTTCCAGCGCACCGCGGAACACCCCGGGGAAGGCAAGCACGTTGTTGATCTGATTCGGGAAATCGCTACGGCCGGTGGCCACCACCGCCGCGTATCTGGCCGCGATATGCGGGTGGATCTCCGGGTCCGGGTTGGACAGCGCGAACACGATCCCGCCGGGCGCCATGGTGGCGATCATCTCTTCGGGAACCACGCCCCCCGACAATCCCAGAAACACGTCGGCGCCCCGGATGGCTTCGGCGAGGCTGCCGGTCAGGCCGGCCGGGTTGGTGCGCCGCGCCAGAGCCACCTTGACGTCGTTCATGTCGTCGCGACCGGTGTGCAGAACCCCACGCGAGTCGAGCACGGTGATATCCGAAACACCCATCACCATAAGGAGATTGGTGCACGCGACGCCGGCCGCACCGGCTCCGGACACCACCACCTTCAGCGAGCCCATGTCGCGACCGAGCACCTTGCTGGCCCCCATGAGCGCGGACAGCACCACGATCGCCGTGCCGTGCTGGTCGTCGTGCATCACCGGGCAGTCCAGCGCCTCGATGAGACGACGCTCGATCTCGAAACAGCGCGGCGCCGAAATGTCCTCCAGGTTGACTGCGCCGAACGTCGGGCGCAGGCGCACCAGTGTTTCCACGATCGCGTCGGGATCCTTGGTGTCCAGCACGATGGGGATGGCGTTCAGCCCGCCGTACGCCTGAAACAGGGCGCACTTGCCCTCCATGACCGGCAGCGACGCCGACGGCCCGATGTCGCCCAGGCCCAGTACCGCGCTGCCGTCGCTGACCACGGCCACCAGCCGGTTCGCCCAGGTGTACCGGGCGGCCTGGGTCTGGTCGGCGGCGATCGCACGGCTGACCTGTGCCACGCCGGGGGTGTAAGCGATCGACAGAGCGCGCTGGGTGTCCAGCGGGGATGTCAGGCCTACGGAAAGCTTGCCGCCTACGTGTGCCTCGAAGATCTCCGCGTCGGTGATCACGCCGTTCCCGGCTTGCGTCTGTATCGATTCAAGCAACTCGGACACGCGCTTCAGCGTACTGACTACCCATTAGTAGCCCTAATTGGTGAGGTGGGTCATACCACCGCCCCGCCGTCGCTAGATCAGCTTCAGCTCGGTGACCGCGCTGCGCTCGTCGACCAGCTCGGCGGTGGTCTTGTCGATGCGGCCGCGGGAGAACTCGTCGATCTCCAGCCCCTGCACGATCGACCAGTCGCCGTCCTTGGTGGTCACCGGGAACGACGACACGATGCCCTCCGGCACGCCGTAGGAGCCGTCGCTGTAGACCGCCATCGAGACCCAGTCCCCCTCCGGGCTGCCCAGCAGCCAGGACCGGGCGGCGTCGACGGTGGCCGAGGCGGCCGACGCCGCCGAGGAGGCGCCGCGCGCGTCGATGATCGCCGCGCCGCGCTTGGCGACCGTCGGGATGAAGTCGTTCTCGATCCAGTTCTGGTCGTTGACCACCTCGGCGACGTTCTTGCCGCCGACCTCGGCGTGGAAGATGTCGGGGTACTGGGTGGCCGAGTGGTTGCCCCAGATGGTCACCTTCTTGATGTCGGTGACCGCCGCGCCGGTCTTCTTGGCCAGCTGCGAGATCGCCCGGTTGTGGTCCAGGCGGGTCAGCGCGGAGAACCGCTCCTTCGGGATGTCCGGGGCGTTGCTCAGCGCGATCAGCGCGTTGGTGTTGGCCGGGTTGCCGGTCACGCCGATGCGGACGTCGTCGGCGGCGACCGAGTTCAGCGCCTTGCCCTGCGCGGTGAAGATGGCGCCGTTGGCCTCCAGCAGGTCGCTGCGCTCCATGCCCGGGCCGCGCGGCCGCGCCCCGACCAGCAGCGCGAGGTTCACACCGTCGAAGATCTTGTTCGCGTCCGCGCCGATCTGGACACCGGACAGCAACGGGAATGCGCAGTCGTCCAGCTCCATCACGACGCCCTCGAGCGCCTTGAGGGCGGGCTCGATCTCCAGGAGACGCAGCTCGATCGGGCGGTCGGGGCCCAGCAGCGAGCCACTCGCCAGGCGGAACAACAGGCTGTAGCCGATCTGGCCGGCGGCGCCGGTGACGGCGACCTTGAGAGGACTTGCGCTCACGTCGATGTACTCCTTGTGGAGATGTTCGTGCAGGTTCGGGTTTCGGCTCGAAACTAGCGCACTCTTGTCGGCCGCCGATGTCCGGTCCGCTACCAGGGCTTTCCCGATACCAGATCGTCGCGTTTCGATCAGCCGGAACGCGTACCATTGACCACCGCCCGGTGGGAGCTGCGCACGGTGGGAGGTGGATGTGTTCCAAGGATTTGACGCATTGCCCGAAGCGCTTCGGCCCCTTGCGCACGAACCGCACCCCAAGCCGGACCCGGCCCCCGAACCGCCCAAGGAGACGCTGGTTGACTGCGCCGTCTACGCCGACGGCGAGCGGTTGCCGGGCAAGCTCGGGTACGCGGCCGCCCTGGACAAGGTGCACGAGATCGAAACGTCGGGGCACGACGCCTTCGTGTGGGTCGGCTTGCGTGAACCCAATCAGTCCGAGATGCAGGAAGTGGCCGACGTGTTCGGGCTGCACCCGCTGGCCGTGGAAGACGCGGTGTGCGCGCATCAACGGCCCAAGGTGGAGCGCTACGACGACACTTTGTTTCTGGTGCTCAAGACCGTCAACTACGTGCCCCACGAATCGGTGGTGCTGGCCCGCGAGATCGTCGAGACCGGAGAGATCATGGTCTTCGTCGGCAGGGATTTCGTGGTCACGGTGCGGCACGGCGAACACGGCGGACTGTCGGACGTGCGCAAGCGGATGGACAGCGACCCGGAGCAGATGCGGCTGGGCCCCTACGCGGTGATGCACGCGGTCGCCGACCATGTGGTGGACCACTATCTCGAGGTGAGCAGCCTGATGCTGTCCGACATCGACGGCATCGAGGGGCTGGCGTTCGCGCCGGGCAGCAAGATCGACGTCGAACCGATCTATCTGCTCAAGCGCGAGGTGGTCGAACTGCGCCGGTGCGTCAATCCGCTGTCGACGGCGTTCCATCGCATCCAGATGGACAACAAGGACGTGATCTCCAAAGAGGTGCGGCGCTATCTGCGCGACGTCGCCGACCACCACTCCGAGGCCGCCGACCAGATCGCCAGCTACGACGACACGCTCAATTCGCTGATCCAGGCGGCACTCGCTCGGGTCGGCATGCAGCAGAACAACGACATGCGCAAGATGGCGGCCTGGGCCGGTATCTTGGCGGTTCCCACCATGGTCGCCGCCATCTACGGGATGAACTTCCACTTCATGCCCGAGCTGAATTGGACGTGGGGCTACCCGGCGATCATGGCCGTGATGGCCGTCGCCTGCGTCGGACTGTATTTCCAGTTCCGCCGCAACAACTGGCTGTAACGGTTTGTCGGCGAGCAGACACAAAAGCGCCCGAATCGTCGGCGTGTCGCGGACTTTTGCGTCTGCTGGTCCGTCATCAGCGGGGTTGTGCCGCTGGGCGTTTCGGATCCAGCACGTCGACGCCGTCGTTCTCCCACGCCTGGCGCATCGCCGCGGCGCCCTTGAGCCGCACCCACGCCGCTTCGGTCGCGGTGATGGGAGTCGCCGACAGGAACTGCACCGGGTCGCGGGGCGGGTCCAGCGGCAGATCGCCAATCCCGCTGCGGCCCAACAGGACAGCGGTGAACGGCACGCGCGAAGAAGGGGACGCCCAGATCGGCGAGCCGAGATCGATCAGCGCGTCGGCGCCCAGCACCACACCGTCGACGGCCGGCGTCGCCGCCAGGATCGCCATGCTGCGCGCAACGCCGGTCACCGGACCGGGATCGCGCAACTGCAGCACGATTTCGGCGCGCGGACCGCGCAAGGGATCGGCGATGTCGAGCGTCGGTTCGGTCATCGGGTGGCGCGAGCATCCGAGCGTGACGTAGTGCACCGTGTGGTCCGGCTCGCGGAAACGCAACACCTCGATGGTCTCGGTGCCCAGAAACGTCACGCTCGCCGCATCGGGCGCGACGTCGGTGAAGTAAGCCCGCAGGTGTGCGCGCACCTGATCCGACGTCACGGTGACTCCGACGGCGCGATCGTCAGGTTGACACCGGAATCCGCATCGAAGACCACCAGCTTGGCGGGGTCGAACGCCAGCTCGATCGGTTGTCCGATGGCCGCCTTCGA
The DNA here is from genome assembly GCF_059813205.1 of Mycobacterium sp. NGS17. NCBI lineage: Bacteria > Bacillati > Actinomycetota > Actinomycetes > Mycobacteriales > Mycobacteriaceae > Mycobacterium > Mycobacterium sp. NGS17. The sequence continues at coordinate 193,581 of NZ_JCALED010000010.1, read as the reverse complement.
TTCTGCGGGAACCCTTGCCACGAACTGGTTTTCATGGGCGTTCGACTCGGCGGCCAGGTCGTCCAACTGAGCCGAGTGCGCGGCCCACGCCGCGGTGGAGAAGTAGACGTACTTGTCAGCGCCCAGCGACTCGACCAAGTCGACCTTCACCTGGAAGGTCAGCGCCCTGATGCGCTGGTAGCCGTCGATCAGCGCGGCGTCGGACAGATGCTCGGGGCGCACGCCGACGATGACGTTCGCGGGTTCCGGATGCCGGCCGATCACCTCTTGGATTTCCGGGGCCAGCATCACCTCGCCAAACGGCAGCTTGAGTCCAACGGGCGTCAGCGTGGCGGGAAAGAAATTCATCGCCGGCGAGCCGATGAAGCCGGCGACGAACAGGTTGGCGGGCTGCTCGTACAGCTCGTCCGGTGTGCCGATCTGTTGCGCGACACCGGAATGCATCACCACCACGCGGTCGCCCAGCGTCATGGCCTCGGTCTGGTCGTGCGTGACGTAGACCGTCGTGGTGCCCAGCCGCTTCTGCAGCCTGGCGATCTCGCCACGCATCTGAACCCGCAGTTTCGCGTCCAGGTTGGACAGCGGCTCGTCCATCAGGAACGCCTTGGGATGGCGCACGATGGCGCGACCCATCGCCACCCGCTGTCGCTGACCGCCCGACAACTGCGAGGGCTTGCGGTCCAGAAGATCGGTCAGGTCAAGGGTTTTGGCGGTCTCTTCGACCTTCTGGGCGATCTCGGACTTCTTCATCTTGGCCAGCGTCAGGGGAAAGGCGATGTTCTGCCGCACCGTCATGTGCGGATACAGCGCATAGGACTGGAACACCATCGCGATGTCGCGGTCTTTGGGCGCCTTCTCGTTCACCCGTTCGCCGCCGATGCGCAGCTCGCCGGACGAGATGTCCTCCAGCCCCGCAATCATGTTCAGCGTCGTGGTCTTGCCGCAGCCGGAAGGGCCCACCAGGATCAGGAATTCGCCGTCGGCGATGGTGAGGTTCAGGTCATGCACCGCCGTGGCGCCGTCGGGGTAACTCTTGCTGACGTGATCCAGCGCAATCTCGGCCATCGAGTTATCCCTTCACCGCGCCGGAGGTCAACCCGGCGACGATTCGTCGTTGGAAGATTAGAACAAACACGATGATGGGAACCGTGATCACGACGGCACCCGCCGCGATCGAGCCGGTCGGCTCCTCGAACTGGGAACTGCCGCTGAAGTTCACGATCGCCACCGGTGCGGTGATGGCCGCTTTGGTGGCCGTCAGCGTCAACGCCAGCAGCAGATCGTTCCAGGCGAAGATGAATACCAGGATCGCCGCCGTCACCACGCCGGGCGCCGCCAGCGGCACGATCACCTTGCGGAACGCCTGAGCCGGCGTCGCGCCGTCCATTTTCGCCGCCTTCTCCAGATCCCAAGGGATCTCCCGGAAGAAGGCCGACAGCGTGTAGATCGCCAGCGGCAGCGCGAAGGTGATGTACGGCAGCATCAGGCCGGGCCAGGTATCGAACAAGCCGATGAATCGTTCGATGTTGAACAGCGGTGTCACCAGCGAGATCGCGGGGAACATGGTGATCAGCAGGGTGGTCCCCACCAGCAACCGCTTGCCCGGAAAGCGCAGCCGGGCAATCGCATACGCCGCCATCGCACCGAGCACCACCGCGATCACGGTGGTGATCAACCCGATTCCGACGGAGTTAACCAGCGCCGAGCTGAAGAAGTCGCCGCGAAAGATGCCGCGATAGTTGTCCAAGGATGCCGATGACGGAATCAGCTTGCCGTCCTTGACCGTTGAGCTCGGTTTCAACGACAGGCTGAAGATCCACAGCACCGGAACGAGCGCGTACACCGCCACCAGGGTGTCGATGACGGCCCAGATGGCGGTGCGCCGGGCGCCCGCCCCGTTAGCGGCCATCGACGTCGCCCCCGGGCGCCGCCGCGCCGAACATCTTGATGAACACCAACGCGATAAGACCGGCACACAGGAAGATCAGCACGCTGATGGCAGAGCCGAGGCCGACATTGAAGCCCTTGAACAGGTTGTCGTAGCCGAGCATCGACACAGATCCGGTGTTGTTGGCGCCGTTGGTGATCACGTAGATGTTGTCGAAGATGCGAAACGCGTCCAGGGTCCGGAACAACAGGGCGACCACCACGGCCGGTTTGATGATGGGCAGCGTGACTCCGGTGAGCCGCCGCCACGCGCCGGCCCCGTCGACTTGGGCGGCTTTCAGCAGATCTTCTGGGACCAGTGCCAGACCGGCCAGCAACAGCAGCGACATGAACGGCGTGGTTTTCCAGACCTCGGCGAGGACGACGATCGCCAGCGACGAGATCTGATCGGTCAGCGGCGCACTGCCCTGCGGCAACAGGTTCGCCAGATAACCGGTGCCCGGCGTCCACGCGTAATACCAGCTGTAGGACGCGACCACGGTGACGATGCCGTACGGGATCAGGACCGCGGTGCGCACCAGGCCTTTGCCGACCAGGGTGCGGTGCATGACGAGCGCCAGCGCCAGGCCCAGGACGAACTCCAGGGACACCGAAACCACCGTGATGCCCAGGGTCACCGCCAGCGCGGTCCACCAGTACCGGTCGGTCAGGATCGTCAGGTAGTTGTTCAGGCCGACGAACGCGGTGTCATTGGGGACGGCAAGGTTGTTGCGCTGCAGGCTCAACCACACGGCGTAGCCGATCGGATACGCCGTCACCACCAGCATCAGGATCGCCGCCGGTGCGACCAGAAGGAGCGCCAGCCGCTGTTCGGACGGCCTGCCGCGCAGTCGTGGCATCGCGGAAGGCGTTCGCGCGGCGCCGGTTTCGGGGACAGCGCGCGTCACGGAAGCAATCCTTTTCCGTCGATCGCCTTCTGCACCTGGGTGCTGAGCTCGTCGGCGGTCCGCTCGGGGTCGATCTGGGCGATCGGGCTCAGCGTCGCGGCGAGCCGGATGGCCACACCCTGGTACACCGGCGTCGCCGGGCGCACCGCGGCATCGGTGAGCTGCCGGCGAATGATGGTGTACATCGGGTACTTGCTCTGGAATTGCGGATCGGAATACAGCGACGTGCGCACCGGCGGCAGGCCGCCTTCGATCGATACGTACTTCTGGTGCGCCAGATTACGCAGGCAGCGAATGGCTTCGAATGCTTCGGCACGATGACGGGTGGTGCTCGCCACCGCCAGGTTGGCCCCGCCGATGGTCACCTTGGCCGGACGGCCCGGCGCCACACCGGGATACGGCGCGAAGCCGAACACCTGCCGGCTGGCTTGATACGCAATCCGGAACTGCTGGTCGTTGGGCACGAACGTGCCGGCGGCGTTGAGGCTGCCGGCCAGCTCCGGATTCCGGTTGAGCGGCAGGAAGGGCACCCCGCCCTTCACCGCGTTCTCCAGCATGGACGCCAGCGCGTATGGCCAGTTGACGGCGAGCGCGGCCCGACCTTGCTCGACCGCCAACCGCGCGGTGCTCTCGTCGGTCCGGCTGATCGACGGATCGGCGCCGGGCGCGACGGCCACCGACTTGAGGATGCGCAGCGCGTTGACGGTGGCGGCCCGGTGCACCGGCGTGTCGGTGAGCGTGACGCGGCGCCCGTCCTCGGAGAGCACCTGGCCGCCCCCGCTGACCAACAGCGAGTTGAACCAGACGACAAGACCTTCGCCCTCGTTGGCCTGCACGCCGATCCAGCTGGGCTGCCCCGCGTCGTGCAATCTGGTGGCCTCGGCCACCATGTCGTCCCAGGTTCGCGGCGGCTGAGACACCAAATCGGGCCGATACCAGAGCAATTCGGTGTTGGTGGTGACGGGGGCTCCGAACAGCTTGCCTTGCCAGCGCGCAGTCGACAAAGGCCCCGGCAACGTGTCCGCCGTCGCGTCGGCCTCGGCTCGCCCTGCTGGATCGTCGGACAACGGCACCGCCCAACCAGCCTCGGCGAACTCGGCCGTCCACACCACGTCCAGCGACATCACGTCGAGCGTGCGGTCGTGTCCGGTCAGCCGGCGGGCCAGCTGCAAACGCTGCTCGCCGGGGGCCCGGGGCAGGCTGATCTGCTGGATGGCGAAGCGGCCATTGAATTGTTTCGTACAGTCCTGGGCCACCGCGGTGAACGTCGCACCGTCGGCGGCCGTCGTGTAGAAGCTGATGACCAGCCCGTGCCCCCCGGAACCGCACGCCGCCAGCCCCCCGGCGATGATCGCCGTCGCGAGCGCGATTGCGCCCGTCCGGCGCACGCGCCCGCGCCGACTCACCACTGCTTCACACCTCTCGCGCGCGCCTCAGATCGCCAAGCGCGCCAACAGGTCCCGCGCCTTCTCTGCGTTTTGCGGATCACAGAGCACGTCGTACCGCCCGGCTACCAACTGCATGGTCGAGCTGAAATCCCTTGTGCCGCGGGCCATCGAATAGGGAACAGCGGAAGTGATCAGCCCGAAGAAGACACCGGCGACCAGACCCGTGGCCAGCGCCCCCCACGGGTTCGGGCTGAAGAAGCCCAGCACGAGGCCGATGAACAACCCCAGCCACGCTCCGCTGAGCACGCCGCCGCCGAGCACCTTCGGCCACGTCAGCCTGCCGGTGACCCGCTCCACCTGCATCAGGTCGACGCCGACAATGGTCACCTGCTGCACCGGGAACTGCTGGTCCGACAGGTAGTCGACGGCGCGCTGCGCCTCGGCGTAGGTGGGATAGGACCCGACCGGCCAGCCCCGCGGCGGCGTCGGCAGTCCCGGCGTCCCACGGCGTCCCGCCGCGCCCGGAGGCGTGGCGCCGGGAACCTGCCCCGGCTGGAAAGGATTAGTCATCGCCGCTCATTGTCCTCCGCGTCGGCCGTGGTTTCATCTCAGGCCTGTCCACCCTATCCACCGACGTTTCGTCACCTGCGAAAACATGCTGCGTCCCGCGTTGCAATGTCGGGCCCCGGCCGCGACGAGCCGGGATTTCGCTGCTGCCGGCCCCGAAATGTCGGTGTGCCCGTCGGCGATTCGCGGCGGCAACCGCCACCTGCGCATGGGCTAGGTTGAACACCATGACAGCACCCGGGCGCGGCTTCGGCGAGGGTGGCCACGACGACAAGGCCGACTCGCCCGCCGGCGGCGCGGCCGGCGAGCAGCCGGACGCGACCGCGCCCTGGCATCCGCCCGCCGCGCCGCCGCCCGAATCCGCGCCGCCGTACCCGCCGCCAAACCCCGAACACGTATCCGGCTATCCACCGCCGTACCCGCCGCCCGTTGCTCCGCCGCCCGGGTACGAGCAGCCGCCGGGCTATGGCGCACCGGCCTATCCGCCGCCGCCTCCGCCCTATGGCGGCCCGCCCACCTACGGGCCGCCCGCTTATTCGGGCGGCTTCTACCCGACGCCGGATTATCAGGGCGGCTACTACCCGACGCCCGATTACCACGGTGGCTATGGATCTGTCCCGCCCCAGAAGCCTGGGACGAACGCGCTGGCAATCGCCTCCCTCATCTCTTCGTTCACCGGCCTGTTGTGCTGCGTCGGGTCGATCGTGGCCATCGTGCTCGGTGCGATCGCCGTGAGACAGATCAAGCGAACCCGGCAGGACGGCTTCGGCCTGGCGGTTGCCGGCATCGTCATCGGAATCGCCACGCTGGGCGTGACTTTGGTGTTTTTGCTCTTCGCGATGCACACGCGTTAGCGCATCAGACCCAGCTCGGCCGCAGCGGGGTTGTCTGTCACCGGGCCGACGGCTGCCTAGGCTCTACTTCCATGGGATCGGTCAACAGGGTGTACGTCGCGCGGCTGGCGCGGATGTTGGTGTTGGGTCCGCTCGGCGAATCCGTCGGCCGAGTGCGTGACGTCGTGATCAGCATCAGCATCGTTCGCCAGCAACCGCGGGTGCTCGGCCTGGTCGTCGACCTCGCGACGCGGCGCAGCATCTTCATCCCGATCTTGCGCGTCGCCTCCATCGAGCCCAACGCCGTGACGCTGAGCACCGGCAACGTGTCGTTGCGTCATTTCGTCCAACGGCCCGGGGAGGTGCTCGCGATCGGCCAGGTGCTCGACACCGTCGTCAAGGTCAACGACCCCGAACTGCCCGAGTTGGCCGGCCTGGACGTGGTGGTCACCGACCTGGGCATCGAGCAGATCCGAACGCGCGACTGGATGGTGAGCCGGGTCGCCGTGCGCAGCCAGCGCCGGCTGGGACGGCGGGGCCCCGTCCACGTCGTCGACTGGCACAGCGTGCAGGGCTTGACGCCCTCGGCCCTGGCGCTGCCCGGCCAAGGCGTGGCGCAACTGCTGGACCAGTTCGAGGGCCGCAAACCGGTCGACGTGGCCGACGCCATCCGCGGGCTGCCGGCCAAGCGTCGCTACGAGGTGCTCAAGGCGCTCAACGACGACCGGCTGGCCGACATCCTGCAGGAACTGCCCGAGCTGGATCAGGCCGAGGTGCTCTCGCAGCTGGGCACCGAGCGATCCGCCGACGTGCTCGAGGAGATGGACCCCGACGACGCCGCCGACCTGCTCGGCGTGCTGAATCCGACCGACGCGGAGATGCTGCTGACCCGCATGGATCCCGGGGATTCGGCCTCGGTGCGCCGGCTGCTCACCCACTCGCCCGATACCGCGGGCGGACTGATGACCTCGGACCCGGTGGTGCTGACCGCGGACACGGCCGTCGCCGAGGCGCTGGCCCGCGTCCGCGATCCGGATCTCAGCATCGCGCTGTCGTCCATGGTGTTCGTGGTGCGGCCGCCCACGGCGACGCCCACCGGGCGCTACCTGGGTTGTGTGACGCTGCAGCGACTGCTGCGGGAGGCACCCGGCGAATTGGTCGGTGGGATCGTCGACAGCGACCTGCTCACCTTGACGCCGGAAACGCCGCTCGTCTCGGTGACCCGCTACCTCGCCGCGTACAACCTGGTGTGCGGACCCGTCGTCGACGACCAGAACCATCTGTTGGGAGCGGTCACCGTCGACGACCTGCTCGATCACCTGCTGCCGCACGATTGGCGGGTGGATATGCAGGAACTCGACACCGCCGGCCGGCTCGAAGGACTGGGAGGACCCGCGTGAGCAAGTCCACGACACCACGGGGGCTGTACACGCCCCGGACGTCGCGCAGGTACTCGCCGCGGCTGGATCCCGATACCGTCGGGCAGTTCACCGAGTCGATCGCTCGCTTCTTCGGCACCGGCCGCTACCTACTGCTACAGACGGTCGTGGTCTTCGTGTGGATCGCGCTGAACCTGTTCGCCGTAGGACTGCGCTGGGACCCGTATCCGTTCATCTTGCTGAACCTGGCCTTCTCCACGCAGGCCGCCTACGCGGCGCCCCTGATCCTGCTGGCCCAGAACCGCCAGGAGAACAGGGACCGCGTCGCACTGGAAGACGATCGCCGCCGGGCCGCGCAAACCAAGGCCGACACCGAGTACTTGGCCCGCGAACTAGCCGCCGTGCGACTGGCCGTCGGCGAGGTGGTGACGCGTGAATACCTGCGCCACGAGCTCGAGGATTTGCGCGAGATGTTGGCTGGATTGCAGCCCGAAAGCGCAGCTGGCGACACGATTTCGGACGGCGACGCCCTCGAGCGAACGACTAAGAAATCCAGGTGAGAACCATTTCGACCATTGCGCCACTCGTGTCACAAGAGTTATGTATGGTGATCTGGTTCACCGAGCTAACAGAAAGTTGACCCAGCTCACACATCTAGGACGGTCGAGTGCGCATAGGGGGAAGCCGGGGTGAAAGCCCCGCCGCCGCGTCTCTGCGGCAGCGAGCACTTCGGAACACGCGCAAGCCGATTTTCGGCGTGGCAATGATTGCTCCATTGGTCTTCGCGGGGGCGGTCAGCGCAGCGGCTCCCTCCCTTCCGGTGCGCATGCCGCCGCGGCATGCCGCCGTCACCCCGGTGGCCGCGGTCTCCCCGACCTTCCCCGATCTCACCGGGCCCGCCGTCGTCGCGATGGACCGGGGCCCCACCGCCTTTCACGTCGCCGGGCCCGCGTTGTCCGCTCCGCCGCCGGCGATGATCGTGAATGCGCGTGGCGCACTGGGCATTCCGAGCATCGCGCTCGCCGCCTACCGCAATGCGGAACAGAAGATGGCCGTCGCCGCGCCGGGCTGCGGCGTCAGCTGGAACCTGTTGGCCGGAATCGGGCGCATCGAGTCGGGCCACGCGGGCGGCGGTGCGGTCGACTCACGCGGCACCGCGATCACCCCGATTTACGGCCCGTCCCTGGACGGTTCGCTGCCCGGCAACGAGACCATCATCCAGAGCAGCGCGGGCAACCGCGTCACCTACGCCCGCGCGATGGGGCCGATGCAGTTCCTGCCGGGGACGTGGGCGCGCTACGCCTCCGACGGCAAGGGCGACGGCGTGGCGGATCCACAGAACATCTTCGACTCCACCCTGGCGGCCGCCCGATACCTGTGCAGCGGCGGACTCAACCTGCGTGAGCAGTCGCAAGTGCTGACCGCGATCCTGCGCTACAACAACTCGATGCCCTACGCGCAGAACGTATTGGGCTGGGCGGCGGCCTACGCCACCGGCGTCGTGCCCGTCGACCTGCCGCCGATGACCGGGCCGCCGCCGCCGCTGGGCGACGCGCACCTCGAGCACGCCGAAGGGCTCGGCCCCAACCTGCCGATGAACATCAACGGCCTGCCGCTCGACGACCCGCTGGCCCGCATTCCGCTGATCGACTTGAGCAGCCCGGGGCTCCCCGGTTCCCAGCCGACGTTCCCGTGGATGACGCCCACGCCTGCGCAGGCGCCCGCCCGGGTTCCCGGTTGCACGGTGATCTGCATCGGTTCGCAGGGCACGCCACCCGCGGGTCCGGCGCAGCCGTTCGCTCCGCCACAGCCATTCGGTGCCCCGCCACCAGCGGCGCCGGCGCCGTTCGGCGCCCCGCCCCCTGCGCCGCCGCCGATCGCGCCCCCGGCGCCGCCGCCGTTCGGCGCGCCACCCCCGGATGCCGGCCCGCCGCCGGCGCCCCCGGTCGCGGTGCCGTCGCCCCCAGCCGCCGGGCCCTCGCAGGCGGCGCAGGCGCCCAAGTCCGCCGGCCCGTCGGGCGCGGCGCCCGGCGTCCTCAAGCCGAAGCACCCGGGACCGGTTTCGGCCAGCTAACCAGCCCGTGGCGAAGGGTCGCCGCGAAACCGGATCGTCGCGCACGCCTACACTCGGCGGTGATGTCCCGCCATGACTCTTCCGATTCAGCAGCCGACCTGAGCGCGGCGATCCGCACCGCCCTGGGCAAGGTGATCGACCCCGAACTGCGGCGTCCGATCACCGAACTCGGCATGGTCAAGAGCATCGACACCGAGCCAGACGGCGCGGTGCATGTCGCGATCTACCTGACCACCGCCAGCTGTCCGAAGAAGACCGAGATCAGCGACCGTGTCAGCCAGGCGGTCGCCGACGTCCCGGGCACCGGCGCGGTCAAAGTCACCCTGGACGTGATGAACGACGAGCAGCGCACCGAGTTGCGAAAGCAGTTGCGGGGCGATGCCCGCGAGCCGGTTATCCCGTTCGCCCAACCGAATTCGCTGACCCGGGTCTACGCCGTCGCGTCCGGGAAGGGCGGGGTCGGCAAGTCCACCGTCACGGTCAATCTGGCGGCGGCGATGGCGGCCCGCGGCCTATCCGTTGGTGTGCTGGACGCCGATATCCACGGCCACTCCATCCCCCGGATGATGGGCACCACCGACCGGCCCACCCAGGTCGAGTCGATGATCCTGCCGCCCATCGCGCACGAGGTGCGGGTCATCTCCATCGCTCAGTTCACCGAGGGCAACACCCCGGTGGTGTGGCGCGGGCCGATGCTGCACCGCGCGCTGCAGCAGTTCCTGGCCGACGTCTACTGGGGCGATCTCGACGTGCTGCTGCTCGACCTGCCGCCGGGGACCGGGGACATCGCCATCTCGGTGGCGCAGCTGATCCCGAATGCCGAGATCCTGGTGGTGACGACGCCGCAGCTGGCCGCCGCCGAGGTGGCCGAGCGGGCCGGCAGCATCGCGCTGCAGACCCGGCAGCGCGTCGTCGGCGTCGTGGAGAACATGTCCGGGCTCACCCTGCCCGACGGCTCCACGCTGCAGGTGTTCGGTGAGGGCGGAGGCCGGCAGGTGGCCGAGCGGCTCTCCCGGGCGGTCGGCGCCGACGTGCCGCTGCTGGGGCAGATCCCGCTGGATCCCGAGCTGGTGGCCGCGGGCGATTCCGGCACGCCGCTGGTGCTCAGCGCACCCGATTCGCCGGTCGGCAAGGCGCTGCGCGGAGTGGCCGACAGCTTGTCGTCGCGCAAGCGCGGGCTCGCCGGCGTATCGCTGGGGCTCGACCCGACGCGGCGCTGAGGCTCTGACGACGCCCGCGGCGCGCGGTGGCGCTCAGGTCGCGTCGGCGTCGAATGGCGTGTGACCGCCGGGCCGCTGTTCGGCCGCCATCGCCTGGCCGTTCGCCGCGGCGGAGTCCGACGGCGCGATGTGCGGCGGCGCGCCGTTGACCGGTTTGTCGAAGCTGCCGGTCAGGAAGGAGTCGTCGCCGTCGAGCAGATGCTTGGTCAGCGCCGCACGCGGCGTCATGCCTCGTAGCTTCTGCAGTTCGCTGAGCGGAACGCGCAGCTCGTCGAACTCCGGGCCGAGGTCCTCGCGCAGCTGATTGGTCACGCCGCTGAGGTAGTCACGCGCCTGACGCAAGGCGTTCGACGTCCACCGGATGGCGCCCGGCAGCCGCTCCGGCCCAAGGACCACCAGCCCGACCACGACGAGGACGAGCATGTGCTCCCAGCTCAGGCTGCCGAACATCAGCTGCCGTCAGGGTCTGGTTTGACGGTCAGCGTGACGTGCCGGCCGTCGCGGACGACCTCGATCGGGGAATCCTGGCCGATGGTCAACTGCCGCACGGCGACGACGAACTCGTCGGCGTCGGCCACCTTGCGGTTACCGACCTTGACGACGACGTCGTTCTCCAGGATTCCGCCCTTTTGCGCGGGGCTGCCGGCCTTCACGTTCGCCACCTGGGCGCCGGAGGCGATCGCGTTGCTGACCGACCGGGTGCTGACGCCCAGCGTCGGGTGCACGATCTTGCCGTCCTTGATCAGCGTCTCGGCGACCTGCTTGGCCTCGTTGATCGGAATCGCGAAGCCCAGCCCACTTGCGCTGTCGGACAACGACTTACCGGCCGTGTCGATGCCGATCACCTGGGAATCCATGTCGATCAGCGGACCGCCGGAGTTTCCGTGGTTGATCGAGGCGTCGGTCTGTAGCGCGTCGATCACCGTGTCGGTGTCCGAGCCCTCCCCCGACAGCGGCACCGGCCGGTGCAGCGCGCTGATGATGCCGTGCGTCACGGTGCTGCGCAGGCCCAGCGGCGCACCCGCGGCCAGGACCTCGTCGCCCACCCGCACCTTGTCGGAATCGCCGAGGCGCGCGACCGACAGGTTGTCGACGTTGTCGACCTTGAGCACGGCCAGGTCGGTCTTGGGGTCGCGGCCCACCAGGTTCGCCGGCACTTCCTTGCCATCGTTGAACACCACCGTCGTCTTGAACTGGCTGGGGTTGTTCGCCGCCTCGGAGATGACGTGGTTGTTGGTGACGATGTAGCCGCGGCCGTCGACGACGACGCCGGAGCCCTGCATGCCTTCCTGGTCGCTCTTGGACTCGATGGTCACCACCGCACCCGCCGTCGCGGCCGCCACCTTGGCGAAGCGTCCGGCCGGCGCTTCGCCGTTGCCGTTGGTCGACAGCGTCACCTTCGAGGTGGTGAACGCCTCGGCGACCTCGGCCGTCTTGCGGCCGATCACACCGCCGAGCACGCCGATGACCAACGCGATCAGCAGCAGGATCAGCAAGGCAAGGTAGGAGACCTTGCCGCCGAACAACACGTCGCGCACGCCCAGTTTGCCGCCGTAGCCCAGCGCGGTCCCGGAGCGCGACGGCGCCACCGCCGGCGTGCCCAACGCCGCCGCGGCCCCCGGGTCTCGCCAGGGATCGTCTTGCCCGTCGGGCCCCACACCGTTTTTCTCGCCGGCCAGCGCGTTGGCGTCCACCGGGTGGCGCTGCAGCGAGTCGGGGCTGCCGTCGGGCCGGTGGAAAGCTTCCTGCAGCACGGGGTCGGCCGGCCGGTTGCTCGGCCGGAATTCGGCCTGATCCCGGTACTTCTGCGGGCGGACCCGTTCGGCCACGAACGACCCGCGCAGCCCGGCGGGACGACCGAACTCCCGGGTCGATGCGGGGTCGACCGGCGGACGCGAGACGGGGCGCGGCGCTAAGCGGTTGCCGCTGTCTTTTGCTTGGTCGTAGCCTTGGTCGGAGGTCACGTTATCCCTTTTGGATCCTCTACTTGAGCGCTCGAGACAGGCCTTTACCGGGCGAAATTCGCGGCACCGGCGTTGTCCGTGTCCACCCTAGTATCCATGGCGCGCCGTCGGTCGGCATGAACCGCGTGTGGGGTGGGCTGGACGCTACCGGCGCTTGCGCCGCTCACGTCCGTCACGGTCGGCGAAGCGGTCGGTTGCCTGCGCGGAGGAGTCGTCGGGCGACTCATAGGGAATGTCGGCGAGCATGCCGAGCAGCGTGCTGGGGATGCGGATGGGGCACGAATCGCGCAGCGCAGCGCGCGCCCGGCTCTGGTCCTCGACCTCGCGCGCACACTGGGCGCACAACGACAGATGATGCGCGGCCCGCAGGTGCGCGTTCATCCGGAGCTCGCCGTCGACGAACGCCGCGATCGCTTCGACGGACAGGTGCTCGGTGGATCCGAACTGGCGCGGTGCCCCGATGGGCGCGTCGCTCTGGGAGGCGAACTGAGCGGGGAGCCAGGAAAACGCGCGACGGAACACATGTCCACGATCGGGCATCACCAACTCCTCGCCATTCATTTCTTAACGCCGCCTTATTCGAATGTAACGCGAGAGGGCGCGCGATGCCGAGGCCAAGACCGCAAAGCCGCTGAATAGCTGCCCGACCGTTAGGCGGGCGGTCGGCGATTACGCCGACTTGGCGCGCACGGCGTCGTGATCGGGATGCGCGGCCAGGTAGTCCCGCAGCGCCTGGCGGCCGCGGTGAATGCGGCTGCGGACCGTGCCCAGTTTGACGCCCAGCGTGGCACCGATCTCCTCGTAGGACAGACCCTCGATGTCACACAGCACGACGGCGGCACGAAATTCCGGCGGCAGCGAATCGAGCGCGGCCTGCAGGTCGGGGCCCAGCCGGGAATCGTGGTAGATCTGCTCGGGGTTCGGTTCGTCGGCGGGCACCCGCTCGTAATCCTCGGGCAGCGCCTCCATCCGGATGCGCGAGCGCCGGCGCACCATGTCGAGGAACAGGTTCGTGGTGATGCGGTGCAACCACCCTTCGAACGTTCCCGGCTGGTAGTTCTGCACCGACCGGAAGACCCGGATGAAGGTCTCCTGGGTGAGGTCCTCGGCGTCGTGCTGATTGCCGGAAAGCCGGTAGGCCAGCCGGTACACCCGGTCGGCGTGCTGGCGCACCAACTCGTCCCAGGACGGCATGGCCGCCTTGTCGCCAGTCGCGTCGAACACCGCAGTCCCTTGCAGCACGTCGGACGGCTCCACCCACTCGTCGGCGGGGAGCTCCTGCGCATGAGACATGCTGGACGGGCTGAGAAGCGTGGTGATGATCAAATCCTCCGAATCCGGCGTGCCGAACAATGGCACTTCGTCACTGGCGGCAACAGGTAGTTCCCATTCGGTATTCCCGGTCCAACGCCCTCCGCGATCCATAGGGCTACCGTCGCGTACCGGAGTATGTGCGGTATATGAACAATCTGAGCTGACCCTGAGAAACCGTATCGTTACCTGCGCTGTGCAGGAGATATCCATCGCGCAGTGACCTTAAACGCAGTTGGACAGTTGGGCGTGTCACCCCGATCTGATTCAGGCGCGCCTGTCGGACTGCGCGCCGAAGTGGAATACGCTGCCCGCATGGACGGCACCGACGCAGAAGCCCCCGGCCAGGCAGCGCCCAGCCGGGCCGAATCGCTCTTCGCGCACGCCGAAAGCTCGATATCGGAAGACGCGCTGTTGGCGGCCGCGCGGGAGCGGGCCGAGGACATCGGCGCCGGCGCGGTGACACCGGCGGTCGGCGCGCTGCTGAGCCTGCTCACCAAGCTGAGTGGCGGCAAGGCCGTCGCGGAGGTGGGCACCGGTGCCGGCGTCAGCGGGCTGTGGCTGTTGTCCGGCATGAGCGACGACGGCGTCTTGACGACGATCGACATCGAGCCCGAATACCTGCGGCTGGCCAAGCAGGCGTTCACCGAAGCCGGCGTCGGTCAATCGCGCACCCGGCTGATCGGTGGCCGCGCGCAGGAGGTGCTCACCCGGCTCGCCGACGAGTCCTACGACCTGGTGTTCATCGACGCCGACCCGATCGATCAGCCTGACTACGTCGTCGAGGGCGTGCGGCTGCTGCGCCCAGGCGGCGTGATCGTGGTGCACCGCGCCGCGCTGGGCGGCCGTGCGGGTGACCCGGCCGCCCGCGACGCCGAGGTGGTCGCGGTGCGGGAGGCGGCGCGGCTGATCGCCGAGGACGAGCGCCTCACCCCGGCGCTGGTGCCGCTCGGCGACGGCATCCTGGCCGCCGTCCGCGACTGATCCGGCCGACTCGGACCGCCCTATTTGCCGCTGACCACCCTTTTTGGGGTGCCCGCCACGCCTTTACGAAATCTTGACGCGTGTCTTCCTTGACCGACGACTGAACGTGCGTTTAATGTCCTGAACATGCGTTCAGCCGACTTGACGGCAGCCGCCCGGATCCGCGATGCGGCCATCGAGCAATTCGGCGAGCACGGGTTCGGCGTCGGGCTTCGCGCCATCGCCGAAGCTGCCGGCGTGAGTGCCGCGCTGGTGATCCACCACTTCGGCTCCAAGGACGGCCTGCGCAAGGCCTGCGAGGACTACATCGCCGAGACCATCCGCGGCACCAAGTCCGAGGCGCTGCAATCCAACGACCCGGCCACCTGGTTCGCCCAGATGGCCGAGATCGAGGAGTTCGCGCCACTGATGGCGTATCTGGTGCGCAGCATGCAGACCGGTGGAGAACTGGCGAACATGCTGTGGCGCAGGATGATCGACAACGCCGAGGAATACATGGAAGAGGGCGTGCGCGCCGGGACGATCAAGCCCAGCCGCGACCCGAAAGCGCGGGCCAGGTACCTGGCCATCACGGGCGGCGGCGGCTTTCTTCTCTACATCCAAATGCATGAAACGCCAACGGATCTGCGCGCAGTACTGCGCGATTACTCACGCGACATGATATTGCCCGCACTCGAGGTCTACACCGAGGGACTGCTGGCCGACCGGACCATGTACGACGCATTCCTGGCCGCTGAAGATCAAGGAGAATCCGATGCCAAGTGACACATCCATTCGTACTGCGCCCATCGAGATCCACGGTCTCACCAAGAGTTTCGGTGCGGTGCGGGCGCTGGACGGCCTGGACCTCACGGTGCAGGAAGGCGAAGTACACGGGTTCCTCGGCCCCAACGGCGCCGGGAAGTCGACGACCATTCGCATCCTGCTCGGCTTGGCGAAGGCCGACGGCGGCAGCGTGCGGCTGTTCGGCGGCGACCCATGGACCCAGGCCGTCGCCCTACACCGTCACATCGCCTACGTACCAGGCGATGTGACGCTATGGCCGTCGTTGACCGGCGGCGAAACCATCGACCTGCTGGCGCGCATGCGGGGCGGCATCGACAAGAAACGGCGCGCCGAGCTGATCGAACGCTTCGACCTGGACCCGCACAAGAAAGTCCGCACCTACTCCAAGGGCAACCGCCAGAAGGTCTCGCTGATCTCGGCGTTCTCGTCCCAGGCCAGGCTCCTGCTCCTGGATGAACCCAGCAGTGGGCTGGACCCCTTGATGGAGAACGTGTTTCAGCAGTGCGTGGCGCAGGCCCGCGACCGGGGTGCGACGGTGTTGTTGTCCAGCCACATCCTGGCCGAAACGGAAGCGTTGTGCGAACGGGTGACGATCATCCGCGCCGGCAAGACCATCGAAAGCGGTTCGCTGAGCTCCATGCGGCACCTGAGCCGCACCTCCATCAAGGCCGAAATGACCGGCGATCCAGGCGATCTCAGCCGGATCAAGGGTGTCGAGGACATCAGCGTCGAGGGCAACACGCTGCGCGCCCAGGTCGACAGCGAAAGCCTGGGCGAGCTTATCCGCGTGCTCGGCGATGCCGGGGTGCGCAGCCTGGTCAGCCAGCCGCCGACCCTCGAAGAGCTTTTCCTTCGCCACTACGACACATCGGACGGCGACGGTCGGCACGGCCGCGACGAGGCCAAGGTGTCGCTGTCATGAGCACCACTACGCTGGACCGGCCATTCGCGTCGGCATCGCCTGTGCCGCAGAAGAGTTCGAGTTTTTCCGGCACGCTCGCCATGTTGCGGCTCTATCTGCGGCGTGACCGGATCTCGATGCCGCTATGGGTGTTGCTGCTGTCGGTGCCGTTGGCGACGGTGTACGTCGGCAGCATCGCGAAAATCTACCCCACCACTTCCGCCCGCGCCGGGTTCCAGGCCTCCATCATGGCCAGCCCGGCCCAGCGCGCCCTCTACGGCCAGGTCTACAACGACAGCCTTGGCGCCGTGGGTATTTGGAAAGCCGGGATGTTTCACACGCTGATCGCGGTGGCCGTCATCCTGACAGTGATCCGGCACACCCGCGCCGACGAGGAGAACGGGCGGACGGAGCTGGTGGATTCGACCGCTATCGGCCGCTTCGCCGCCCTGAGCGCGGCGCTGCTGCTGTCGTTCGGAGCCTCGATTGCGACCGGCGCGATCGGTGCTGTCGGCCTGCTGAGCACCGACGTCCCGGCCGCCGGCTCGCTGGCATTCGGGGCCGCGCTGGCCTGCACCGGCCTGGTGTTCACCGCCGTCGCCGCGGTGGCCGCCCAGCTGTCGCCGAGCGCCCGGTTCGCCCGCGGGGCGGCCTTCTGCGTGCTGGGCGCCGCGTTCACCCTGCGTGCCGTTGGTGACGCCGGTGCCGGCACGCTGTCGTGGCTGTCTCCCCTCGGTTGGTCGCTTCAGGTCAAACCGTATGCCGGCGATCGCTGGTGGGTGCTGCTGCTGCACCTGGTGACGACGGCCGCGCTGACCGCCCTGGCGTATCGGCTGTTGGCCGGCCGCGACGTCGGCGCCGGGCTTGTCGCGGAACGCCCCGGCCCCGCCACCGCGGCGCCCGCGCTGGGCGACGCCTTCGGGCTGGCGTGGCGGCTCGACCGCGCCGCGCTGCTGCTGTGGACAGTGGGACTGTGCCTGTACGGCCTGCTGATCGGCAGCGTGGTGCACGGGATCGGCGACGAGCTGGGTGACAGTGGCGGGGCGCGCGACATCGTCGCACGGATGGGCGGCACCAGTGCTCTCGAGGAGGCGTTCATTGCCGTGGCGTTCGCGATGATGGGCATGGTGGCCGCCGCGTTCGCCGTCTCGCTCACCCTGCGACTTCACCAGGAGGAGTCGAGCCTGCGGGCCGAAACGGTGCTGGCCGGCGCGGTGTCGCGAACCCGTTGGCTGGCAAGCCATCTGGTGATTGCCCTAGCTGGCTCCGCGGTCGCGATACTGGCCAGCGGAATCACCGCCGGTGTCGTCTATGGCGTCGCGGTCGGCGACGTCGGCGCCGAACTGCCCACCGTCGTTGCAAGCGCGGCCGTCCAGCTGCCCGCGGTGTGGCTCTTGTCGGCCGTCACCGTCTGCGTGTTCGGCATTGCGCCACGCCTGACGCCGGTGGCCTGGGGTGTCCTGATCGTCTTCATCTCCCTATACCTGATCGGGTCGTTGGCCGGGTTCTCCCAGTGGTTGCTCGACGCGGAGCCCTTCGCGCACATACCGCGGATCGGCGCCGATTTCACCGTCGTACCCCTGCTCTGGCTGTCGGCCATCGACATAGGGCTGATGACGCTGGGGGCCATGGCTTTTCGACGCCGCGATCTACGCAACTAGGAGCATGATGAAAACCGGCATCCGTATAGCGGCGTCATCGGTGTGGGGCATCCTCTCGCTGGCCCTGATCCTGCTACTGCCAGCCGGCACGCTGCACTACTGGCAGGCGTGGCTCTTTGTCGCCGTGTTCACGGCTGCGACGCTGATCCCCACCGTTTACCTGGCCCGGACCAATCCCGCGGCCCTGCAACGCCGCATGCGCGCGGGTCCGCGGGCGGAACCCCGGAAGGCGCAGAAGTTCATCATCACCGGCTCGTTTCTCGGCCTTTTCGCGACGATGGTGTTCAGCGCTCTCGATCATCGGTTCGGCTGGTCGTCGGTGCCTCCCCTGGTGTCATTGCTCGGCGACGTGCTGGTGGCGGCGGGCCTCGGCATCGCCATGCTGGTGATCGCCCAAAACAGTTATGCCGCAGCCACAGTCACGGTGGAAGCCGGCCAGACGGTCGCTTCCCGGGGCCTCTATCAGTTCGTCCGCCACCCGATGTACGTCGGGAACGTGACCATGATGATCGGTATCCCCTTGGCGCTGGGCTCTTATTGGGGTTTGCTCTTCGTCCCCGCGGGCGCCCTGGTGCTGGCGCTGCGCATCCTCGACGAGGAAAAGCTGCTCGTCCGGGAACTACCCGGATACCGCGAATACGCGCGGCGCGTGCGCTACCGGCTGGTGCCCTACCTCTGGTAGCCGCCGGATCAGCCGCCGAAGGCGTTCGCGCGCTGCGCTACGCGCTGCAAATCAACGTCTTTCGCGCCCGGATCAAATCGCATCGCCGGTGCGTTAGATCCAGACGCCCTTGCCCACCGCGACCACACCGCCGGCGCTGATCGCGAAGCGCTCCCGGTCCCTTTCCAGATCCACACCCACCATCTCGCCCGGCCCCACGACGACGTTCTTGTCCAGGATCGCGTGGCGCACCACCGCGCCGCGGCCGACCCGGGCGCCGGGCATGATCACGCTGCCCTCCACGATCGCTCCGTCGTCGACCACCACGTTGGACGAGAGCACTGAGTTGCGCACCGAGGCCGCCGAGATGATGCTGCCCGCGCCCACCACCGACTCCTGCGCGGAACCGCCGTTGACGAACTTGGCCGGCGCCAGGTTCTCCGACTCGCCGCGGATCGGCCAGCGCTTGTTGTACAGGTTGAACACGGGATGCACCGACACCAGGTCCATGTGGGCGTCGTAGAACGCGTCCAGCGTTCCCACGTCCCGCCAGTAGGCGCGGTCACGATCGGTGGCGCCGGGCACCTCGTTGTCGCTGAAGTCGTACACCGCGGCCATCCCGTCGTCGACCAGTCGCGGGATGATGTCGCCGCCCATGTCGTGGTCGGAGTGGTCGTCGTCGGCGTCCGCGCGGATCGCGTCGATGAGCACCTTGGTGGTGAAGATGTAATTGCCCATCGATACGAACGTCTGCTCGGGGTCGTCCGGGGTCCCCGGCGGATCCAATGGCTTTTCGATGAAATTGCGGATGCGGCCCGACTCGTCGGAGTCGATGCAGCCGAACGCGGTCGCTTCGCTGCGCGGCACCCGGATGCCGGCCACCGTCGCGCCGGCGCCGCTGTCGATGTGGAACCGGACCATCTGCTCGGGGTCCATCCGGTACACGTGGTCGGCACCGAAAACCACGATGTAGTCGGGGTCTTCGTCATAGATCAGGTTCAGCGATTGGTAGATCGCATCGGCCGAGCCGGTGTACCAGCGCGGGCCGAGCCGCTGCTGCGCGGGCACGGGAGTGATGTACTCGCCGGCCAGACCGGACAACCGCCAGTTCTGCGAGATGTGACGGTCCAGTGAATGCGACTTGTACTGGGTGAGAACGCAGATACGCAGATACCGGGCATTGACGAGGTTGGACAGGACGAAGTCGATCAGTCGGTAGGCCCCGCCGAAGGGAACTGCGGGCTTGGCGCGGTCCGCCGTCAGCGGGTACAGCCGCTTGCCCTCACCGCCGGCCAGGACGATGCCCAGCACGTGTGGCGCTTCCCTCATGGTTTCAAACCTATCGGCCGTTGCGGAGGGCTGCCAGGGGGACGGGGTGATTGGCGACGTTCTGTGGGGCTGTCCGTCAAGGTATTTGGCTGCGCACACCGCGGAGTGCGCCCCACGGTGTGGCGAACCCGACTCGCGGCGGGCCCGGTCGCCGAACTACCGTTCGGGTATGCGGGTGGCCATGATGACGCGCGAGTACCCACCGGAGGTGTATGGCGGAGCGGGAGTACACGTCACCGAACTCGTCGCCCAGCTGCGCCGGCTCTGCGCGGTCGACGTGCACTGCATGGGAGCACCGCGTCCGGGCGTTCCGGGAGTGCACGTTTATGAGCCCGACGCGCGGCTGCGGGGCGCGAACCAGGCGGTGTCGACTCTGTCGGCCGACCTGATGATGGCCGATGCGGCGAAGGGGGCCAGCGTGGTGCATTCACACACCTGGTACACCGGCATGGCCGGGCATCTGGCCTCCCTTCTCTACGGCGTCCCGCACGTCTTGACCGCGCATTCGCTCGAGCCGCTGCGCCCGTGGAAGGCCGAGCAACTCGGTGGGGGTTACCGGATCTCGAGCTGGGTCGAGCAGACCGCGGTGCTGGCCGCGGACGCCGTCATCGCGGTCAGCGCCGCGATGCGCGAGGACGTTCTGCGTGTCTATCCCGCACTGGACCCCAGTGCCGTGCACGTCATCCGCAACGGCGTCGACACCGACGTCTGGTACCCGGGCGGGCCGGTTCGAACCGGATCGATGCTGAGTGAACTCGGCGTCGATCCGGCCCGGCCCATCGTGGTGTTCGTGGGCAGGATCACGCGACAGAAGGGACTGGCGCACCTGGTGGCGGCCGCCCACCGATTCAGCCCGGAGGCGCAGGTGGTGTTGTGCGCCGGCGCTCCCGATACCCCGGAGATCGCCGCCGAGATTCGCGACGCGGTGGCCGCCCTGGCCGCCGGCCGCACGGGGGTGTTCTGGATCCGGGAGATGCTGCCCATCGGGGATCTGCGCGAAATCCTCTCGGCGGCATCGGTTTTCGTGTGCCCTTCGGTGTACGAGCCGTTGGGCATCGTGAATCTGGAGGCGATGGCCTGCTCGACGGCGGTGGTGGCCTCCGATGTCGGTGGGATTCCGGAGGTGGTCGCCGACGGGGTCACCGGGACGCTGGTGCATTACGGTCCCGACGACCCGCGGGACTATCAGGCCGGATTGGCCGATGCGGTCAACGAGTTGATCGCCGACGAGGAGAAAGCGCAACGCTACGGCGAGGCAGGACGCCAGCGCTGCGTCGAAGAGTTCTCCTGGGCCCACGTCGCCGAGCAGACCGTGGAGATCTATCGGAAGGTGTGTGCATAGCGCCGCCGGCGGCAGGCCCTAGGTGGAGCTTGTGACACCCTTGAGTTCGTCACCGAGGGCAGCGGCTTCGTCGGGCGTCAGCTCGACGACAAGTCGACCGCCTCCCTCAAGTGGTACTCGCATCACGATGCCGCGCCCCTCCTTGGTTGCTTCCAGAGGACCGTCTCCGGTCCGGGGCTTCATCGCCGCCATCGAGTGCTCCCTCCGGGTTCGAGCTGGCCCGCCCGTGCGGACCTGGTCGGCGCCGAGCATGCCCCGCCAGCGAAATTCAAGCCATGCCCGGCATCGAACTGCCTTATCACCCCCCCATTGTTCCCTATCCAGGTCGCCACTTGAACAAAGACCCGCATCTGTGTGCTCAACGGGCGGTTGCGGGCACCCAGCAATCACGAATGTGATCGTCGACCATCCCGGTCGCCTGCATCAGCGCATAGGCGGTGGTCGGGCCGACGAACCGGAACCCGCGCCGCTTGAGCTCACGGGCCATGGCCCTCGATTCGTCGGTGGCCGAGGGGATTTGGGACGGGTCGGCCGGGCGTGACCGCGGCGATGGCGCAAACGACCACAGCAGGTCCGCCAGATCCGCCGGACCGCCCAGCTCGGCGGCCGCGCGCGCGTTGGCGATCGTCGACTCGATCTTGGCGCGGTTGCGGACGATTCCCGGATCCGCCATCAGCCGCTCCACATCCGCATCGGAGTATTCAGCGACCGTGGTGATGTCGAAGTGGGCGAACGCGCGCCGGAAGTTCTCCCTTTTTCGCAGGATGATCAGCCAGGACAGGCCGCTTTGAAAGGCCTCCAGGCTCATCCGCTCGAACAACGAGACGCCGTCGCGCACCGGTTGGCCCCATTCGCGATCGTGGTAATCGCGATAGAGCTCGAAATCGGGTCCGGGCCGCGCGGTCGCCCAACCGCAGCGAACCAGTTTGTCTTCATTCACACTGAATCCTGACGATCCTCGCCGTCGTCTGGTTCCCCCGATTCGTCCTCGGTCTGGTGCCCCGCGCTCGACGCGTGCACAGCTTCGAGTTGTCCGCGCAGCGCCTCGAGCTCGCGCGCGAGCCGATCCAGCACCCAATCCACCTCGCTGGTCTTGTAACCGCGCAGGACCTGGGTGAACTTGACGGCGTCGACGTCGGAGCCGGTCACCCCGAACGCGGGGAGGACGGTGGCCGTCGTCCCCCGCGGCAGGGGCGGCAGCTGCTCGCCGCGACCGAACAACAGGCTGGCGGCGCCGAACAAGACGACCGCCACCAGCACAAGGACCACCAGGTACAGCAACACCAACGCCACGTGACCGATATTGCCCTACGCCGCCGACAGGGCGGCGGTCAGCGTGACCTCGCGCGCGGCTAACGCGGCCTGATCGCCTGCATCGGCGGTCGGTCCGCCAGCGACACCGGCGACGTGTGCTGGCTGTAGCCGTAACCCTCGGGGCCGTCGGCGGTGAACTGCGTCAGCCCTACGCCCGAATCCGGGATCCCACAACGCGACAGCAGGGTCGCGATGACCTGTCGGCTCATCACGCCAAGCTCGGCCAGCGGCCGGTTGCGGTGCGCGCGGACCCCCAGGTTGGCCTGGGCGATCGCGTCCAGCCCCAACCGGTCGAACGTGTCCACCAGCAGGCCGATCTCCACGCCGTAGCCCGGGGCGAACGGCACCGAGGTCAGCAGCTCGCGGGTGGCCGCGTATTCACCGCCGAGCGGTTGCACGATGCAGCCCAGTTCCGGACGCAGGGCCGCGAGCAGCGGCCGGGCCACCAACTCGGTCACCCGCCCGCCGCCGGTGGCACTCGCGTCGGTCGCCACGTCGCCGAGATCGGCGAGCTCGCTGCCGCGCAACGGCCGCCGATAGAAGCTCTTGACCAGGTGGATGCGGTCGTCGGTGAGCAGCGGAGCGACCAGCCAGGGCACGAACATCGGGTGCGGATCGATCAGGTCGGAGTCGACGAACACCACGATGTCGCCGCGGGTGGCCGCCAGCGAGCGCCACAGCGCCTCGCCCTTGCCGGGCCGGATCGG
Organism: Mycobacterium sp. NGS17; assembly: GCF_059813205.1. Lineage (NCBI taxonomy): Bacteria > Bacillati > Actinomycetota > Actinomycetes > Mycobacteriales > Mycobacteriaceae > Mycobacterium > Mycobacterium sp. NGS17. Next base: position 170,326 of record NZ_JCALED010000010.1, on the reverse strand, counting down.
CACCTCCGGCAGCGCCTGCTCGCGGCTGACGACGCGGGCGCCCGCGGCGACGGCACGGATCTCGGTGTCGTCGGTGGAGCCGGAGTCCAGCACGATCAGCTCGTCGACCAGCCCATCGACCAGCGGTGAGATGCTCTCGATCACCGACTCGATGGTTTCTTCCTCGTCGAGGGCCGGCAGCACCACCGAGATGGTTCGCCCTGCCTTCGCGGCCTCCAGCTCGGCGATGGTCCAGCTCGGCCGGTTCCAGCTGCGGTCGGCCAGCCAGACGTCGCCGGGGCGTGCGACGAGCATGCCGGCGTCGGCGACATGACCGGCGACGAGGTCAGATGTCGTCATGCCAGGCCCCGCACCGTGCGCGCCGGCGGCCGGGTGCCCTGGATCGAGGCCACCATTTCCAGCACCCGCCGGGTGGCCGCGACCTCGTGTACCCGAAACATCCGGGCGCCGGCGGCCGCCGCCAGCGCGGTGGCCGCCAACGTCCCCTCGAGCCGCTCGGTCAATTCCACCCCCAGAGTCTCCCCGACGAAGTCCTTATTGCTCAAAGCCATCAGCACGGGCCACCTGGTCTCGACAAGATCGCTCACGTGGCGCAACAGCAGCAGCCCGTGGAAGGTGTTCTTGCCGAAGTCGTGGGTGGGGTCGATCAACACCCGATCGCGGGCCACTCCGCACGCCACCGCCCGCTCGGCGGCCGCGGTGACCTGGGCGATGACGTCGTCGACCACGCCGCGTGTGGTGATTCCGTAACTCACCCGGAAGGGGCGCGTGCGCGGCAGCGCGTTGCCGGTGTGCGAGCACACCAGGCCCGCCCCGAACTCGGCGGCCACCTCCGGCAGCGCCGGGTCGATGCCGCCCCAGGTGTCGTTGATCAGATCCGCCCCGGCCGCGCAGGCCACCTTGGCCACCTCGGAACGCCAGGTATCGGCGCTGATCAGCTGGTCCGGGTAGGCGTCGCGCAGCCATTCGATGAACGGCACCAGCCGCGCGATCTCGGTGTCGGCATCGACCTCTTGACCGGGGCCGGCCTTGACACCGCCGACGTCGATGACGTCGGCACCGTCGGCGACGGCCCGGTGCACGGCCGCCCTGGCAGCCTCGTCGCTGAAGGTCGCGCCCTTGTCGTAGAACGAGTCCGGGGTGCGGTTGATGATCGCCATGATCAGCGCACGATCGCCCGCGACCGGGCGGCCGCACAGAGTTGGACGGCCGGCTGACGCCGGCGGTGTCGAGTGCACACGTATATGGTGCCCGGTCGCCGCGTCGCGCGCGGCCCGGGGGATCGAGTGTGCGGCCAGGGCGCGCTGTCGCGGCGTGTCGTCGCCGCGAGCGCACGCGGAACGTCAGCGCAGGGGTCGCGCCCTACGGACGCTTGCCCTCGGCTACTTCGTCGGGGTACTCGTCGTAAAAGGGCACGTAGCCCTTATCGCGCCCGGCCAGCACGTACAGCGGGTCCTTCACGTCGGAACCGTAGGCCTGCTCGCGCAGCTCCACCTTGCGGCTCTTGAAGGTCGTGGTCTGCTCGATGGACTCCACCACCCGCACGAACAGCGGCAGCGCGTAGGCAGGGAGCTGGTCGTACACGGCGCGGGCCAGCGACTGCCCGTCGAACTCGGCGCCCCCGCGCAGTTTGACCGCGGCCATGCCGGCGCGCCCGCCGGTGCGCGGAACCTCGACCCCGAAGACCGTGCAGTCCTCGACGGAGTCGTCGGACGCCAGCGCCGCCTCGACCTGCGTGGTGGCGACGTTCTCGCCCTTCCATCGGAAGGTGTCGCCGAGCCGGTCGACGAACGCGGCGTGGCCCATGCCCTGCGGGCTCATCACATCGCCGGTGTTGAACCAGCAGTCGCCCTCACGAAAGGCGTTGCGCACCAACTTCTTTTCGCTCGACTCCTGGTCGGTGTAGCCGTCGAAGGGCTGCAGCCGGTTGACCGGGCTGAGCAACAAACCGGGCTCGCCGGCCGGCACGCGGCGCACCCGCCCGTTGTCGTCGCGCAGCGGGGCGCCGGTGTCGGGGTCGTACTCGACGTAGGCCAGCGGCATCGGGAAGACGCCGGTGGAGCGGGGCACGTTGAAGACGTTGATGAACGCCGCGTTGCCCTCGCTGGAGGCGTAGAACTCGCAGACGCGCGCGATGCCGAATCGCTCGGTGAACTCGTCCCAGATCTCCGGGCGCAGCCCGTTTCCGGCGATCACGCGTACCTTGTGCGCGCGGTCGGTGGGTTTGGCCGGCTGGTTGAGCAGGTACCGGCACACCTCGCCGATGTAGATGAACGCGGTGGCCTCGTTGGCGATCACGTCGTCCCAGAACTTCGACGCCGAGAACGACTTGCCCAGCGCCAGCGTCGCCCCCGAATTGATCACCGACGACAACGCCACCGTCAGCGCGTTGTTGTGGTAGAGCGGCAGGCAGCAGTAGAGGGTGTCGGAACTCTTGAGCCGCAACCCGATACCGCCGAAAGCCGCGAGCGCCTTGAGCCACCGCAGGTGCGTCATGACGCTGGCCTTGGGGAATCCCGTTGTGCCCGAAGTGAAGATGTAGAACGCGGTGTCCCTGGCGTGCACGGCCGACGCCGAGGCGGGGTTGGTGGCGGGCGCGCTCAGCGCGAACCGCTCCAAGTCCTCGACGGTCAGCGTCTCGGTGCTGCCCGAGCCGCCGCACTCGGCCACGGCGCTGACCAGATCCGTCTCGGCGATGAGCACCTTGGCGTCCAGCAGGCCGAGGCTGTGCGCGAGCACCTCGCCGCGTTGGTGGTAGTTGAGCATGCCGGCGACCGCGCCGCACTTGACCGCGGCCAGCATGGCCAACACGGTGTTGGGCGAGTTGCGCAGCATGATGGCGACGACATCGCCCTGACCGACGCCGCGCGCGGCCAGCACGGCGGCGTATCGGTTGGCGGCGGCGTTGGCGTCGCGGTAGGTCAGTTGCTGATCGCCCATCCGCAGGAAGATCCGGTCGCCGTAGCGGGCGGCCCGGTCGGCGAACACCGTGCCGATCGACTTCTTGGAGCCCGGCTGGGCCAGCAGCCCGGTCATCGCGCCACGCGCGATCACCGGCAGGTCGGCCAGCACGGCCGGCGCCCGGAATGCGATGTCGGTCAGTTTGACCGCCGTGCGCGCTCCACCGTCACGATCGGACACGTGATCCCCTCGATTCGTTTCCAAAGGCAAGCTCGGCGGACAGCCTAGTAGGGGTGGCAAACCCGTCGGCGGCCTCAGCCCGGTGCGCAGGCTTGCAGCGCCGCACTCACCTTGTCGACCAGCACCAACCGGTCCATCGCCGCCTGGGAGACGTAGCCGCTGTCCAGCAAACCGCACAACCAGGTCCACAGCCCTTCGTAGTGGCCGAAGGGATCCAGCAGCACGATGGGTTTGTCGTGCAGACCGAGGAAGGCCGTCGTCCATGCGTCGAGCAACTCGTCGAGGGTGCCGATGCCACCGGGCAGCGCGATGAACGCGTCGGCGCGGTCTTCCATGGCCTGCTTGCGTTCGTGCATGGTGTCGCTGACGATCAGCTCGTCGGATTCCACGTCGGCGATCTCGCGGCGCATCAAGACCTTCGGGATGACGCCGACGGTTCGGCCGCCCCGGGCGCGCGCCGCGCTCGCCACCGCGCCCATCGCCGACACCCGGCCCCCGCCCCACACCAGCGTCCAGCCGCGCTCGGCGATCGCCTCACCGAGTTCCGCTGCGACTGAGAGCAATTCGGGATGTTCGGGGCCTGATGCGCAGTACACGCACACCGACCACTCGGCTGATGCATCGCGTTGGCCGGGCATATCCGCCAAAGGTAGACCAACCGCATCCGGGCCGTCATATCTGGGGCTTTCGCCTTGCCGCCCGGCTCTCGCACCATAAAATTCGGCGGTGCCGATTCGATGGAACGTCCCCCGACATGCGACGGCCTCAGAGCGGCTGGATGCGGCTCTGGCCGACGGGGCCCGGGGGGCGGTGGTGCTGGGGCCCGACGGCGTCGGCAAATCCACCATGGCCCGGGTGGCCGCCGAGCGTTTCGCGGATCGGCACCCGAACACGCTCGTCCGTTGGGTCACCGGCACCCCGACCGAACGCGCGGTCCCGTTCGGGGCGTTCAGCCATCTGGTGCAGATCTCCGACATCGGCAAGCCGGCCGCACTGCTGCGGGCCGCCCGGGCGTCGCTGGGCGGTGACGACCTGTTGCTCGTCGTCGACGACGCCCACCACCTCGACGTGCTGTCGGCCACGCTGGTCTACCAGCTGGCGCGCGACGGCGCGGGACGGCTCATCGTCACCGCCCGCGCCGATCCCGCTCCCGAAGCGATCGCGGCGCTGTGGAACGACGGGCTGCTGACCCGGATCGACATCGAGCCGCCCGCCGGGGCGACCGCGCCGGCAGAGATCGAGACCTTCCTCGACGAGCTTCCCGCCGCGGCGCGCTCGGTCCTGGAGTATCTGGCCGTCGCGGAGCCGCTGACGGCCGCCGACTTGACCGCACTCGCCGGCGACGGCGCGGTGCACGACGCGGTGACGTGGGGTGCCGCGGAGACCCGGGCGCGGGGCGGATCCTCCGACGACCCGGTCGTCTACACGGCCCACCCGCTGTTCGCCGAGCGGACGCGGGCCGCGCTCGACCCCGACGAGGCCCGGCAACGACGCACCGACCTCGTCCGGCTGCTGTCGCAGCGACCGTCCGAGCACCTCAGCGACCGGTTGCGGCTGGTGTCGCTGGCGCTGGACAGCGAAACTCCCCCGCGCGTGACCGACGTCGTCGCCGCCGCCCAGCAGGCGCTGCGGCTGGGCGACCTGACGCTGGGCGAACGACTGGCCCGTTGGGCGCTGCTGCGGTCGGGCGGGTTATCGGCGCGGCTCGCGCTGGCGCATGCCCTGGGCTGGCAGGGCCGTGGCCGCGAAGCCGATTCGGTGCTGGCCGAGGTCGACTCCACCGCGCTGACCGAAGCGGCGCTGATGGACTGGGCCCTGCTGCGCGCGGCCAACCAGTTCTGGATGCTAAGCGAACCGGAGCGCGCCACCGCGTTCCTGCGGACGGTGCGCAACCGAGTCACCGACATCGGCCCGCGGACCACGCTCGACGCGCTCAGCGCGACCTTCGCGATGAACGCCGGCAATGTCGGGCATGCCGTAAAAGTCGCCGCCGAGGTCCTCGCGTCGCCGGCGGCCGATGACCAGGCGGTGGCCTGGGCGGCCAGCGCGGCCGCGTTGTGCGCGGCACGCGAGGGTCGATTCGACGACGTCGAGCCGCTGGCGCAGCGCGCCTTGACCGCCGAACACCCTGGGCTGCTGCGCTTCACGATCGGACTGGGCCAGACCACCGCTCTGTTGATGGCCGGGCGGCCCGAGCAAGCCCGCCACGTCGCGCAGCAGTTCACCGACTTCGCCGAACTGCAACAGCCGGGCCGCGCCATCGGCGAGGTGCTGTTGGCGCATGCGCTCATCGCCGGTGGCGATTTCGCCGCTGCGGCAGCATTATTGGTCCCGGCAGCCGCCACCCTGGAGCGCACCGGTTACTCGTGGGGGCCGCTGTCGCTCACCCTGCTTGCCACCGCGCTGGCCCAGCAGGGCGACACCGCGGCCGCGGCAAAGGCATTGAGCAGGGCCGAATCTCGGCACGGAACCAAGTCGGCCCTGTTCGCGCCAGAGCTCGGTGTGGCGCGGGCATGGCGGCTGGCCCTGGTACGGGACACGCACGGCGCGGTGACCGCCGCGCGTGACGCCGCCCGGATGGCCGAACGCGGCGGGCAGCGGGGTGCGGCGGTGCGGGTCTGGCACGAGGCCGTGCGGCTGGGCGACATCCGGGCCGCCGATCCCCTGGCTCGGCTCTGTGGTGAGATCGATTGTGTTGCAGGCAGACTCGCGTTGTCCCATGCCCGCGCGCTGGCCGCCGGCGACGACGCGGGGCTGCGGGCCGTGTCGGAAGAGCTGACATCGATCGGCATGCACGCGGCCGCGGCCGACGCTGCCGCGCAGGCGCAGCGATGCGGGGCCGGGAAGGCTTAGCCGCTCAGGTAGCCGCGCAGCACGTCCACCGCGGCGGTGATGTCGGCGACCGCGACCCGCTCGTCGCGCTTGTGCGCCAGGTTGGGATCACCGGGCCCGAAGTTGACCGCCGGTATGCCCAGTGCGGCGAACCGCGCCACGTCGGTCCAACCGTATTTGGCCCTGACGTTGCCACCCGCCGCGTCGATGAGGGCCTTGGCGGCGGGCTGGGATAGTCCGGGCAGTGCGCCCGCCGCCGCGTCGGTCTGTTCGATGCGCACGTCGAGCCCGGCGAGCACGTCGTGGACGTGTTGCAGCGCGTCGGGCAGCGACCGGTCGGGGGCGAAACGGAAGTTGACCGTCACCGCGGCCGCGTCGGGAATGACGTTGCCCGCCACGCCGCCGTCGATGCGCACCGCCGACAGGCCCTCACGGTAGACGCAGCCGTCGATGTCGACGCTGCGCGCCTGGTACGCGGCAAGCCGCTCGAGCACAGCGCCGAGCTTGTGAATGGCGTTGTCTCCCAACCAGGATCGCGCCGAATGGGCGCGGGTCCCGGTGGCGCTGACCACCACGCGCAGCGTGCCCTGGCAGCCGGCCTCGATGTAGCCGCCGGTCGGCTCACCCAGGATGGCCACGTCGGCGGACAGCCAGTCCGGCAGCTCGCGTTCGATGCGGCCCAATCCGTTTGCGGCGGCCTCGATTTCCTCGCAGTCGTACATCACCAGCGTCAGATCGTGCACCGGGTCGGCCACGGTGGCGGCGAGATGCAGAAAGACCGCGTCGCCGGATTTCATGTCCGCCGTGCCGCAGCCGTACAGGTCACCGCCCTCGCGCCGGCTGGGCAGGTTCGCGGCCACCGGCACGGTGTCCAGGTGCCCCGCGAGCAGCACCCGCGACGGCCGCTGGTAGTGCGTGCGCGCCAGGACGGCGTCGCCGTTGCGAATGATCTCGAACCCGGAGGTCTGGGCCCGCAGCGCGGCCTCGACCTCGTCGGCCAGCCGCGCTTCGTCCCGCGATTCGCTGGGGATGTCCACCAGCGCCGCGGTCAGCGCGATCGGATCGCCGCGTAAGTCCAGCACGGTCTTTAGGGTAGGCGATCGCAAGCGCGGGCTAGACGAGCAACTGCGTGGGCATCACCTTGGGCTTGACGCCGTAGCGCGGCCCCACGCCGTAGCCGCCCCGCCCCGCCGAGGCGACCGCCGGCATGCCGGACGCCCACGTGGTGTGCGCGTCTTCGGTGGGTGCGGTCCACCCCGTACCCGCGACGGTCGCGGCGGGGACCCGAGGCGTGGCCGCCGACCACGTGGCCGGCGTCGACAATCCGCCGACCGGGGACGCCGAGCCCATGCTCGCCAGCACCGGTGCGGCACCGACGCCCGCGGTGCTGACCGGCGCCGGGGCACTGACCAGGGCGCCGGAGCCGACCACGCCGCCCAGGTCGCCGGCCACGCTGGCGGAAGCCGCCGCGTCGAGGGTGTGGTTGTACAAGATGTTGGACACCATCGTGTTGAACACGTTCCACGACACCACGTCGAATCCGGCGTTGCCGATATTGGACACCAGCGGATCGCCCAGCACGCTGTCCAGGGCGCTCGCGCCCGGCGCGGCGGGTGCGGCCGGCGCCGCGAACGACTGCACGGCGTTGGGCACATTGGAGACGACCGAGCGCAGTCCACTGGTCTGCGCGGCCGTGGCCGCCGTCTGCGCGTCGAGCCCACCCGGGCTGTTGGTGGGCGCGGGCGATGTCAACGGGCTCAACTTGGCCGCGGCCGCCGACGCCGCGGCGTAGCCGTACATGGCGGCGGCGTCTTGGGACCACATCTCGCCGTACTGCGCCTCGGTGGCCGCGATGGCTGGGGTGTTCTGTCCCAGAACGTTGGTCGCGACGAGGGCCGCCAGCTGGGCCCGGTTGGCCGCGACCAGCGGTGGCGGCACCGTCATCGCAAAGGCCGCCTCGTATGCGGCCGCGGATGCCATGGCTTGGGCGGCCGCCTGTTGCAGCTGCGCGGCGGTGGTGTGCATCCACATCACGTACGGCGCGGCGGCGGTGGCCATCGCGGTCGACGACGGTCCGATCCACTCCTCGCCGGTCAGATTCGCAATCGCCGCCTGGCTGGCCGAGGCGGTCGTGCTCAGTTCGTCGGCCAGGCTGCTGAAAGCCGCGGCCGCGGCCATCATCGGACCGGCGCCCGCGCCGGTGTACATGCGCAGTGAATTGATTTCTGGGGGCAGTGCTCCGAAGTCGAAAGTCATTGTCGTGCTCCTGTTCTTGCTGACGTTGCGGGTTGTTAGACGGCCGGCGTGGGCATCACGGTGGGCTTGACGCCGTAGCGGGGCGCGCCGAGGCCGTAGCCGCCGCGTCCGGCGGTGGCCATCGACGGCACGCCACCCGGAATGGCGCTCACCGTCGTCGCCTGGGGCGCGGCGCTGGTGAACCCGGCGCCGGTCAGCGTCACCGGGGTGGAGCTGACCTCGGGGACGCCACTTGCCGCCCAGCTCGGTGGTACCGACAATGCGCCGATCGAGGGTCCGCGGCCCATGCTCGCCAGCAACGGCGCCCCACCCATGGCTGCCGGCGCCGCCGGGGCGGGCGCGCTTGCCGGGGTTGCTGACGTGAGCCCGCCGGTGAAGTTGGGGATACCGGCCGCGCCGGGGACGGGAGCGAATTGCCCCTCGCCCAAGGTGATGAAGTCCGAGGCGGCGGCACCGGTGTTCTGACCCCACTCGATGAGGGTGCCGGCCGCGGCGTCCCCGGGGGGTGGGTCGGCGGCAGCGGCCGGTGCGGCGGGCAGCGCCGCGGCGCTGGTGGTGACTTTGTTCGCGGCTTCCGTCGTTCCATACGAGCCGGCGTTGCTGTCCAGGTTGCTCACCAGCGTCTGGTGAACAACCTTCGCCTGGGCGCTGACCTGCTGGTACCACGCGCCGTAGGCGGAGAATTGCGCCGCCTGCAAAGCGGACACCTCGTCGGCGGCCGCGGGAGCAATGCTCGTGGTGGGAGCCGCGGCCGCGGCGTCCTGGGCGGCCATCGAAGAGCCGAGGCCTTCGAGGGTGCTCGCCGCGAACAACAGCGCCTCGGGCCGTGTGGTGACAAAGGACATGTTCTTCTCCTCGCGCAATCGGGCGGCCACGACGGGCCGGCGACAAAGGGGCCTGCGGCTAGGCCGGTAACGACCCCGGAAGCTGCGTACCCGATACGCCGAAATTCACGCCTTGACCTGCTGAGACCGGCCACTGCCGAGCGTCCCCGGCCGCGGGCGACGCATCCCGCGGTGACGAATTATCTTGCGCGCGTGGGTCTTTAGACGCAGGCCGGGGTGACTGCGCGGCCCCCGGCTTCGCCCTCGCGCAGGGCGGGCGGGGCCCGATGCCGGCCCACGAAGTAACCTTTGCGCCGTGACAAGAGCAGCAGGCGCCGAAGGAATAGGCCTGGCGACGCTGGCCGCCGACGGATCGATCCTCGACACGTGGTTTCCCGCACCGGAACTGGCCACCGCGGGCACCAGCGCGACGTCGCGGCTGGCGCTGTCCGATGTTCCCCCGGAGCTGACCGCGCTGATCGGCCGTGACGACGACCGCGGCACCGAGACCATCGCCGTGCGCACGGTCATCGGCTCGCTGGATGACGTGGCCGCCGACGCCTACGACGCCTACCTGCGATTGCATCTGCTCTCGCACCGATTGGTGGCGCCGCACGGGCTGAACGCCGGCGGCTTGTTCGGGGTATTGACGAATGTGGTCTGGACTAATCGCGGACCGTGCGCCGTCGAGGGTTTCGAGGCGGTCCGGGCCCGGCTGCGGCGCCACGGGCCGGTGACGGTCTACGGCGTCGACAAGTTCCCGCGCATGGTCGATTACGTCCTGCCGACCGGTGTGCGCATCGCCGACGCCGACCGGGTGCGCCTGGGCGCGCATCTGGCGCCGGGCACGACGGTGATGCACGAGGGCTTCGTCAACTACAACGCCGGCACCCTGGGGGCGTCCATGGTGGAGGGCCGGATCTCCGCCGGCGTGGTGGTGGACGACGGCTCCGACATCGGTGGTGGGGCCTCGATCATGGGGACGCTGTCCGGCGGTGGGACCGAGGTGATTTCGATCGGCAGGCGCTGCCTGCTCGGCGCCAACGCGGGCGTGGGCATCTCATTGGGCGACGACTGCGTCGTCGAGGCCGGCCTGTACGTCACCGCGGGCACCAAAGTCGTTACGCCCGAAGGCAAAACGATGAAGGCGCTCGAGCTGTCCGGCGGCAACAACCTGTTGTTCCGCCGCAATTCGGTGAGCGGGGCGGTGGAAGTCGTGGCCCGCGGCGGTCAGGGCATCGCCCTCAACGAGGACCTGCACACCAACTGAGGGTGCACCTATAGGTCGGCGGGCACCCGCTCCGCGGCCGGGGCGGCGCCGAGCGCGGTTCCTTTGGTCTCGGGCAGCAGAGCGACGCACACGAGGCTGGTCGTTACCAGGGTCGCCATCATGAGCCCGATCGCCCAGCCGCCGTAGGTCGCCAACAAGGTGCCCGCCAACAGTGGCGGCACCGCGGCGCCGAGGATGCCGGCCAGATTCATCGCCACCGCCACGCCGCTGTAGCGGTAGCGCGTGGCGAACAGCTCGGGGACGAAGGCCCCGGTGGGACCGTTGGCCATCGCCGCGCAGGCGAACATGCCGAGGACGGCCACCGCGTACGTGGCGGGGCTGCCGGTATCCATCAGCGGGATGACCACGAAGGACCACGGCAGACACGCCGCCAGCCCACACAGCATCACCCGGCGACGCCCGACGCGGTCGGACAGCCAGGCCCCGAACGAGACGAACACGATGCTGGTCAGCCCGGCCAGCGCGCCCACACCCCAGATGAAGCTGCGCGAATAGCCCAAGTGGGAGTGGGCGTACATGACGAGGAAGGTGTTGCCCAAATAGACGAAGCCCATGCCGCCCAGGAAGCAGCCCGCGACCAGCACGATCTCGCGGCGCTGCAGCCGCACCAGCTCGGCCAGTGGCGCTTTGGGCACCAGGTTGCGGGCCTTCTCCTCGACGAACAGCGGGGTCTCCTCGATGTTGAGCCGCACATAGAGGGCGATGCCGATCAGTCCGCTGCTGATCAAGAAGGGCACCCGCCAGCCCCATTCCAGGAACGCGGGGCTGCTCTCCCCCATGGTGAGGCTGACGGCGAGGAACGTCACGCTGGCCAGCACGCCGGCCGTGCCGCCGCCCAGCGAGGTGAACATGCCCCACCAGCCGCGTTTTCCGGGGGGCGCGTATTCGGCGCTCAGCAGCACCGACCCGGCCCATTCGCCGCCGACGGCGAAGCCCTGCAGCAACCGCAGCACGACAAGGATCAAGGGCGCCGCGACCCCGATTGACGCCGTGGTGGGGACCAGGCCCACGCTGACGGTCGACGCGCCCATGATGAGCAGGGTGGCGACCAGCGTCTTCTTGCGGCCCAGCCGGTCGCCGAAGTATCCGAAGACGGCCGCTCCCAACGGGCGGGACAGAAACGCCGTCGCGAACGTCGCCATCGAGGCGATGGTGGCCACCGTCGGCCCGAGGTGCGGGAAGAAGACCGCGGGAAACACCAGTGCGGCCGCGGTTCCGTAGATCAGGAAGTCGTAGAACTCGATGGCCGAGCCCACCAGGCAGGCCGCCGCGATCCGCCGCATAGGGGTCCGCCCGGCGGCGGCCGCGGACCGCGCCGGCTCACCCATGGTGGCGGCTCGCCGTCCGGTTACGTCGATACACGGATACGACGGTAGGTGAAGCTGCGCGGGCACGCTCGGCCCTGAAGCTGGCAAGTTGCTGCGTGTCTAGGCGTCAGGCTGACCGGGCGCTGCCCGGGTGAGCGGTCGGTCAGCCGTCGGTCAGCAGCTGCTTCTTGAGGACCTTGCCCATGGCGTTGCGCGGCAGCGCGTCGACGATGCGCACCTCGCGCGGCCGCTTGTGCACCGAAAGCTCTTGGGCGACATAGTCGATCAGCTCGTCGCCGTCGGCCGACCCGACGACGTAGGCGACGATGCGCTGGCCCAGGTCCGCGTCGGGCATCCCGATGACGGCGGCCTCCTGCACGCCGGGGTGGCCGAGCAGCGCCGTTTCGATCTCGCCCGCCCCGATGCGGTAACCGCCGGACTTGATCAAGTCGACCGACTCGCGTCCGACGATGCGGTGCATCCCGCCGGCGTCGATCACCGCGACGTCGCCGGTGCGGTACCAGCCGTCGGTGTCGAACGCCTCGGCGGTGGCTTCCGGCCGGTTCAGGTAGCCGTCGAACATCATCGGCCCGCGCACGTGCAGCTTCCCGACGGTCTCGCCGTCGTGCGACACCGGGCCGCCGTCGTCGTCCACCACCCGGGTCTGCACACCGGACAGCGGCAGGCCCACCCACCCCGGGCGTCGCTCGCCGTCGGCGCGCGTGGACACCGTGATCAGCGATTCCGACGCGCCGTAGCGTTCGATGGGTTGATGCCCGGTGAGCCCGGCCAGCCGGTCGAACACCGGCACCGGCAGCGGCGCGCTGCCGGAGACCAGTAGCCGCGCGGGGCGCAACGCCCGGGCGGCGGGCTCGTCGGCCCCCACCCGCGACCACACCGTGGGCACCCCGAAAAACAGCGTGCCCCGGTGCTCGGTCGCCGCCTGCGCGTAGCCCGCCGGCGTCGGCTTGCCGGTGTGGATGAAGCGATTGCCGATCCGCAGCGAGCCGAGCAGGCCAAGCACCAGGCCGTGCACGTGGAACAGCGGCAGGCCGTGCACCAAGACGTCGTCGGCCGTCCATTGCCAGGCTTCCGCCAGGGCATCGAGGTCGGCCGCGATCGCCCGTCGGCTCAGCACCACGCCTTTGGGTAGCCCGGTGGTGCCCGAGGTGTAGATGATCATCGCGGTGGCGTCCGGCGACGGCTCGGCATAGCGGTGCCAGGAGCGGGCGTGCAGCCGGACCGGGATGTGCGGCAGGCCTGCCGGCTCGTCCGGCACCGGGCCCAGCCACGCCTGCACAGCCGAGTCGGTGAGGATGTGCCGGCGTTCGGCGGCGCCGACGTCGGCGGGCACCGGCACGAACGGCACCCCGGCGATCAGGCACCCGGTGACGGCCAGCACGGTCGCGGCGCTCGGGGCGGCGAGGATGGCAACCCTGCCCGCACCGCCCGCCCGCTCGGCCACCGAGGTGGCGGCGCCGACGAGGTCGCTACGGCTGAACACGGTTCCGTCGATGCGCACCGCGTCGGCGATATCGGTGGCGGTGAGCGCCGCGGGATTCAGGGACGCCAGCAGCACGTGAGCAGGCTACCCCGCTGCCGAGAAGGTCAGCCTCGCTCGTCCCAGATCTTCGTCAGGGTGGACAGGATCTCCTCGCCGCGGCCCAGGCCGCCCAGGTGGCTTTCGCCGGGGAGCACGATGAGCTCGCAGTCGGGCAGCCGGTGCACGACGTGCTCGCCGTGCGCGAACGGCACGATGTGGTCGCTGTCGCCGTGCCACCACCGCACCGGGACCTTGACCTCCTCGAGCCGGAATCCCCAGTCCTGGGTGAACAGGATGATGTCGTTGAACGGGGCCGCCAGCTGCTTGCGGCTCCCGTTGAGCAGGTCGTCGAGGAACATGGCCGCGAACTCGGGCCGGGTCAGCAGGCGCCGGTCGCCCTCGGGCGATATCGCGGCATAGAGATAGAGCGCGGGGTTGGCGACCGGACGGATGGACCGGATCACCAGGCTCGCGCCGATGCGCAGCGGGTCACCGCCCAGCCGCAGCAGCGGGGCCACCCGCTTGCCCAGGTTCATCAGGCCGCTGGTGATCCCCTCGTCGCCCAGGAAAGGCGCGACGCCACCGAGCACGCCGAGGGCTATTACCCGGTCCGGCAGCACCGCGGCGGACGCGAGCGCGTACGGGCCGCCGCCGGACAGGCCGATGACCGCCATCTTGTCGATGCCGAGGATGTCCGCGATGGTGCGCAGGTCGTCGCCGAACGCGCGGATGTTCTCGTATCGGTGCGGCGTCGACGAGCCGATACCGGGCCGGTCCAGGCCGATCAGCCGGATCTTGTGCCGTTCGGCGTACAGGCGGGCCTCGACAGGGATCTGCCGACGGGCGCCGGGGGTGCCGTGCAGCCAGAAGAACGCGCGGCCCTGCGGGTCACCGAATTCCGCGAAGCCGATCTGGCGGTCCTCACCTACGGCGACGTTTCCTTCGAGCTTGGGGCGGGCGATCTCGATCATGTCGAGCAGCTTGACATGTCAGGTGTGGTTCACCCAAGCGGGCCCAATCGCTGGCGCGCGGGTCACCTTACGCGGGAACCCCGATGGCCATCGGTTCCATGTACTGATGCAACCCGCCGATGCCGCCGCCCTCGCGGCCCAGCCCGCTGAGCTTGAAGCCACCGAACGGCGCCCCACCGGGACTGACGCCGTTGACGGCGATCTGGCCGGTACGGATGCGGCGGGCCACGCCGACGGCGCGGTCCACGTCTTCGCCCCACACCGCACCGGAGAGCCCGTACTGCGAGTTGTTGGCGATGGCGACGGCGTCGTCATCGTCCCGGTAGCGCAGGACGGTCAACACCGGCCCGAACACTTCCTCTTGCGCGATAGTCGAATTCGGCTCCACATCGGACAGGATCGTCGGTTCGACGTAATAGCCGACGTCCAAGCCGGCGGGCCGGCCGCCGCCGGTCACCAGCTTCGCGCCGTCGCTGCGCGCTCCGGCGACGTGCGCCTCGACCCGGTCGCGTTGCGCCGCGCTGATCAGCGGACCCATCTGCACGTCGGGATCGGTGGGGTCGCCCACCTTGACCTCACGGGCCAACGCCGCAAGGCGATCGACGATGTCGTCGTGCAGCGAATCAGGCAACAGCAGCCGGCTGTGCAGAATGCAGGCCTGTCCGGCGTGCAGCGAACAGGATTCGAACAGCATCTGCTGCAGCATCTCGTCGCTGATGTGCGCGTCGTCGAGGACGATGCTGGCCGATTTGCCGCCCAGTTCCAACAGGATTCGCTTCATGGTGTCCCCGGCGGCGGACATGACCTGGCGTCCGACGACCGAGCTGCCGGTGAAGCTCACCATGTCGATGCGCGGATCGGTGGTCAGCAGCTTGGCCGCCTCGACACCCGAGGGCGTGACCACGTTGACCACCCCGGGCGGGATGTCGGTGTGCTCGTCGATGAGCCGTGCCAGCGCCAGCCCCGCCAGCGGTGTCAGCGGAGAGGGCTTGAGCACGACCGTATTACCCGCGGCCAGAGCGTGATTCAGCTTCATCACGTTCAGGCAGTGCGGAAAGTTCCACGGCGTCAGCACCGAAACGACACCCAGCGGCGCATGCCGGAGCAACGTGGTCCCGGCGCTGATGCCGCTGACCTCTTGGTCGACCAGCTGGGTGGCGAGCTGAGCGGCATGCATGGACATGAACCCGGCACCGTCGATCTGCATCATGCGCTCGTTCGAAACGCAGCCCCACTCCGCCTGGGCCAGCGCGAAGAAGTCGTCGGCGTGCTTGGTCAGCGCCTCGCCCAGCTGGTTCAGGCACGCGGCGCGCTGCTCGGCGGACGTGGTGCCCCACGGTCCGCTGTCGAAGGCGCGCCGCGCGGCCGCTATCGCGTCGCCAACCTGCGCGACGCTCGCGTTTGGTGCGGTGGCGATGACGGCCTCGGTGGACGGGGACACGTCGTCGTAGCGGCCGTCCTGCGGCTCCACCCAATTGCCGTCGATGTAGAGCTGGTAGGTCTGGACAAGAGCGGGCGAATCGGCCATGTGCTTCCTCCGGTCATCTGATCACTTGGTGTACTCGCCCCGGCAGCCGCCGTCAATCATCATTCGCGCGAATTCCCCGCTGTCGCCGTGCTTTGCTGTCGTATTGACAGCGCGCGACGGCGCAGAGTACACACATTTCGTCGAGACAGATCGCATCAATCTGTCGGATCACCTGTCCTGCGAGAGGGGCTTTGCCAAGTGGCCGACTCAGAAACCGTCAGCGCCAAGGTGCGGGCCCTCGTCGGGCAGCCGACCGGCGGTACCGAAAAACCCTCGCTGGCACCGGACCCGGTGAACCAGCCGATGATCCGGCACTGGGCGTACGCGATGGCCGACATGAACCCGGTATACCTCGACCCGGAGTTCGCGGCGTCGTCACGGTTCGGCGGCATCGTGTCGCCGCCGGTGATGCTGCAGACGTGGACGATGCCGTCGCCCAAGCTGGAGGGAATCGGCGAACGGGGTGGGGCTCCAGTTGAAATCCACAGCAATCCAACGGCGTTCCTCGATGAGGCCGGCTACACCAGCACCGTCGCGACCAATTCGGAGTTCGAGATCGAGCGGTACCCCCGACTGGGCGACGTGATCAGTGCGACGACGGTCTACGAGTCGGTCTCCGACGAGAAGAAGACGGCGCTGGGCACCGGCTTCTTCCTCACCTGGCTGACCACCTACACCGACCAGAACGGTGAAGTGTTGGGGCGGCAGCGGTTTCGGGTGCTGCGATTCAGGCCGGCGAACTGATGGCGGCTCGTCTCGCGCCGGCGATCACCCCGGACACCGAATTCTTCTGGAATGGGTTGCGGGAGAATAAACTTCTGATCCAGCGCTGCGGTGGCTGTGGGAAGCTGCGGCATCCGCCGCGCCCGATGTGCCCGCACTGCCGTTCGCTGGAGTGGACGACGATCGAATCCTCCGGCCGCGGAACGGTCTACAGCTACGTGATGCCGCACGAGCCCAAGTTTCCGTTCTTCGAGTACCCCTACGTCGTCGTGCTGGTGGAGCTCGAAGAGGGCGTCCGTCTGGTGTCCAACCTGACCGGGGTCGATCCTTCCGATGTGACGCCAGGGTTGCCGGTCGAGGTCTACTACCAGGCGTTCGACGACGGCCTCGTCCTGCACCAATTTCGGCGCGGCGGCCAGGCGTCGTCATGAATTTCGGCTCCACCCTCGGTCCGGCTTCGGCCCAGCCGGCCCACCCCGGCGCAACCTACTCGGAAGGACCCGCATGACGCCAACCGCCGGCCGCACTTTGCAATGGCAGGACATTTCGGTCGGTGACGAGGTCACGCCGCTCGAAATTCCGATCACCACAACGATGATTGTCGCCGGCGCGATCGCCACCCGCGACTTCATGCCGGTGCACCACGACCGCGACTACGCCAAGCAGCAGGGCTCGCCCAACCTGTTCATGAACATCCTGACCACCAACGGCTACTGCGTCCGCTTCCTCACCGACTGGGCCGGCCCCGAGGCGATGGTGAAGAACCTGTCGATTCGCCTTGGGGTGCCGTGCTTCCCCGACGACCCGCTGAAGTTCACGGGCGGCGTCACCGGCAAGACCGAAGGGTCGGACGGCGAAAACTTCGTGGAGGTGTCATTCGCCGGCGCCAACAGCCTGGGCGACCACGTGTCCGGCACCGCGGTGCTCAGCCTGCTCGACGGGACGGGCGCATGAGCCGGACGCGTCCGGGCAGCCTTCCCGGAAGTTGCGCCATCGTCGGGATCGGCCAGACGGAGTTCTCGAAGGAATCGGGGCGTAGCGAGCTGCAATTGGCATGCGAGGCGGTCAGCTCCGCACTCGACGATGCCGGCCTGGCCCCCGGCGACGTCGACGGCATGGTCACGTTCACCATGGATGCCAGCGACGAGATCGACATCGCCCGCAACGTGGGCATCGGCGACCTCAGCTTCTTCTCCCGCGTGCACCACGGCGGCGGTGCGGCCGCGGGCACCGTCGTACACGCGGCGATGGCCGTCGCCACCGGCGTCGCCGACGTCGTGGTCTGCTGGCGCGCGTTCAACGAGCGGTCGGGCTTCCGGTTCGGTGGCAGCGGTCGCAGCATGGCCGAAACACCCTTGTTCATGGCGCATTACGCGCCGTTCGGGCTGCTCACCCCCGCGGCCTGGGTCGCCGTGCACGCGCAGCGCTACATGTCGACGTACGGCGTCACCAACGAAGACTTCGGCAGGATCGCTGTCGTCGACCGCCAGCACGCGGCGACCAACCCCGACGCGTGGTTCTACCAGCGCCCGATCACCCTGGAAGACCACCAGAATTCGCGCTGGATCGTCGAACCCGTGCTCCGCCTGTTGGATTGCTGCCAGGAGAGCGACGGCGGCGTCGCGCTGGTCATCACCAGCGCCGAGCGCGCCCGCGACCTGCGGCAGCCGCCGGCCATCATCGCCGCCGCCGCCCAGGGTGCAGCCCATAACGGCGAGATGATGACGAGCTACTACCGCGATGACATCACCGGGCTGCCCGAGATGGGTGTGGTGGCCCGTCAGCTGTGGCGCGACTCGGGGTGCAAGCCGCAAGACATCCAAACCGCCTTCATCTACGACCATTTCACGCCGTTCGTGTTCGTCCAACTCGAGGAACTCGGATTCTGCGGGCGCGGCGAGGCCAAGGACTTCGCCACCATCGAGCGGCTGTCGCTGGGCGGAGAGTTCCCCATCAACACCAACGGCGGCCTGCTCGGCGAGGCCTACATCCACGGCATGAACGGCATCACCGAGGGGGTGCGCCAGGTGCGCGGCACCTCGCACAACCAGGTCGGCAACGTCGAACACGTGCTGGTCACCTCCGGAACCGGCGTGCCGACCAGCGGTCTGATTCTCACACCGGCCGGCTGAGGGAGAGTTGATTCCGTGGCTGGCGCTCCTGACCGCCCGCGACGGCGTTGAGCTTGAGCGCGAGCGTCGAGCGTGCATCCTCGGCGGGCTTCATCGGCGTGTCGCCTACCGGTGTGCACGCTCAACGCCAAGGATGCACGCTCAACGCCGCTGCGTCAGCGCCCGCAGGAAGAACGCCAGATTGGCCGGCCGCTCGGCCACCCGTCGCATGAAGTAGCCGTACCACTGGGTGCCGAACGGGACGTACACCCGCAGCTGGTTACCGGCCGCGACGAGACTCCGCTGCTCGTCGTCGCGGATGCCATAGAGCATTTGATATTCGAATTCGCCGCTGCGGCGGCCTGATTCGCGCGCCATCTCCGGCACCGCGCTGATGATCTCCGGATCGTGGGAGGCCACCATCGGGTAGCCGGACCCGGTCATCAGCACTCGCAGGCAGGCCAGGTAGGAGTCGTTGACCTCGGCGGGCGCGCGGTGAGCCAGCGAGGCGGGTTCGTCGTAGGCGCCCTTGCACAGCCTGACCCGGGCGCCGGAGTCGGCGAACTCTTCGCAGTCGTCCAGGGTGCGCCGCAGGTAGGCCTGCAGAACCACGCCCAGCCAAGGAAATTCGGTGCGCAGGTCGCGCACGATGCGCAGCGTCGAATCGGTGGTGGCGTGGTTCTCGGCATCGACGGTGACCCACACAGCCGCGCGCTGGGCGGCCGCGCAGATCGACCAGGCGTTCTCCCGCGCGATCTTGTGCCCGTCGCGTCCCAGCGACTGCCCCAGCGCCGACAGCTTGACCGAGACTTCCAAAGGCCGGACTGCGCCGCTCGTGGGACCGAGCCCATCCAGCGCCTCGATCAGGTCCAGGTAGACCCGCACCGCCGCGTCGGCGCCGTCGGGGTCGGCGACGTCCTCGCCCAGATAGTCGACGCTGACGAAGCGGCCCGAATCACGCAGGGCCGCCGTGCAATTCAGGGCCGAGTCAATCGTCTCCCCGGGGATGAACCGGTGCACCACTTTCCGGGTGACCGCCAGCCGTTCGGCGGTGCGGCGCAAGCCATCGCGGCGGCTCGCGGCCATGATCGCCGGGCGCAGCGTGGCGGCGAACAGCCCGGCCATCAGTCGGCGCCCATATGCGGATAGGTGTGGTCGGTTGCGGGGATGAAGGTCTCCTTGATGGTGCGAGCCGACGTCCAGCGCAACATGTTCAGCATCGATCCGGCTTTGTCATTGGTGCCCGAGCCACGCGACCCCCCGAACGGCTGGCGCCCGACGACCGCGCCGGATGGCTTGTCGTTGATGTAGAAGTTGCCGGCCGCGAACCGCAGCCGATGCTGGGCGGTGAGCACGGCGTCGCGGTCGTCGGCGATGACCGCGCCGGTCAACGCGTAGCGAGACCCGGTGTCGACGACGCCGAGGATCCGCTCGTAATCGTCGTCGGGGTACACGTGCACCGACAGCAGCGGGCCGAAGTATTCCGTCGCGAACGACTCGTCGCCCGGATCGTCGGACAGTAATACCGTGGGCCGGACGAAATAGCCTTCGCCGTCGTCGTATTCGCCACCGACGGCGATGGTGACGTGCGGCGCGCCCTTGGCCCGTTCGATGGCGTCGACGTTCTTGATGAAGGCGCGCCGGTCGATCAGCGCCCCCCCGAAGTTGGTCAGATCGGTGACGTCGCCGTAGCGCAACGCCGCGGTCTTGCCCAAAAAGTCGTCACCCATGCGGCGCCACACCGACTGCGGTATGAAGGCCCGCGACGCCGCCGAGCACTTCTGGCCCTGGTAGTCGAAAGCACCGCGGATCAGCGCCGTGCACAACACGTCCGAGCGCGCAGAGGCGTGTGCGACGACGAAGTCTTTGCCGCCGGTCTCGCCGACCAGCCGCGGATAGCTGTGATAGCGGCCGATATTGGCGCCCACCCGCTGCCATAGCTGCTGAAACGTCGCCGTCGACCCGGTGAAGTGGATTCCCGCCAGCCGCGAGTCGTCCAGCGCCACATCGGACACGGCGAAGCCGTCGCCGGTCACCAGGTTGATCACCCCGGGCGGCAATCCGGCCGCCTCGAGCAATCGCATGGTCAGGTAGGCCGACAACGTCTGGGTGATCGACGGCTTCCACACCACGGTGTTGCCCATCAGCGCCGGAGCGGTCGGCAGATTGCCCGCGATCGAGGTGAAGTTGAACGGCGTGATCGCGTAGACGAAGCCGTCCAGCGGCCGGTATTCGCTGCGATTCCATTCCCCCGGCCCGCTGATCGGCTGCTGCGCCAGGATCTGCCGCGCGAACGCCACGTTGAAGCGCCAGAAGTCGATCTGCTCGCAGGGCGCGTCGATCTCGGCCTGGTAGACCGACTTGGATTGGCCGAGCATGGTCGCGGCGGCGATCTTCTCCCGCCACGGCCCGGCCAGCAGGTCGGCGGCGCGCAGGAATATCGCGGCACGCTCGTCGAACGGCATTGCCGCCCAATCGGATTTCGCCGCCATCGCCGCTTCGATGGCGGCGGTCGCATCCGCGTGCCCGGCGTTGGTGAGGGTGCCCAGCGTCGCGGCGTGCCGGTGGGGCTGGACGACGTCGATGCGCTCGCCGTCGCCCATGCGGTGTTTGCCGCCGATGACATGCGGGAGGTCGATCGGGTGGTCGGCCAGAGCGGCCAGTTCGGCGTTGAGGCGGGTGCGCTCCGGGGAGTGCGGTGCGTATTCGTGGACCGGCTCGTTGGCCGGCATCGGGACCTGGGTTATCGCGTCCATGCCGCAAGGATCCCCGCGGCGGGCGCGCAGTGAATTAGCCGATCGGACAAGATGAGCCGCTAGCGGTAGTAAGATCGGACAACATGTCCGGCGTGGGGCTGGGACAGCTGCTACTTGCGTTGGACGCGACCCTGGTGAGCCTGGTTGACGCGCCCCGGGGCCTGGACCTGCCGGTGGCGTCGGTGGCGCTGATCGACTCCGACGACGTGCGGCTCGGGCTGGCGGCCGCGGCGGGTTCCGCCGACGTCTTTTTCCTGTTGGGCGTCGTCGGCGACGAGGCCCTGCGGTGGATGGACAGGCAGACGCGCGAACACGTGCCGGTGGCCATCTTCGTCAAGGAACCCTCGAATGCCTTGGTGGCCAAGGCGGTTGCGGCCGGCTCGGCTGTGGTGGCCGCCGACCCGCAGGCCCGCTGGGAGCGGCTCTATCAGCTGGTCAACCACGTCCTGGAGCATCACGGTGACCGCGCGGACGCGACCGACGACTCGGGTACCGACCTGTTCGGGTTGGCGCAGTCGCTCGCCGACCGCATCCACGGCATGGTCAGCATCGAAAACGCCCAATCGCACGTCCTGGCCTATTCGGCCTCCAACGACGAAGCCGACGAATTGCGCCGCCTCTCCATCCTGGGCCGGGCGGGTCCGCCCGAGCACCTCGAGTGGATCGCCCAGTGGGGCATTTTCGATGCGCTGCGGTCGGGAGGTGACGTGGTCCGCGTCGCCGAGCGGCCCGAGCTGGGACTGCGACCGCGACTGGCCGTAGGGGTCTACCAGCCCCCACCCGACGCGCGGCGATCCCCGGTGTTCGCCGGCACGATCTGGGTACAGCAGGGTTCGCAACCGCTCGCCGACGACGCCGAGGAGATGGTGCGCGGTGCCGCCGTGCTGGCTGCCCGCATCATGTCGCGGCTGACGGCCCGACCATCGACGCACGCCCGCCGGGTGCAGCAACTTCTCGGCCTCGCCGATGCGGATGCGGATGCGCATGTCGACGCGGCCGCCATAGGCCGTGAACTCGGTCTTGCCGCCGACGGCGATGCGGCCGTGATCGGTTGGGACGTGGCGGACGGCTCGCCCCGCCAGGCTCGGCTCGCTGACGTCATTGCGCTGAGCGCCAGCGCTTTTCGTCATGACGCCCAGGTCGCCTCGCACGGTGCGCGAACGTATGTGCTCCTTCCGCAGACGCACAACCGGGCCGTCACCTCATGGGTGCGCGGCACCATCGGCGCCATGCGCGCCGAACTCGGGGTGCAGCTGAGGGCGGCGATCGCCGCACCGATCGCCGGCCTTGCGCGGGCCGCCGCCGCGCGCATCGAAGTCGACCGCGTGTTGGACAGCGCAGAGCGGCATCCGATTTCGTTCGGACAGGTCACGTCGTTGGCCGAAGCGCGTACCGCCGTGCTACTCGACGAAATCGTGACCCTGGTCGGTAGCGACGAGCGGTTGATCGATCCTCGGATCGCGGCGTTGCGCGCTGACGATCCGGTGCTGGCCGAGACGCTGCGGATCTATCTGGATGCCTTCGGCGACATCACCGCGGCCGCGCAATCGTTGCGAGTGCACCCGAACACGGTTCGCTACCGGGTGCGCCGGATCGAGAAGTTGTTGTCGGCGTCGCTGGCCGATCCCGAGGTGCGGCTGCTCTTTTCGCTGAGTTTGCGGGTGCTGGAGAGCGACTAACGCGCTCGGCGACGGCCCCTATTGGCTGTTCGCCGTCTCGGATTCCTCGAGAAAGTGACCCACCACATCCGGGCCGGTGGAGTGCATCTTGATGGAAAGCTCCAGCAGCCTGTCCTTGGCCTGCTTCGGGAGCAGTTCGATCGAGCGGGTGGTCGCCGAGTCGTACTTCGCCCCGGGAAAGCGCTGCAGCAGAACGTCTTTCTGCTCCTCGGTGGCGTAGATCTCGAGCAGCTTCATGCCGGCGAACGCCTCGATCGCCCGGTCCGCCATTCCCGCATTGGCCAGCGCTTCCAGGCGTTCCTCGTTGATCCAGACGTTGACCTTGATCCTCTTGCCACCCGCGCTCATGAGTTCTCCAATTGGTTCAGCGTAAAGACCGGCAGTCTGTCTTTCAGATACTCCTCGGTGACGAACGGCGAACCCTGGCCGTACCTGGCGGCGCTGTCCATCACCACTTCGAACACCTCGTGCCGCATCACCTTTTGGGTCGGCTTGACCTCGTCGGTCAGGATGCTGCGAATCAGGCTGCCGCTGAAGCTTTGTGACTTTTCGTCGTGGCCGCACAGCGCCGAGTTGGTGACCTCCTGGCAGACCGGGCAGTACCAGTTCTCCCGCAAGAACACCGGTTTGATCCCCAGCTCGCCGCGGTGCTGCTTGAGGATGTTCTGGGAATCGTACGGGTGGTAGAAATCCCCGACGCCGGCGTGGTCGCGGCCGAACATGTGATGCGTGCAGCCGAGGTTCGTCCGCAAGATCGCATGGAAGATGGCCTCCCGGGGCCCCGCATAGCGCATGTCCCACAGCGTGAACGACACCAGGTGGACGTCCTCGCGGAAATACCCGCTGGTCCGCAATGCGTTCTGCGCCAACAGGATTGCCTCGTCGATGTAGTCTCCTACACGTTTCTGGCCGATGATGGCATTGACCAGCACACCGGTGTTCAGGTTGTCGACGGGCTGGTCCTCGTTGGCCGCCAGCCAGGCCTGCTTCATCAAGGCCTCGTGGCCGGTGTGCGGAACGTTTCGGGTCTGATGGGCGACCGCACGCTTCCAATCCTTTTTCGCCAGCGCATCCTTGTGCTGCCGCGGAGTCAACCAGAAGCTCTTGAACGGCTCGTTGAACACCGGCTCATTGATGAGCGTGACGTCACCGCCGATGAAGCGATTCGCGTAAGCCAGGGTCTTCTTGACTCCCGGGTGCCGCGGATCGGTGGTCCCGTAGGTCTTTTGGGCCATCCGCTCCAAGTCGTACACGTAGATCTCGGAGACCTCGAAGATCGCCATCGGGGCATCGAGATATTCGAGCACGACGCGTTCGCCCTCTTTCACCCCGAACTTTTCGACGTCTTGCGCGGACAGATCGAAGACGATCGGGATGCTCCACAGCGTGCCGTCGGGCAGTTGAAAGTCGTCCAGCGTGCCATCCACTTCGCGCCGGCCCATGAACCCCGACAGCGGGGTGAAGAACCCGTACGACAGGCTGATCACTTCGTGCGCGGTGGCTTTCGAGATCGGGATGCGCGCCAGCCCATCGATCTGACTCGCCGCATTCTCCGTGGACACCCGTTCCACGATCGGCTTCCCGTTATGACCCTGATAGCTCATGAAAATGACCTCGTTTCGGTAATCAGCGACCGGACGACGCCGTCACTGCCGGACTGTCCGCTACGCGTCTCGGCGGACCGGGCCCGAGATGACGCCGACCCGCTCGAGGTGGGCGATGACCTCCTCGGCCAGCGTGTCCGCGTCCTTGCTGCCGCCTTCGAGCCTCAGTTCCGGTCGCGCCGGTGCCTCATAGGGGTCGTCGATTCCGGTGAATCCCTTGATCTCGCCGGCCCGGGCTTTCTTGTAGAGCCCTTTCGGATCACGCTGCTCGCAGATCTCGATCGGGGTGTCGATGAAGATCTCCTGAAAATCACCGTCGTGCAAGGTGGCCCGAATGGCGTCACGATCGCGAACGTAAGGGCTGATGAAGGCCGTCAAAGCGATGACGCCCGATTCGCAGAACAGCTTCGCGACGGCGCCGATCCGGCGAATGTTCTCCTCGCGATCCTGGGCGGAGAATCCCAGACCGAACCGCTTCGCAAATTCGGGCCCGTGGCGCTCTTCGAGCAGTTCCGGGCCGGCATTGAGCCCGTAGCGGACGTTGTCTCCGTCCAGCAAGAAGCTGCGGATGCCGCGCTCGTAGAGCTTCTGCTC
Organism: Mycobacterium sp. NGS17; assembly: GCF_059813205.1. NCBI lineage: Bacteria > Bacillati > Actinomycetota > Actinomycetes > Mycobacteriales > Mycobacteriaceae > Mycobacterium > Mycobacterium sp. NGS17. The sequence goes on along the minus strand of NZ_JCALED010000010.1, from coordinate 145,166 downwards.
GACGACGTTGGCCACCGTGCTCTTGCCGCTGCCGCTCAAGCCGGTGAACCAGATGACGCAGCCCTTGTGCCCATTGAGGCCCTCGCGCTCGGCGCGGCTTATCTGATGTTCGTGCCAGGTGATGTTGTTGGCCATGTCCAGCTCCTGTTCACGACGTTTCGGCCGCGCGTGCACGCGTGCGCACGAAGCGGGAACCGACCGTCTCGACACACGATGACGAAACCCTTACGGCCACTTACCATCCTTCGCATCGCATCGATCCTGGCCACCCACTTACCCATATTGTTTATCAATCAATCCGGATCAGAACCAGTCCACAAGTAAAGATGGCCAAATTAAACCGGTTTTTCCTGGCGACCATCCTGCGGGAAACCGCCTAGGGCCGCGGAGCTACGTGTCGCTGGTTTGTCCGGAATCCTCGGACTCGGTGTCCTTCGCCGGATCCTCGATGACGTGATAAGTCGGATCGATCAACGACATAGGCCGGTTGCCGGATTGCTTGGGCTTGCCCGTGATCCGCAGAACCTGACCGGGCGCGATGTCGGCCCCACCGTGCCCGGAGCGGAAGGTGACGCCGATTTCGCCGCTGTTGTCGCCTACGACGACGTGGCGGCGAGTCCGCCTGCCTTCGTTGATGTCTTCGATTTGATTCACCCGTCCTTCAAACGTGGCGCGCTGCCCGGGTATCAAACCCGATACGGTGATCAGCGCGGGCCCGCGGTCGGGGTGTTCATACGCTTCCACAACCTGGTCTTCGTCCTGGCTGATCCAGGCCTCCATCTTGTCGAGCTCGCGTGCGACCCGTTGCTCGAAGTTGTGCGGGTAAGCCTGCTGGATCCGCGTTTGCACGTCGTAAGGCACGATCGTCGCCGCGGCGTCCGGAATCAGGCTGACCGCGCGGGAGACTTTGTCCGCGGTGCGGTCGTGCAGAAGGCGACCCAGCAACGGTGCGTACGTGCGGCGCGGTAGTAACACCGTGACGTTGGTGTTCCGATGCTCATCGCGAGCTTTGGCGACCAACACCTGCGCCGCCCGGGTGATCCGCCGGTCTGGGCAGTCCACCACTCGCAACGGGGTGTCGAGTTCGAAGTGGTCCCAGCGCTTTCGCAGCTGCGCCGCGTGGGCCGGGTCGACCATGAAATGCACCGCGATCAACTCGTCGGCCCGCAGTCCCCTGCCGTAGCGCAGCGCCTCGATCACCGCCAGGTCAACGGAGTTCACAAACACGAAGACCTTGTGCCGCGCGTATTTCACCAATTCCGGACGGTCGGTGCGGAACATCTCGAGAATCGCTGCCTCGGCACGGTATTCGCGATTGAGTCGCATCAGCACGAACACCAGCAAGGGGAACACGACGACCACCAGCCACGCACCCTCGGTGAATTTCGCGACCGCGAAGATGCCCACCACGATCGTCGACAGAATCGCCGCGGACAGGTTGATCGCCAGCCGGCGCCGCCAACCCCGCTCCCGATGCGTGAGATGGTGTTTGGTCATGCCGTAGCCGGCCATCGAAAAGCCGGTGAACACGCCGATCGCATAAAAAGGCACCAGCGCGTTCACCGAACCGCCCGTCACCAGCAACAGAAGCACCGACAGGCCGGTCAGCGCGATGATCCCGTTGGAGAACACCAGTCGGTGCCCACGTTTCATCAGCTGGCGTGGCAGGAACCGATCTTCCGCAACGAAACTGGCCAGAGCCGGAAATCCGTTGAAACTGGTATTCGCCCCGGTGAACAAGATGGCGGCGGTAGACGCCTGAACCAGCGTGAAGAAGACGTCGCCGAGCACGCCGTGCCCGAACACCGCTCGCCCGATCTGCGACAAGACCGACGGATATTCTTCCAGATATGGGGTGGCATGGGTGACGTACGCGAGGAAGGCGACACCACCGAGTAAGAAACCCAGAATGGCTGCCATCGCGGTAAGCACCCGACGTGCGTTGCGCCCCTGCGGCTTTCGGAACACGTCGACGGTATTCGAGATCGCCTCGACCCCCGTCAACGACGAACCCCCATTGGCGAACGAGCGCAACAGCGTCAACACCGTGGCGCCCATCACCAGGCCACCGCCCTGATGGACCGGCACCGTCCCGGCCAGGTGTGCCGGGTCGTATACCGGCAGATCGCCGAATAGCGCTCGCACCACCCCAACGATGATCGTCAAGCCGACCATGGCGGCGAAAAAGTAGGTCGCGAACGCGAACTGCCATCCCGCTTCCTTGAGCCCGCGCAGGTTCAAGTAGCAAATCATCACCACCACCCCGACGGTGATTTGCAGACTATGCGGGCCAAGCGCAGGGATTGCGGACACCACCGCAACCGTCCCGGCCGCCGACTGCACAGCCACGGTGACGACATAATCGATCAACAGTGCCGCGGCCGCGACCTGCGCGACCCGGGGCCCGAAATTCTCCCGTGCGACGATGTACGACCCACCCGCTCGGGTGTAGGCCATCACGACCTGACGATAAGACGCGGCGACCAAGACCAAGATCAGCAAGATGACGCCGGTGATGGGAAGCAACAACACGAATGCCGCAAGACCTGCATGCGGCAGCAATTCGATCAAGACCTGTTCGGGGCCATAGGCCGTCGACGAGATCGCGTCCGGCGACAGCGCCCCCAGCGCCACCGGATTCGAAAGCTTTTCCGATGCTAAGTCTTCGGTGATCAGCGGCTTCCCAAGGAACACCCGTTTCGCGATGTCCCCTACCGAGAGCGGGATGCGCAGCTTGCCGGTCGAACTGGTCACGACCACCGTCCTTACCCCGAGAACGTGAAATGCCTCCGATGCATTGTGCACGCAAGGGCGGGCTCTGGATGCCCAGGTGGTGGAGTCGGCTAGGAGAGCCGCTGCACGGCGGCGGCGATCCGCTCATCCGTGGCCGTCAGCGCAACCCGCACGTGCTGCGCACCGCGCGGCCCGTAGAAATCACCCGGCGCCGCCAAGATGCCGCGCTGCGCCAGCCAGGCAACGCTGGCATGGCATGGCTCGCCGCGCGTGGCCCACAGGTAGAGGCCGGCTTCAGAATGGTCGATGGCGAAGCCGGCCGAACGCAGGGCGGGCAGCAGGGCCGCGCGGCGCCGTTCGTAGCGCTCCCGCTGCGCCAGTTCGTGAGCGTCGTCGTCCAGTGCGGCAACCATGGCCGCCTGCACCGGCGTCGGCACCATCATCCCGGCGTGCTTGCGCACGGCCAGCAGTTCGGCGATCACCTCGGGGTCTCCGGCGACGAAGCCGGCCCGGTACCCGGCCAGCGACGAGCTCTTCGACAAAGAGTGGATCGCGATCAGGCCCGTGTGGTCGCCCTCGCACACCGAAGGGTGCAGGATCGACAGCGGCTGGTCGTCCCAGCCCAACCCCAGATAGCACTCGTCGGAGGCCACCAGGCAGCCCCTGTCGCGGGCCCATCCGACCACTTTGCGCAAGTGATCGACGCCCAGGACGCGTCCGGTCGGATTGCTCGGCGAGTTCAGGTAGTACAGCGACGGCGATTGCGGGCCCAGCTGGGTCAGGGAATCCGCGCGCAGCACCCGCGCCCCGGCCAGGCGGGCCCCGACGTCGTACGTGGGATATGCCAGCTCGGGCACCACGATCACGTCCGCGGGGCCCAGGCCGAGCAGCGTGGGCAGCCACGCGATCAGCTCCTTGCTGCCCACCACCGGAAGCACGGCCTCCTCGGTCAGCCCGGTGATGCCGAACCGGCGGTCCAGCGCGGCGACCGCCGATTCGCGCAGCCGGGCGGTGCCTGCGGTGGCGGGATACCCCGACGCCGATGCGGCGGTGGTCAGCGCCTCCTGGATCACGGGGGCAACGGGGTCGACCGGGGTGCCGACGGAAAGGTCGACGATCCCATCCGGATGCGCACTGGCCTGCGCTTTCGCGTCGGCCAGGGTGTCCCAGGGGAACTCGGGCAGAGACGCCGACACCGCCGGCCGGCCCCTTTTGAGCTGGTGGGGCACCGGGCCGCTCAGTCGCCTTCGCCCTGGGGTGGCAGATCCTTGACCACTTGCGGGTCGTTCTCGGTCATGCCCACCTTGGCCGCGCCGCCGGGCGACCCCAGCTCGGCGAAGAAGTCGGCGTTGATCTGCGTGTACTGGCTCCACTGGTCCGGCACATCGTCTTCGTAGTAGATCGCTTCGACGGGGCAGACCGGCTCGCACGCCCCGCAGTCGACGCACTCGTCGGGGTGGATGTAGAGCATCCGAGCGCCTTCATAGATGCAGTCGACCGGGCACTCCTCGATACAGGCTTTGTCCTTGATGTCGACACAGGGTTCGGCGATCGTGTAGGTCACAGACGTCTCCTCCAGGTACTCCGGCTGAAATGTGGGCTGCTGTTCAGCTCGCACCGGCGTGTACGACCGCCTCCGGTGAAGCTTTCGGTTACTGATACTAGACGTTGCAGATACAGGTCAACCATTCGGCGCGCCTGTCGGTTCACCGATTTAAGACCGTCAGTCTCGGACCCTGCGAGGCGACCCCGTTTCGCTGAGCGCGAACGCCGTGAACAAGCGCTGAGCTGCACAGAGTAACGGCCCAGCGGCGGCCTGCGATATCCGTTGCGTCACAAGCACCCTCGCGGGGCCTGGTAATCTCGGGCGAGAGCCGGCAACCGCTTGGCAGATGTCACCGCCGTAGCGCGGTGCATTAATTGGGGAAGGGTTCCACACATGAGGCTGTCGTTGAGCAAATTAGGCGTTGCGGTTGGCAGCGCAGCGGTGGCGTTGACCGCCGCGGCCGGGGTCGCATCGGCCGACCCGGTCACCGATACCACCTGCAACTACGGGCAGGTCATGGCCGCGCTGAACGCGACGGACCCGGCCACCGCCCAGCAGTTCAACCAATCGCCGGTCGCCCAGAGCTACCTGCGCAAGTTCCTCGCCGCGCCGCCGGCGAAGCGCGTGCAGATGGAGCAGGAGATCCAGGCAATGCCGCAGGCCGCGGCGTTCATGGGCACGATCCAGCAAGTCGCCACCGTCTGTAACAACTACTAGGCCGACCGGGCGCGGACTGCTCAGTAACCGCTGAGCAGTCCGCGCACCCGTCCTAGTTTTTCAGCGCCGGCGCGGCTGCGGATGCGTGACGGATCGGCCGGCCTGCGGCCCCACAGCAGCAGCACGCGCGCGGCGGCGTCGGTTTCCAGGGTGGCCGGGCCTTCCGGCTCGGCAAGGCCGATGCTGACCTGATCCGGCTCGGCGGCCAGGACCACATCGTCGGTGCCCTCGGCTCGCAGGCGAGCCTCGATGCGCTCACCCGGACCCAGCAGCTTGGCCCCTTTCACCAACAATGGCCTGCCGACGGCCACGACGCTGTGGGTGGTCATCCACGGCTCGGCCAGCCGGGCCTGGGCGGCCGGCTCGTCGCCGGTGATATCCCAGCTGTGCAGGACGAGTTCTTCGCGCATGTGCTCGGCGAACCAGGGCACTTTCATGGTGCGCCCCGTCCAGGCGACGTCGGTGTCGGCGGGCACGCCTTCGGCCGCCACCGCGACCTCGTTGAGCGTGGCCATCCTGTCGGTCAGCGCGTCCCACAGATCCGCGTCGTTCAAGGCGCGCAACGGGCCCTCGCGCTCCTCGAAGCTGCGGGTGGCCACGGGCTGACCGTCCAGGTGCGCGCCGAGCACCCGCGCGAGTTCTTCGGCGTTTCCGGCCTGATGGACCACGATGTCGCGCACGGTCCAGGCCTCGCACCACGTGCCGGCGTCGGGCCCGCGCCCGCGTACCGCATCCACGAACGGTGCCCACTCGGGAAATCGGTCGTCGTCGATTCGTCGCTTCACGGCCTCGGGTATACCCGCCGCCTGTGACAAGAAAGCGAACTACGCGGCCATGGGCGTGTAGTCGGTGGTGCGCTGCCGCGCCGGGCGGCCGATGCCCGCGGCGATCGCGGTCAGCTCCGCCACCGTCTTGGACGAGCCGTGTTCGGAACCGGCCATCCGCGAGATGGTCTCCTCCATCAACGTGCCGCCCAGGTCGTTGGCACCGCCGTTGAGCATCACCTGCGTGCGCTCGACGCCGAGCTTGACCCAGCTGGTCTGGATTTGAGAAATGCGGCCGTGCAACATGATTCGCGCCAGCGCATGCACCGCCCGGTTGTCACGATGGGTGGGCCCGGGGCGCGACGCGCCGGCCAGATACAGCGGTGAGCTCTGATGCACGAACGGCAGCGGCACGAACTCGGTGAAACCGCCGGTGCGGTCCTGGATGTCGCGCAACACGTTGAGGTGGCCCACCCAGTGCCGCGGGCTGTCGACGTGGCCGTACATCATGGTCGACGACGACCGCAACCCGACTTCGTGTGCGGTGCTGACGATTTCGATCCACAGCGACGTCGGCAACTTGCCCTTGGTGAGCACCCAGCGCACTTCGTCGTCCAAGATCTCGGCGGCGGTGCCGGGGATGGTGTCCAAGCCGGCTTCGCGCAGGCTGATCAGCCACTCACGAATGCTCATCCCGCTCTTGGTGACACCGTTGGCGATCTCCATCGGGGAGAACGCGTGCACGTGCATCGAGGGAACCCGCGCTTTGACGGCGCGGACCAGGTCGGCGTAGCCCGTCACCGGCAGCTCGGGGTCGATGCCGCCCTGCATGCACACCTCGGTGGCGCCTTGGACGTGGGCCTCCCACGCGCGATCGGCGACCTCGTCGGTGGACAGCGAGTAGGCGTCGGCGTCGCCCTTGCGCTGGGCGAACGCGCAGAACCTGCACCCGGTGTAGCAGATGTTGGTGAAGTTGATGTTGCGGTTCACCACGAAGGTCACGTCATCGCCGACGGTCTCGCGGCGCAGCGTATCGGCAAGGGCGGCAACCGCTTCCAGGGCCGGACCGTCGGCGGTCGCCAGCGACAGGTATTCGGCGTCGGAGCAGCCGGCCGGGTCGCGCTCGGCCGAGCGCAGCGCCGCGAGTACGTCGGTGTCCAGGCGTTCGGGCGCTTTCGCGCCTTGGGCGGCCAGTTCGTGAACGTGGGCACGGATCGATTCCCAGTCGCCGAAGGCGCTGTCGATGTCGCTGCGGGTTTCGGTGTTGCGGCCCTCGCTGTCGATCGCCGCGTTGAGGTCGACCCGGCCCGAGGAGCCGACGTCGTCGGGCTCCTGCCAGGGCATGCCTACCGGGTTGACGTCGCGGGCCAATCCGGTCGCCGGATCGGCCAGCGCGCTCACATGTCCCTGCACGCGCGGGTCGATCCAGGCCGAGCCCGCCTGCACGTATCGGGGCTGCGCGGTCAACCGCTGCACCAGCTCGTAGCCGGCCGCGGCGGTGACGGCGGCCAGGTCGTCCAGGGCCGGCCACGGCCGCTCCGGGTTGACGTGGTCGGGTGTCAGTGGTGAAACCCCGCCCCAGTCATCGACTCCGGCGCCGATCAGCGCCAGGCACTCGTCGCGCGACACCAGGTTCGGCGGGGCCTGGATGCGCATCGCCGGCCCGAGCACCAACCGCGCGACCGCCACCGTCGCCAGGTAATCCTCGATGCCGAGGTCGGGGACGGCGGCCATCGCGGTGTGTTCCTTGGCCCGGAAGTTCTGCACGATCACTTCCTGCACGTGGCCGAACTCCTTGTGCGACTTGCGGATCGCATGCAAGGTGTCGGCACGCTCGGCGAGGGTCTCGCCGATGCCGACCAGCAGGCCGGTGGTGAACGGAATCGACAACCGGCCCGCGTCGGTCAGCGCGCGCAGGCGCACGGCCGGGTCCTTGTCCGGGCTGCCGTAGTGCGCAAGCCCTTTCGTCTCGAACAGCCGGCGCGATGTCGTCTCGAGCATCATGCCCATCGACGGCGCCACCGGCTTGAGCCGCGCCATCTCCGACCAGCTCATCACGCCCGGATTCAGGTGCGGCAACAGCCCGGTCTCTTCGAGCACCCGGATCGCCATGGCCCGCACGTAGGACAGCGTGGAGTCGTAGCCACGCTCCTCCAACCACTCGCGCGCTTCCGGCCAGCGATCCTCGGGCCGATCGCCGAGGGTGAATAACGCTTCCTTGCAACCGAGTTCGCCGCCGCGCTTGGCGATGTCGAGGATTTCGTCGGGCTCGAGATAGATGCCGGCCCCTTGGGCGCGCAGCTTGCCCGGGACGGTGACGAAGGTGCAGTAATGACAGCTGTCCCGGCAGAGGTGGGTGACCGGGATAAAAACCTTGCGCGAGTAGGTGATCGGCAGGCCGCCGCCCGGCCCGCGCCGGCCGGCCGACTCCAGGCCCGCGTCGCGCACGCGGGCCGCGCTGGCACACAGATCCGCGAGATCCGCCCCGCGCGCGGTCATCGCGACCGCCGCCTCGTCGATGTTCAGCGCAACGCCATCCCGAGCCCGTCGCAATACCCGTCGCAGCGCCGAGGCGCTGACCTCAGCGGAGGCCTTACCCGGAACCACCGGGTTGGGCAGAGCAATAGGCTCCTCGCCCGGAGTCAACAGCACCTTCGTGTAACTTCCCCACGATCGAATTTCATCCGTGCGTCCCAACATGTGAAATCGTGGCACCCGCTGGCGGGTCCCGTCTGGGCAACAGTCAACAGTAGCGGCACGCCGGGGTTAGCACGCGGGCGACATCCCGGCCGAGCGTCAGCCGCCCTGGCCGCGCCGCCATAGCACCCATACGGGTGGTACGACGCCCAGGACCAGCAGCAATAAGGCCCCGTATGCCATCAAGCCGCGACCGCCCAGGATGACGTCATCGGCCGGGCCGCCCATGCTGATCACCGCCACCGTCAGCAGCCACGTCCACAACGGCAGGGCCGCCGCGCGGGGTGAGCCGGTCCAGCGACCGGCGGCCCACACCAGCGCCGCGTTGACCAGTCCGGAGACCAGTCCGCTGACGGGGAAGGGAACCGTACCGAGGTAGAGCGGCAGCAGCAGAGCTCCGGCGAGTGCGGAGAGCACCCCGTCGACCGCCAAGAGGGCCAACACGACGAAACGGATCGCGGGGTCGGTGGCACCGCTGTCGTCGACGGAGGCGACGCGTGGCTTGGTTTCGGTCAGGTCGGGACGCTGTCGATGTTGGACAAGATGGAGCCGATCACCCACTGAAAGTTGTCCAGCCGGTCCTGCCAGTGCTGCTGGTTAGGGTCCAGGTCGGGGTCCATGCGAATTCCTTCCGTGGCTGCCTGTTTGGCAGCTTACCGCGTCGAGGCCTCCGGGAGACCAAGCCCCGCGAGCAGGTCCGTTTCCCAACCGCGCTCGTCGCGCTCTCCCGCGGCACCGGCGGCGAGCACGTAATGCTCGCTCCCCGATATCGGTATCGCCACGTTGTTCGATAGCGCGCAGGCCCGACCGGTCGGCCCGACCACCACCTGGGTGGCGTGCGCGGCCAGCGCCGCCCGCTTGGCCGCCAGCGCCTTCGGTCCGGTCTCGACGACGGCGTCGATGTCGTCGTCGGCGTAGCCGAAGGTGAACTCCTCTTTGGGCGGGATCGACCACTCCGGCCGCAGATCCTCGGGCGTCAGCGCCGACATGGCCGCCTCGAATGCGCGGCTCGCGAAGACCGACCAGTACAACTTCGGTGCGGCCCAGGCCTCGCCGGGGAAGTCGGCGGCGCCGGGTCCCGGGCCGGCCGCCGCCACGGCGGCCACCGTGATCCGGTGCGCGTGCACGTGATCGGGATGGCCGTAGCCGCCGCCACGGTCGTACGTCACGACGACGTGCGGGCGCTGCTCGCGAATGACGGCCACCAGCGCGCCGACGGCCTCGCGCTCGTCGGCATCGATGAACCGTTGCCGGTGCCGCGCCGGCGTGCCCCGCATGCCCGAATCGCGCCATCGGCCGGCGCCGCCGAGATAGCGGGGTTCGTCGATGCCCAGCGCCCGCAGCGCGGCGGTCAATTCGCCGATCCGGTAGCCGCCGAGCTGGTCCGCGCGATCGACGGCGAGTCCGGCCCAACGATCGCCGATCACCTCGCCCTCCTCGCCCAGCGTGCAGGTGACGACGCGGACGTCGGCCCCGCGGGCGGCGTAGTGGGCGATGGTGGCGCCGGTGCCGAGGCTTTCGTCGTCGGGATGCGCGTGGACGAACAGCAGCCGCGGCGTCTCAGGCATGGACGGCACCCTACCGTCAGCGGCCACTATCGCGGCGGCCCGGCGGCTACCCGTCGGTAAGCGGCGGATAGGAACGCGCACGGCTACTATCAAGGCGTGCCCCAGCTCACGGACGAAGACCAGACCACGAACCGAAGCCGCCGGCGAGGTGAGGTCCTGGAACGCGCCCTGTACGAGGCCACCCTCGCCGAGCTGACCGAAGTCGGTTACGGGGGCCTGACCATGGAGGGAATCGCGGCGCGCGCCCACACCGGCAAGGCCGCGCTCTACCGGCGCTGGGACACCAAATGCGAGCTGGTGCATGCCGCTTTGGTTTTCGCGCTGCCGCCGCTGCCCGAACTGCGTTCCGGCCGGTCGGCCAGGGAGAACCTGCTGGCGATGTTTTCCGCCCAGCGTGACCTGCTGGCCGGGAAGACCGGCTTCCCGGGGCTGGACGTCATCCATCAGCTGTTGCATGAACCCGAGATGCGGGCCATCTTCGCCGATGCGGTGGTGCGGCCGCGGATGAAAATCGTGGAATCGATCCTGCAGGCCGCCATCGAAGACGGCGACCTCGATCCGAAGGTCGTCACTCCACTCACCGCACGCATCGGGTCGGCCCTGATCAACCAGCACTTCCTGCTGAACGGAGCACCACCGAACCGGCGTGAGCTGGCGCTGATCGTCGACACCGTGATCCCGCCGCGGGCCGCGGGCCCCGCAGGCTGACCCGCGAGTTACGGCCCGGTCTTGACCCATTGGCCGGCATCGCCGACGATGCCGACCGGAACCGCACCGGACAAGCTGACGTTCTGCACGCTGGGACCGGCCCCGACGATCGTGGTGTCCTGCAGGATCGGCAGCACGGTCGACATGTTCCACAAGCGCGGCTCGACCGCGGTGATCACGTCGTTGATGTTCTTGGTGCCGTTGAGGGCGGCGTCGATGTTGGACTGGATGCTGCGATCGCAGATCCCGGTCAGGTTCGACGGCGCCTGCACCAGGGCGCCGGGATCGGCCGGACGGCTGGGGGGCGGCGTCGTCGTCGGCGTGGTCGACGTGGCGGTCGGCCCGGTGGATGGCGTGGGACCGGCGGTGGGCGACGGCGAGGGCGCCGGCCCGTTGGAAACGGGCACCTGGGTCGATTCCAGTGCGCGACAGCCGTACCGGGACGCGAGCCGGGTCGCCAGGTTTCCGCCGGCCTGATGCCAGCCGACGATCGCGTCCACGCGGTTGTCGTTCAGCGCGTCGTGATACAGGGTGACCGGGTCCAGGGCCAGCACGGTCGCGGCGATGCCGACGTTGCGCAACCGGTCGGCGGCGGTGTTGGCCACCGCGACCGAGGTCGGGTCATTCGCCGCGACCCCGATGACCAGTGAGAGCTCTTGGCCGTCCTTGCTGATCCGGCCGCGGATGACCTCGGGCGGCCCGGTGTTGGGCGGGGCGGGCGCGGGTGACGCCGAGGAGTTGGGTTCCACCTTGTAGCCGGCCCCCTCGAGCAGCGCCAACGCGGCCGGCGTCGACATCGCCGGTGGGGCGGTGGGCTCATATCCCGGGTCGCTCGGCGCACGGATCTGGGCCTGGTCCAGGGTGACGGTGTTGTCGCTGCCCGCGCCGACCGCGGCGAGCAGGTCCACGTCCAGCAGCCCCAAGACCGCCTTACGGACTTGCGTGTCAGCCAATTTGGGCTCGTTGGCCCGCAGCGTGAGCTGCATGACGCGCGGCGTCACGATGCGGGCGGTCCGGACATCGGGAATGGCGGACAGCTGAGCGAAGGCCGCCGACCCGCCGTGCACCTGCGCCACCTGGGTGTCGCCGTTGCGCACGGAATCGGCCAGCGCGGCCGGCGCTCCGGCGCGCCGGAACAGGATGAGCGCGGGTTTGGCCGGTGGCCCCCAGTAGCGGTCGTTGCGCGCCACCAGGATCTCGTCGCGCTGCGGGTCGATGCTCTCCACGCGGAACTGCCCGCCGGTGACCGGAAGCGCCCGGGCCAGCCCGGCCGCGAAACCCCCGGGCACGTCCTTGACGATGTGCGCCGGAAGGATGTTGCTGAACAACTCCTTCCACGCCGGATATGGTTCGGCGAAGGTGACCACCGCCTGCTTGCCGCCCTCGAGGGACTGCACGCCGGTGATGAGGTCATAGCCGGCCGGGTCGACGACGCCCGGCTGGCTGACCATCTGGTGCCACAGGTACCAGAAGTCGTCGGCGGCGATCGGCGCGTTGTCGGTCCACTGCGCCTCGGGCCGGATCTTGTAGGTGACCGTGAACGGGTTCTGGCTGGTCACGTCGGCGGACACCAGTAGGGTCGGGTCCATCTCCCAGCGCGAGCCGGTCGGCATGTTGGTGTCGGGGACCGGCCGAAACGCGCTCGGCAGCACCAGCGCGCTGATCGCCGCGTTCACCGGGGACAGGTCGGACAGCAGATGTGGATTGAAGCCCGCCCCGATCGAGTCGATGCCCATGATGATCTCGCTGACCCGGGGCGGCGGCGGCACCGAGTTGTGCGGCGTATCGGTGCTCTGCGGCGCCGGCGGCGGGTTGACGGTGCAGGCCGAGAGGACGAGTCCGACCAGCAAGATCAGGCCGGCGAGCACCATCAACCAACGGCGGACTCGTCTCGGCACGCTGCTCAGGGTATCGAGCAGCCGCGCAGCGGGCCGTCCGGCCACGCGGTGTTAACCCCGTGCCTTGGCGCGCGATCGGGTGCGAGCCCGCGCCGTGGCGTCCAGCTCGACCTTGCGCACCCGCACGATCTCCGGGGTCACCTCGACGCATTCGTCTTGCGCGCAGAACTCCATGGCCTGCTCGAGATCGAGCTCGAGCGGCCTGGCCAACGTTTCGATGACATCGGCGGTCGACGACCGCATGTTCGTCAGCTTCTTCTCGCGGGTGACGTTGATGTCGAGATCCTCTGCGCGCGGGTTGATCCCGACGACCATCCCCTCGTAGGTGTCCTGGCCGGGTTCGACGAAGAACTGGCCGCGGTCGGCGAGCTGGATCATGGCGAACGGTGTGATGGTGCCCGTGCGGTCGGACACCAGCGACCCGGTGTGGCGGGCCCGGATCTCCCCCGCCCACGGCCGGTAGCCGTCGAACACGGCGTTGGCGATGCCGGTGCCGCGGGTCAGGGTGAGGAAATCGGTGCGGAAACCGATCAGGCCGCGGCTGGGCACGACGAAGTCCATCCGCACCCAGCCCGCCGCGTGGTTGGTCATCTCTTCCATGCGGCCCTTGCGGGCGGCCATCAGCTGGGTGATGGCGCCGACGAACTCCTCGGGGCAGTCGATGGTCATCGCCTCGAAGGGCTCGTGCAGCTTGCCGTCGATCGTCTGGGTGACGACCTGCGGCTTGCCGACCGTGAGCTCGAAACCCTCGCGGCGCATCTGCTCGACGAGCACCGCCAGCGCGAGCTCGCCGCGGCCCTGTACCTCCCAGGCGTCGGGCCGGTCGATATCGACGACCTTGATGGAGACGTTGCCGACGAGTTCGGCGTCGAGCCGCGACTTCACCATGCGAGCGGTCAACTTGTGGCCCTTCACCTTGCCCGCCAGCGGCGAGGTGTTGGTGCCGATGGTCACGGAGATGGCGGGCTCGTCGACGGTGATGCGCGGCAGCGCGTGCGCGTGGTCCGGGTCGGCCAGCGTGTCGCCGATCATGATCTCCGGAATGCCCGCGACCGCGACGATGTCGCCGGCGATCGCCTCGTCGGTGGGGGTACGTTCCACGCCCTCGGTCACCAGCAGTTCGGTGATCTTCGCGTTCGTGATGACGGGATGCCCGTCCACCTCGCGCATCCAGGCCACCTGCTGGCCCTTGCGGATCCGGCCCTTGTAGATGCGGATCAGCGCGAGCCGGCCGAGGAAGGCCGAGGCGTCGAGGTTGGTGACCAGCGCCTGCAACGGCGCCTCGGGATCGCCCTGCGGCGGCGGGATGTGCTCGAGCAGCACGTCGAACAGCGGATCGAGGTTGTCGCCCTCGGGGTTCTCACCGTTGGCCGGTTCCGTCGTACTGGCGATGCCCGCCCGTCCCGACGCGTACAGCGTCGGCAGGTCGAGGGCGGCCTCGGCGGCCTTCTGGGCGTCCTCGTCGAGGTCCGATGCGACGTCGAGCAGCAGGTCGTGGCTCTCCGAGACGACCTCGGAAATCCGGGCGTCCGGCCGGTCCGTCTTGTTGACCACCAGGATCACCGGGAGGTGGGCGGACAGGGCCTTGCGCAGCACGAAACGGGTCTGCGGCAGCGGGCCCTCGGAGGCGTCGACCAGCAGCAGCACCCCGTCGACCATGGAGAGTCCGCGCTCCACCTCGCCGCCGAAGTCGGCGTGGCCCGGGGTGTCGATGACGTTGATGACGGTCGTCGTTCCGTCCTCATGCTTGCGATGCACGGCCGTGTTCTTGGCCAGGATCGTGATGCCCTTTTCTTTCTCCAGGTCCCCGGAGTCCATGAGGCGTTCGACAGCGTCGTCGCCGCGGTGGTGCAGCGCGCCCGACTGCCGCAGCATCGCGTCGACCAGGGTGGTCTTTCCGTGGTCGACGTGGGCGACGATGGCGACGTTGCGAAATAGCACGTCGGTGATTGTGGCAGCGGGCGCCCGGGATAGCGAACCGGCTGGTGGCCGGGCGCCCTTAGCGGGCGGCTACGGCGTTCAGTGTGCGGTGGCGGCGGGCCGGGTCGGCGTGTCGTCGCCCTGGCCGCACAACCAAATCGCAGGCCGGACGCTTACCAGCCCCGCCGGCGCGGTGCGGTACCGACGAGTTCGCCCTTGGCCGCGGCCTCGCGGCTGCGATAGACGATGTAGGGCCGAAACAGGTAGACGACCGGGGCGCTGAAGACGTGCACCAGCCGGGTAAAGGGCCACAGCGTGAACAGCACCATGCCGATCAGGGCGTGCAGCTGGTAGTCCAGCGGCGCGTTGATCATCACCTCACCGTGCGGCTGGAATATCCAGATCCGGCGGAACCACATACCGACGGTGTAGCGGTAGTGGAATTCGCCGCCGTGCGGGCCGGTGCCGATCAGGTCGCAGTACAGGCCCACCACGATGGCCAGCAGCAGCACCACGTACATCACCTTGTCGCTGCGGCTGGTGGCCATGGTGACCGCCGGGCGGGTGAACCTGCGGTAGATCAGCAACCCGATGCCGATCAGCGTCGCGATGCCGGCGATCGACCCGGCGATGACCGCCTGCAGGTGGTAGAAGTGGTCGCTCATCTTCATCATCTGGGTGACCTTCGGCGGGACGAAGAGCCCCATCACGTGTCCGGCGAACACCGCCAGGATGCCGAAATGGAAGATGGGGCTGGCGATGCTCAGCAGTCGCGACTCATAGATCTGGGAGGACCGCGACGTCCAGCCGAACTTGTCATAGCGGTAGCGCCACCAGGTGCCCACGATCAGCACCGACAGCGTGACGTAGGGCGCGATGTCCCAGAACAGGACGTTGCTAAACACTCGGCGTTCCTTTCCGGGGTGGCACGGTCAGGGTAAACGGTTGCAGCCCAACGGCTTCCGCCGGAGGTCCGGCTTTCGCCAGCCGATCGGCGCGACGGGCTTCCTGATCTGTTGCGGCGGGCAGGGTCTCGCAGACCGCCGCCACGGTCGGCTCGTAGACCGACTTGGCGTCGGCCAGCGCGCCGCGCAGCACTTCGATGGGCACTCGGTGCTGGTTCAGCAGTCGCCGACCGGCCTCGGGATCCACGGTGGCGGCGAATTCGAGCACCACGGTCAGATGATCGGGCGCCTCGCCGCCCGGCGGCGCCACACCGGCCTCGCGGTAGGCGGTGGCGAACGCCAGCATCTCCCGTCCCCGGTTGCGGGTGTCCCCCGCGGTCCAGTAGGTCAGGTACATCGTGGCGCGCCGGCGCATGTCGAAGGTGGCGACGTAGTCCATCGCGGCGGCCATCGGCTCGCGGGTCCGCAGCGACGCCACCGTCTGCCCGAGCAGCGACGCCGCGGAACCCCCGATATGGCTGAGCAACTCGTCGACGACGTCCAGTCGCTCGCTCAATACGTCGTCCGGGTAGGCCAGCAGCAGCGACGCCGCCTGCCACACCAGACGATCCTGCATCGCCCGGCTGCTGGAGCGCTCACGGAGCGCCGAAAGCAATTTCATCGGTGCTGCTCTTCGGGAAACATTCCGGACGGCACCTGGCCACCGTCCCAGTTGAGCAGGTTCACCCGCGTCGATCGCCGGCTGTTGGCCGGATCGTCGCCGCGCTGCTTGAGGGTGTGGAAGGTCTCCACCGACACCACCGGATCCGACTCGTACATGCCGGGGCCACCCTCACCCGTCAACGAGCAGCCCATGTCCTCGAGCTCGCGCGCCTGCGGCGCAAACGCGGTCGGAATGACGTAGCGCTCTTCGTATTTCGCGATGGCGAGCAGCCGGTACATTTCGTAGATCTCCTCTTCGGTCAGCCCGACCGAATGGGGGATGTGCGGCTGGGTCTCGCGGCCGAGGTTGATGTCGCGCATGTAGGAACGCATTGCCGCCAGCCGCCGCAGCACGCCCTCGACCACAGCGGTGTCTCCGGCGGTGAACAGTTCGGCCAGGTACTGCATCGGGATGCGCAGCGCGTCCAGCGCGCCGAACAGGTTGCCGATATCTTCCCCGTCGTGCCCGTCGCGGCTGACCGCGTCGACCACCGGCGAGAGCGGCGGGATGTACCAAACCATCGGCATGGTGCGGTATTCCGGGTGCAGCGGCAGCGCCACCTGGTAGGTGTGGATCAGCGCGTACACCGGCGAACGCTGCGCGGCCTCGATCCACTCGTCCGGAATGCCCTCCGCCCGCGCGCCGGCGATGACCTCCGGATCGTTTGGGTCCAGCAGGATTTCGCACTGCGCCGGGTAGAGATCGGTCTCCTTTTCCACCGAGGCGGCTTGCAGCACCTTGTCGACGTCGTAGAGCACCACGCCCAGGTAGCGCAGCCGGCCCACACACGTCTCCGAGCAGATGGTCGGCAAGCCGACCTCCATGCGGGGATAGCACAGCGTGCACTTCTCGGCCTTGCCCGTCTTGTGGTTGAAATAGACCTTCTTGTAAGGACATCCGGATACGCACATCCGCCAGCCGCGGCAGCGGTCCTGGTCGACCAGGACGATGCCGTCCTCGCTGCGCTTGTACATCGCACCCGACGGGCACGACGCCACGCAGGATGGGTTGAGGCAGTGCTCACAGATGCGGGGCAGGTAGAACATGAAGGTTTCTTCGAGCGAGAGCTTGACCTCTTCGCTGACCTTCTTCAGGATCGGGTCTTCGGCCAGGATCTCCGGCGACCCGGCCAGGTTGTCGTCCCAGTTCGGTCCCCACGAAATCTTCGTCGGCTCACCGGTTATCAGGCTCTTGGGTGCGGCGGTGGGAAAGGTGTCGCCCGCGGGCGCCGTGGTCAGGTTCTCGTAGTCGTAGGTCCAGGGCTCGTAGTAGTCGCCGATCAGGGGCAATTTCGGATTGGCGAAGATCCGCAGCAGCTTGTGCAGGCGGCCACCGTCGCGCAGCCGCAGCCGGCCCTTCTTGTCGCGGATCCAGCCGCCGCCCCATCGCTCCTGGTCCTCGTAAGTGCGCGGATACCCTTGTCCGGGACGGGTTTCGACGTTGTTGAACCAGACGTATTCGGTGCCGGGCCGATTGGTCCACGCCTGCTTGCAGGTCACCGAACAGGTGTGACAACCGATGCACTTGTCGAGGTTCATCACCATCGCCAACTGCGCCATGACCTTCATCGCGCTCCCCCCTGCCGCGTCGCGTCGGTGCGCATCAGTACCGCACCTCCTGGCTGCGACGGCGCACGACGGTAACCTCGTCGCGCTGGTTACCGGTCGGCCCCAGGTAGTTGAACGCGAACGCGTGCTGGCCGTAGCCACCGGCCAAGTGGCTGGGCTTGATCCGCACCCGCGTCAGCGCGTTGTGGTTACCGCCGCGCTTGTTGTTGGTTTCGGAGCGCGGCGTGTCCACGGTGCGCTCCTGGACGTGGTAGACGAAGACCACGCCGTCGGGCATCCGGTGCGAGACGATCGCCCGACACACATAGATGCCGTTCACATTCACCGCCTCGACCCAATCATTGTCGCGCACTTGAATTTTGGCGGCGTCGCCTGGGCTCATCCACATCGTCGGGCCACCTCGCGACAACGAGAGCATGTACAGGTTGTCCTGGTAGGTGGAGTGGAACGACCACTTCGAGTGCGGGGTCAGATAACGCACGGTGAGCCCGATGCCGTCCTCGCATGGGCCGAGCGTGGGCTGGCCGAACAGGCGCGCCATGTCCAGCGGCGGCCGGAACACGGGCAGGTGCTCGCCGAGCTCTTCGACCCAGTCGTGCGCGAGATAGAAATGCATCCGTCCGGTGAGGGTGTGGAACGGCTTGAGGTTCTCGATGTTGATGGTGAACGGCGCGTAGCGACGGCCGCCCGTCTCGCTGCCCGACCATTCCGGGCTGGTGACCACCGGAACCGGCCGCGCCTGCGTATCGGCGTAGCTGATGCGCTTGTCTTCGCTGCCCTCGGCCAGATGCACCAGCCGTTGACCGGTGCGCTTCTCCAGTTCGTGGAAACCCTCGACCGCCAGCCTGCCGTTGGTCGTTCCGGACAGCAACAGCAGCACGTCGGCCATCCGCGAGGCGCTGGTGATGGCCGGACGTCCCGCGGCCACACCCGATTTCAGCACCCCGAACTTGGCGGCGAGCTCCTCGACCTCCCGGAAGGGGTGCACAGTGACGCCCTTGGTGGTCAAGCCGAATTTGTCGACGAGCGGGCCCAGGGTCCGCCACTTGTCGTAGACGGCGGTGTAGTCGCGTTCCACCACGGTGAGCTTGCCCATGGTGCGGCCGGGCACCGGCGTCGCGCCGGAGTGCAGCCAATCCTGTTCGGTGCCATCGGGATAGGCCATCGCATCCGGGGTGTCGTGCTGCAGCGCGCTGAGCACCACATCGGTGCGGGTGCCCAGGTGATCCTTGGCCATGGCGCTGAAGGCGCGGGCGATCGCACCGAAAGCATCGAAGTCCGAACGGGTTTCCCACGGCGGATCGGTAGCGGCGCTGAAGGCGTGCACATAGGGGTGCATGTCGGTGCTGGAAATGTCGGCCTTCTCGTACCAGGTCGCCGCCGGCAGCACGATGTCGGACACCAGCGTTGTCGAGGTCATCCGGAAGTCGATCGACATCATCAAGTCGAGCTTGCCCTCGGGGATGTCGCCCTCACACGTCACACCGGTGGGCCGCACGCCGTCCTCCGGCGGCAGCGCCGAAGCGTTGGAATCGGTGCCTAACAGGTGGCGCAGGAAGTATTCGCCGCCTTTGCCCGACGAGCCGATCAGGTTGGCGCGCCAAACGGTAAGCACCCGTGGCCAATTCACCGGGTTGTCGGGGTCCGTCACGGCAAGCTTCAGCTTGCGCTGGCCCAGTTGTTCGGCGACGTAGTCGGCGACGTCGCGATCGGCGGCGCGCGCCTCGTCGGCGACGTCCAGGCTGGACCGGTCGAACTGGGGGTAATACGGGCTCCATCCCATGGCCACCGCGGACGCCAGCAGGTCCATGGTGTGCTTGCCCGCGAACCTACCTCGCCCCACCGGGCTGGCCAGCTTGTCCGCCCCGTATCCGTCGTAGCGCCATTGGTCGGTGTGTGCGTACCAATACGAGGCGCCGGGCACCTGTCGCGGCGGGCGCACCCAGTCGGTGGCCATTGCCATCGTCTGGAAGCCGGTGAGCGGCCGGACCTTTTCCTGGCCTACGTAATGCGCCCAGCCGCCGCCGTTGCGGCCCATCGATCCGGTCAGCATCAGCAGCGCCAGCACCGCACGGTAGATCGCGTCGCTGTGGAACCAGTGGCAGATGCCGCCGCCCATGATGATCATCGAGCGGCCGCCGGATTCCTCGGCGCTGTGCGCGAATTCCCTTGCCACGCGGATGGCCTGGGCGGCCGACACGCCGGTGATCGCTTCCTGCCACGCCGGCGTGTTCTGCTGGGTGGCGTCGTCGTAGCCGGTGGGCCATTCGCCGGGCAGCCCGGGCCGCGCGACACCGTATTGGGCGAGCATCAGGTCGAAGACGGTGCACACCAGGTGTTTACCGATACGGCGTACCGGGACACCGCGCGCCACGGTTGTGCCCTCGCCGTCGACGGTGTCGAAGCTGGGCAGGTGCACCAGCGCGGTGCTGAGGTCCCCGTTGGCGCCGTGTGCGTCTCGCACACTGAGCGCCGGTACCAGGTCGCCGAGATCCAGGTTCCACTTCCCGACCCCGGATTCGCCGTACCGGAAACCCAGCGAACCGTGCGGCACCACAACCGAATCGGTCGTTTCGTCCAGCACCGCGGGTTTGAGCGCCGCGTTCTCCGAGCTCTTGAAGGCCTCGCCCAAATCCGCTGCCGTCAGGTTCTTCCCCGGCACCAGCATGTCGCCGCGTTCTTCCAACTTGATCAAAAACGGTAGGTCGGTGTAGCGGCGGGAGTAGTCGATGAAGAAAGGAACCTGCTTGCTCACATAGCATTCCGAGAGAATGACGTGACCCATCGCCATGGCCAGCGCCCCGTCGGTCCCGGCCGCACAGGGCATCCACTCATCGGCGAACTTGGTGTTGTCGGCGTAATCCGGGCTGACGGTCACCACCTTGGTGCCGCGGTAGCGCGCCTCGGCCATCCAGTGCGCGTCGGGCGTGCGGGTGATCGGGACGTTGGAGCCCCACATCATCAAATACGCCGCGTCCCACCAATCCCCGGATTCGGGCACATCGGTCTGGTCGCCGAACACCTGCGGCGAGGCCACCGGGAGGTCGGCATACCAGTCATAGAACGACGTCATGGGGGCGCCGATCAGCTCGAAGAACCGCGAGCCGGCGGTGTAGGACACCATCGACATCGCCGGGATCGGCGAGAATCCGGCGACGCGATCCGGTCCGTACGTCTTGATCGTGTGCACGTGGGCGGCGGCGATCAGTTCGGTGGCCTCGGCCCAGGTGACCCGAATCAGCCCGCCCTTCCCACGCGCCTGCTGATAGCGGCGACGACGTTCCGGATCGGCCTGGATGTCGGCCCATGCCAGCACCGGGTCGCCCAGCCGCGCCTTGGCCTCCCGATACATTTCGACCAGCACGCCCCGGGCGTACGGGTAGCGCACGCGGGTCGGCGAGTAGCTGTACCACGAGAACGACGCACCTCGCGGACAGCCGCGGGGCTCGTACTCCGGCCGGTCCGGACCCACCGATGGGTAGTCGGTCTGCTGGGTCTCCCAGGTGATGATCCCGTCTTTGACGTAGATCTTCCACGAGCACGACCCGGTGCAGTTCACCCCGTGCGTCGAGCGCACCACCTTGTCATGGCTCCACCGATCGCGGTAGAACACGTCGGCTTCGCGGCCGCCCTCGCGCGTGACCGTGCGCAGGTCGGCCGAGATCTCGCCCGGCGTGAAAAAGCGCCCACTGCGCTCCAAGAGCTCCTCGAGCGCTCCGCCGATGTGAGGTGTGACAGTCAAGAAGTACTCCTCCTAGTCGGTGTCGCGCCTCGCCGCCAGGCCGTTTGTTCGGCTCCGTACGCGTTGTGCTCGGCAACCGGCCTTGTGAACCACGCGCCCGCACCAGCCCGGATCGCCTCAACGCGGCTTCGCAGGCCCGCGGGCTGGAGGGCAATACAGCACCAGCATAGGTCTGGATCGGGGGCGAGATCAGGTCCGCCGCGCGACGAAAAAGGCATCGTGAGCATCGGTTTTTGCGCACCGGCGAGCGAACCGGCCCGGCCCGGTGGCCGCGTCGGCATGGTCTTAACCAGCATTCGGCTCGCTATCGGCACGCACATTCAGGGCAGCTTCGTGTGGCGTCGTTATTACAAGTCATATTGTTCTATTCAGTTCACCGCGAGGACCTGCAACGCGGCTGTACATAAGCTGCCGGAAGTCTGTGGACTTGTTATGAGGTAGCCGTCAAAGGGCCCGGGCCAGGTCTGCCAACCAGCGGCGATCGGCCGGCACCCAGTCGAGATCGTGCAGCTCAGCCGCCGTGATCCAGCGCAACGCCCGGTGGTCGCGGGCGTCGGGTTCGCCCCGGATCAGGCGCACGCGGTAGGCCCGCAGCGTGAACCGGCCGTCCACCGCGATGTCGTCGCCCAGCCTGTCGCCGACGGCGACGTCGACGGCCGCCAGGCCCAGCTCTTCGGCCAGCTCGCGGGCCAGCGCGTCGCGCTCCGTTTCACCCGGCGCCACCTTGCCTCCGGGCAGTTCCCAGCGACCGGCCAGCTCCGGCGGTCGGTCGCGTTGTGCCACCAAGACCTTGGCGTCGCAGATCAGGGCGGCGGCGACGACGATCTGGGTCGGCATGGCCAGTGACGGTATACCGTCGGGGCCCTCAGCCGGGCACGACGCCCGTGCCTCGCGAAGGCCGACATCAGCCTCAATGCCATCAAACCGGCGTGATGTGGATCGAAATCCCTTGCAGCACAGTGGCTCTCTTACAGTTTGAGCGCGACCGTGGGATACTCGGTCCTAGTCGTTCACCATCTCTAATGGGCACTTCCCGGAATGGGGGTTGGCAATGAGCACCGAATCCGCAACGACGTTCCCCCGCACCTTCAGGGGCTATGACCCGGCCGCGGTCGATGCCTACATCCAAGTGTTGCTCGCCAAGCAGCAGTTCCTCGTCGACGGACTTCAGAACTGTCGGGCCCAGCGGAACGAATTCAGCGATGAAGCGGCCGCGCTGCGGATTGAAGTCGCCTGCCTCACGGATGAGGTCGCCCTGCTCTCAGACACCTCGCCGTCGCCCTACGCGATGCAACATCGGATGGCGAAGTTGCTGCGGCGTGCGCTCGATGAGATCTCCCAGATGCAGAGCGAGTCGCGCGCCGAGGTAGACGCGCTGATCGCCCAGGCGGAGGCCGAGACCGAGGCCGCCCAGCGAGAGCACCGGGAGTTGCTGGCGGACATCACCGCGCAGCGAAAGGCGGTCGAGACGGAGTGCGCGGCAACCAGGAGAGAGTTCGACGCCGAACTCGCCCGGATGCGGGCTGACGCCCAATCGGCCATCGATGAGGCTTGGCAGCAAGCCCAGCATGAGCGCGAACAACTCCTCGCCGAGGCAAAACAGCGGGCTCGTCAT
Source organism: Mycobacterium sp. NGS17 (assembly GCF_059813205.1). Taxonomy (NCBI): domain Bacteria; kingdom Bacillati; phylum Actinomycetota; class Actinomycetes; order Mycobacteriales; family Mycobacteriaceae; genus Mycobacterium; species Mycobacterium sp. NGS17. The sequence goes on along the minus strand of NZ_JCALED010000010.1, from coordinate 122,082 downwards.
TCCGATGAGCAGGCCAGGGCGGCGCTGGCCGAGTCGAATCAGCAACGGATCATGATCCTGGAAGAGTTGATGGGCGTCGCCCGCGACCTTCAGCGGGTTCCGGACATCCTCGAGTCGGCGTACCAGGAACGAAACAACCCGCCGGAGGAAAGCGTCGTGGTGCAGCTGGACCAGAAAAATCAGGCGCCGGGTCCCGCTGTCGCCTCGTAGCCGACCACTCGGTCGGGCGACGGGACGCAATCCGGGGGTCTGTGCCTAATCCTTGATCGGCAGCGAAATCATCTCCCCCGGCATGGCCGGTTGACGGTATACCGTCGAGGCATGGCTGTGTTAACGGATGAGCAAGTCGACGCCGCACTGCCGGATCTCACCGGATGGGAGCGCGCCGACGGCGCCCTGCGCCGCTCGATCAAATTTCCGAGTTTTCTCGCCGGCATCGACGCCGTGCGCCGGGTGGGCGAGCACGCGGAGAGCAAGGACCATCACCCCGACATCGATATTCGTTGGCGGACAGTGACTTTCGTTCTCGTCACGCACTCCGAGGGCGGCATCACCAAAAACGACATCGAAATGGCTCGCGACATCAACGGCATCGTCGACGGCTAGCGCTCCGAAGCCTGACGCTCGGCGTGGGTCGTCACGCTGGCGTGACGCTCGGCGTGGGTCGTCACGCTGGCGTGACGCTCGACGCGGGTCGTCACGCTGGCGTGACGCTCGGCGTAGGTCGTCACGCTGGCGTGACGCTCGGCGCGCTACCGGGCCCTCGGCTGCCGGTTGCCGCGATCCAGATCAACGTGGCCACCGCCGCCACGATGTAAACCAGCCCGGCCCAGGCCAGATACCACGGCCGGCTTATCTGCCAGATGGTCGGCTGGGCGAAGCTCAGCAGCCACGGCACACCGATCAGGGTGAGCGCCAGCCAGCCCCAGCCGACGATGCGCGCTCCCCTTCGCTCGCGCGCCGGGCCGTGGATCGCCCAGATCATCAGCGGTACCAGCCACACCCAGTGATGGGTCCAGGAGATCGGTGAGAGCAGCAACCCGAACAACTCCACGACAAGCAGCCTGCCCAACCGGTCCGAGGGGTCCAGGGCGCGCCAGGCCAGCACGGCCAGCACGGCTGTGACGGCGACGGCGACCAGCAGCGGTGGACCGAATCCGACGTCGTGGCCCAGGATTCGCGAAATTCCGCCGCGCCAGGACTGATTGAACGAGGTGGCGATGGGTCCCACCCGGTGGGCATCGCCCAGCAGCTCGGTGAAGTAGTACCGGGCCTGGTCACCCACGACCAAAGCCGAAATCCCAATCGTGGCAACGAAAACGACCGCTGAGAACACCGCGGCTGCCCACCGGCGGGCGCCGACCAGATAGACGCCGGTGATCGCGGGAGTCAACTTGATTCCCGCCGCCACACCGACCAGCAGCCCCGACAGCCACCATCGCGGGGTGCACACGGCCCACAGGACCGCGGCCATCAGCAACACGTTCACCTGGCCGTAATCGAATGTGCTGCGCAGCGGCTCGATCCAGATGGCGACCGCCGTCCACAACATAGCGACGCGCCGGCCGGCGGCGCCGGCCGCGACGCCCATCAACCGCTGACTGAGCCGGATCGCCCCGTACAGCGCGGCCATGGTCGCGACCTGCCACAGGAAGGCAACGAGGCCGAACGGCAGCAGGTGCAGTGGGTAGAACACGACCGCCGCGAACGGCGGGTAGGTGAACGGCAGCGGGAAGTCCGGCGTCTGGTCGGCGTAGACGTAGCTGTACAAGGTGCCCGGGTGGTCGATCGCGGCGGATCCGCCGAGGTACACGTGCAGGTCGACGAAGTTCGCGCCGTTGGGAGCCAGATACGTCCAGGCCAACCGCGCGGCGATGCTCGCGATGAGCAGCATCGGCGCGGCCACCTGAAGGGCGCCCGTCAACCGCTGGGGCTTGCATGCCGCCGGAGCGGCCGAGGTGGTGTCTATCCGCCCGACTTTAGCGAGCGGGCAACGCGTCGCAGCGCCATCGGGTCGCACGCCCACCGATAAAGGGCCGTTAGCCGCTTATTCGACGCGTTCGGTCACCGATCTCACTCGTATCCGTAACGAGTCTATAAATGCCACACGTGTCACTTGAGTCCCATCTGCATCAAAGTAGCTTCAGCGACGGGACCTGTAATCGATCAATCAGGGAGAGTCATGCCAACCATCTGGACTTACATGCGTGCAGCCGCCGTCGTGGTCGGCTCGTCCGCAGCGCTATTGACGGGCGGTATCGCCCACGCCGACCCCGTGCCCGCCCCGGCCGTGCCGAACATTCCGCAGCAGCTGATCAGTTCGGCGGCCAATGCACCGCAAATCCTGCAGAACCTCGCGACCGCACTCGGCGCCACGCCGCCGGCGGCTCCGGCCACCCCGGGCATCAGCTTCCCGGGTGTTCCGGCAGCCACCTCGCCGGCAACCGCGGCGGCTCCGGCGGCGGGTCTTCCGTCGATTCCCGGACTGACCGCGCCGACGAGTCCCACCGCCCCGGCGTCGTCTCCGGCGGCCAGCCCCCTCGTTCCGGGACTGGCGCAGTCGGCGGCCCCCGCCGCGCCATCGACGGCGACCGGCGGCATTCCGGGGATGCTCCAGGGCCTCACGGGTGCGCAGCCCGCAGCTGCGGGCCCCGCCGCCCCGGCCGCTCCGTCGATCCCGGGCCTGCCCGCGATCCCGGGGCTGTCGTCACCGGCGGCACCGGCCACTCCGCCGGCCCCGCAACTACCGCAGGCGCAGGTCAACATGCCGGCGATGCCGGCCGGCCTGCCGGTCAGTGTGCCTCCGAAAGTGACGCTCCCGCAGGATCTGCCGGCGCTCGCTTCGGGTCAGGCTCCTGCCGCGCCCGGGGCACCCGCGCCGGCGCCCAGCCCGGCAGGACCGGCAGCGCCGCTGCTTGCCGCCCTGCCCTGATCAGTTCGTAAACGGCTAAACCACTACTGAGAACCGAGGACACCGTGGCAACCACTTGGAATCTGTCCAAAGGTTTGGCCGCTGTCGTCACGGCATCGGCTGTCGCGTTCGGGCTCTGCCCGAACGCGGCAGCCGACCCGGCGGCGCCGCAGCCGATACCGCAACCGAACGCGGCGCAAGGGCTGCCGGGTCTGCCCGCCTTGTCACAGCTGGGCCCGCTCATCCAGCAAGCGGCCACCGACCCTCAGCAAGCGACGCAGCTGCTGATGGCCGCCGCGCAGGCTTTCGCCCACAACCCGAGCACACCCACTGAGTCCAAAAACGTTGCGGCGGCAGTCAATCAATTCGTGGCCGAGCCCGTCGCACCGGCGCAGCACGTGCCCGCGACAGGGGTGGAACCCGGTTTGCAGGCCCACCTGCCGGCCGGCATCGACCCGGCCCACGCCGCCGGCCCGGCCCCCGCTGCGGCACCCGAGGCCGCTCCCGCGCCAGCTGCTGCTCCGACGCCCGAGGCACACCTGCCGGCCGGCATCGACCCGGCCCACGCGGCAGGCCCCGCCCCCGCGGCGGCGCCCGCCGCACCGGGCCCGGCCGAATGGTCGAAGGTGCCCGCCGCGGCACCGGCGGCACCTCCCGCGGCACCGGCGGCACCTCCCGCACCGGAAGCCGCACCGGCGCCCGCACCGGCACCGGCTCCCGCGGCGGCTGCTCCGGGTTTCGGCCCTGACACGCCGCCCACGCAGGACTTCATGTACCCGTCGATCGGCACCAACTGCCTGGCGGACGGCACCAACGCCATCGCCACCGCGCTGTCGGTCGCGGGGCCGGCCAAGATTCCGCTCCCCGGCCCGGGGCCGGGCCAGACCGCTTACGTCTTCACCGCGGTCGGTACCCCCGGACCCGCCGAGGTGCAGAAGCTGCCGCTGAACGTCACCTGGGTGAACCTGACCACCGGCAAGTCCGGGACCGTCGCGCTCAAGCCGCGCCCGGACATCAATCCGGAGGGGCCGACGACACTGAGCGCTATCGCCGACACCGGCTCGGGCAGCGTGATGTCGACGATCTTCGGGCAGGTCACCACGAAGGAAAAGCAGTGCCAGTTCCTGCCCACCATCGGCTCGACGGTGGTGCCGTAGCGGACGGCGCCGCCATCGTCTCATCGCCTGCGAATGCGCGTGTCCCCGAGCGGGGCACGCGCATTCGCGTCGGGCAGTGCAGCTAGTACGCCATGAACAGGATGGCGTCGCGGTCGTACTCGAGGCCAGGATGAACGCTGGCGAGGTGAGCTTGGGTCAGCTCGACCAGTTCGTCCTCGTCCTTGCCGACGATGGCTTCGCCGCACGGACACGTTATGTGTGTCTTCACGTTGTCGCCCTTCCCTTCTCCTGGACCTGCTACTTCGCCGCTTTGGCTGCCGCTTTCATCTGCTTCTTGTAGGCGCGCACTTTCCCCATCGATTGGGCGTCGACGATGTCGGCGACCGAGATATGCGCACCGGCCCGGCCGAAGTCCCCCGCAGCCGCGCGCCAGCCTTTCGGCGTCACGCCGTACTGCTTGCCGAGCAGCGCCAAAAAGATCTGCGCCTTCACTTCCCCGAATCCGGGCAATCCCTTGATCCGCCGCAGCAGCTCGCGTCCGTCGGGGTCGCCGGCGGTCCACAATCCGGCCGCATCGCCGTCGTAGCGGTCCACGATGATCTGCGCCAGCGTTTGGATACGCTTGGCCATCGATCCCGGAAAGCGGTGTATCGCAGGCGTTTGCGAGCACAATGCCGCGAACTTGGCCGGGTCGTAGTCCGCGATCTCGGCGGCATCGAAGCTGCCCATCCGGTCCGCGATCTTCTTCGGGCCCGCGAACGCCGTCTCGAAGGGCACCTGCTGATCCAGAACCATCCCGATGAGCAACGCCAACGGACTCTCGTCCAGCAGCTTGTCGGCCTCAGGATCTTGAGCCAGGCAAAGTTTCACTGTCAACGATCTTCCTTCCGCGCAGCACCCTGGGACCGGGGACCCATTGTCGCAAGACTACTCAGCAGCAATGACCGGGTTATCGTGGCGTGGTGGTGGATGAGAGCAAGCTGGCACTGATGCTGGCTCGCGACGAGCTGCATCAGCTCGTCACCGCCTATTGCCGGGCGGTCGACCGCGCCGACTATGACACCCTGCGCAGCCTGTACCACCCCGAGGCGACCGATTCGCACGGCTCGTTTTCAACCGGGGGCGTCGAAGGGTTCATCGCGCAGCTGCAAGCCGCGGAACCGTATGTGCGTGTCTCCCAACACAACATCACCACGACGAACTTCGCCATCGACGGCGACAGCGCCCGCGGTGAGGTCTACTGCCTGGTGTTTCACACCTTCGCCGGCCCCGAACACGACATCGACGTCATCATCGGCGGGCGATACCTGGACACGTACACCAAACACGACGGCCGCTGGACGTTCAGCCAACGCACCATCGTGGCGGACTGGGCATATCAGAACGACCCGTCGCAGGTGAACTTCGAACATCCGAGCACCCGGGGAAGCCTGCGCGGCATGCCCGGCCAAGCGGACCCGTCGATCGGCCTATTCGCGGCACCGGAAGGCTGACGCCGTGAGCTGCCAAAAGCGTTGAGAAACAACAAGACTGCTAGCCGACGCCCAGCGGCCGTCAGCCGCTCTTGCGGCGGAATTCTCGGCGGTTTCCCACCGCGCCGTGCGCCCGAGATCGTTTGGCGGCACCGTCCTTGTGGTCGGATCCGCCCGATGACTTCGCCATCTTGCGGTCCAGGGCTTCGCGGAATTTGCGCTTGGTGTCGTCGTCCGACTCCGGTGATCCCGCGGCGCCCGACGACGTCGAACCTTGCCGGGCATTCGATTCAGCCATACGGGACAGCCTAGCCCGGGGCTGGCGGAACGGTTCGCCTACGCGCCGCGGCTACCGCTTCCCCGGCGGCATGCCGTACAGGTGGGAGATCGGCAGGCGCAGCAGCACCCGCCGGTCGGTGACCATGGCCTCGCGGTATTCGTCCCAGTCCGGATGTTCACCGGCGATGTTGCGATACAACGCAATCAGCGCCTCCACGGTGTCGTCGTCGGGCGCGGCCGCCGGGGGGGTCAGCTCGGCGGTACCCTCCGCGACGGCGTACGACCAGCCGTCGTCGGCGTCGACCAGGATCGAGGCCCGCGGGTCGCGGCGCAGGTTGCGGGTCTTGGCGCGCGGCTCGGTGATCGACACCTGGATCACCACGCTGCGCGGGTCGAAGTGGTAACTCACGTTCGAAAGCTGAGGCCGCCCGTCACGCTTGATGGTGGCCAGCACCCCAAGGGAGTGGCCGCTGATCAAGGCCAGCAGTTTGTCGTCGAAGACTTGGCGTCCCATGACGAAAGCCTACGTCGCGCGGGCCCGAGGTATTCGTCCCGCGGCCACCCTGGTGAAATCGGGGCATGACCAAGTACGCGGCCTTCCTGCGTGGCGTCAACGTCGGGGGCGTCAATCTCAAGATGGCCGACGTGGCGGCGGCACTCACCGAGGCGGGATTCACCGAGGTCCGGACCGTCCTGGCGACCGGCAACGTGCTGCTGGAATCTTCCGGTGGCGTGGCGTCGGTGCGCAAGAAGGCCGAAGCCGCGTTGCGCGACCGGTTCGGCTACGACGCGTGGGTGCTCGCCTACGACATCGACACGGTGCGCGGCGTGGTCGACGCCTACCCGTTCGAGCGTGAGCTCGACGGCTATCAGTCCTACGTCACGTTCGTCGCCGACGCCGCCGTGCTGGACGAGCTCGCCGCGCTGGGCAAGGACGCGGGTCCCACCGAGAAGATCCGACGCGGCGAAGGCGTGGTCTATTGGCAGGTGCCCAAGGGCAGCACCCTGGACAGCAGCATCGGCAAAACGATGGGCAAACCGCGGTACAAGTCGTCGACCACGACGCGCAATCTACGCACACTGAACAAGGTGTTGCGCTGAGTGGCTCCAGACAGCTTGCCCGTCAAGGCTTTTCGACGCCCGCCTTACTCGTCGGGCACCGCTTCGATGTAGCGCACCGCGTCGTCCTTATCCAAGCCGAGTCCGCGCGCGACCCGGACGTACTCGCGCGCCGCGGCCGCCATCGCGGCGTCGGTCGGGTCGTAACGGGCGATGAAAGTGCCGAAACGCCCGCGGGTTTCGATGATGGCGGAGGTCTCCAGCTCCCGGTAGGCCCGCGCTACGGTGTTGACGGCGACGCCGAGCTGGCCGGCCAGATCCCGAACGGTGGGCAGGCGGGTGCCGGGCGGCAGCGCGCCCTCCCGGACCCCGTCGATGACCTGCGTCCTGAGCTGGTCGAACAACGGCTTTCCCGCCTTCATGTCGACCTTCAACCAGTCACCCAGCTCCACCCGTCCAGTATCCCCCACTCCCGGCTATGTTGGGGGGATGCGAATTGCCGTGCTCAGCGGCGCGGGGATCTCCGCGGAAAGCGGCGTGCCGACCTTCCGCGACGACAAGAACGGGTTATGGGCTCGCTTCGACCCTTACGAGCTGTCCAGCACCCAGGGCTGGCGCGACAACCCGCAGCGGGTTTGGGGCTGGTATCTGTGGCGCCACTATCTGGTCGCCGATGTGCAACCGAATGCGGGCCATCGCGCCATCGCGGCCTGGCAGGACGACGCCCAGGTCAGCGTCATCACCCAGAACGTCGACGACCTGCACGAGCGCGCGGGCAGCCACTCGGTTCATCATCTGCACGGCAGTCTGTTCGAATTCCGTTGCGCGCGTTGCAATACGCGTTACTCCGGCGCGCTGCCCGCGATGCCCGAACCGGCGCTGGAGGTGGATCCCCCGGTATGTCATTGCGGGGGCCTCATCCGGCCCGACATCGTGTGGTTCGGTGAACAGCTGCCCGACGAGCCATGGCGGCGCGCCGTCGAGGCAACCGAGGCCGCCGACGTGATGGTGGTGGTCGGGACCTCGGCGATCGTCTATCCGGCGGCCGGGCTGGCCGAGCTGGCCCTGTCGCGCGGCACCGCCGTCATCGAGGTCAATCCCGAGGTGACTCCGTTGTCGAGCAGCGTGACCCTCAGCATGCGTGAGACGGCCAGCCAGGCTCTGCCCGGCCTGTTGCAGCGGCTACCGGCCCTGCTGAACTGACGGGACGGCCGGTCAGGGCCGGCGCGCGCGGCCGAGCAGGAGCTCGGAGACCGGCATGGGCGCCCAGGACGGCAACGTGAACTCCCGCCGCGACGTGTCTACTTCGAATCCCGCCTCGACGATCGAGCGCTCGGTATCGCGATGGGTATGGCAGTTGCCGAAGAGCCGTGGCCACAACGTCGCATCGGCCACGCGCTGAATCCGGCCCCGCGCACCGACACTGGCGATGTGCTCGAGATACCGCAGCTCCCCGCCCGGCCTGAGCAACGAGTACAGGCGCCGCAACACGTCGCCCGGGTCGTTCACCGAGCACAACACCAGCGAGCACACCACCGCGTCGAAGGGCTCCGCGCCGCTGAACGCTTCGACCGTCTCGCCCGTCACGACGACGCGGGCGGGCACCACGTCGGCGGCGGCACGGGCCAGGGTCGCCAGCCGCGGTTCGGGCTCCATCGCGATCACCTCGTCGACGGAGTCCGGGTAGAGAGCGAAGTTCGTGCCGATTCCGGCGCCTACCTCCAGCACCCGGCCGCGCAGGCCGGCCAGATTTTCCCGGCGCATGGCCCGGATCGCCTCGACTTCATGGGTGGCGACGATCGGCCAGATCCGCGCGAAGAGGGGGTGGTCAACCGCCGTTGTCATACCAATCCTTTCGGCTCGGATGAGCCCAACAATAAAGGTCTGCACGCACGGCGGCGTCAACCGATGTTGGCCGCCGGCTCGGGGAGTTCGGCCGGTCCTCGCGTCGGTTCGAGGCTTTCGACGGTCGCGTCTGCCGCTTTCTCGCTGATGCCGAACCGGTCGTGCAGCCACGCCAGGGGTCTGGGCGCCCACCAATTCCATCGGCCCATCACATGCATGAAGGCCGGGACGACCACCATCCGCACCAAGGTGGCGTCGGCGAACACGGCGAGCGTCAGGCCGAGGCCGAACATCCTCATGAACGAGACGTGGGCCGCGATCAGCGCGGCGAACGACATCGACATCACCAGGGCGGCCGCGGTGATCACCCGGCCGGTGCGGGCGACCCCGAGCGCCACGCTCTCGTCGTTGGCGGCGTGGGCCTGCCTCGCCGTCGGCTTCGCCGGTCGGGCGGCGCCGGACGCCAGCCAGTACTCGCGGATCCGGGAGAGCAGGAACACTTCGTAGTCCATGGACAAGCCGAAGGCGATGCAGAACAGCAGCACCGGCATGTTCGCCACCAGCGTTCCGCTCGGCGTCGTTCCGAGCGCACCCAGATGGCCGTCCTGGAAGATCCACACCAGCGCACCGAACGCCGCCGTCAGCGACAGGACGTTGCAGGCCAGCGCCTTGGCCGGCAGCAGTAGGCTGCCGGTGAGCAGGAACAGCAACACGAAGGTGATCGCCGCCATCAACCCAAGGACCAGCGGAAGCCGGTCGGTTACGGCATCGACGCTGTCGCGGTTGACCTGCGCCAGGCCGCCCATCTCGACGGCTCGGCCGACGGGCCCGGGCACCGCGTGCAACCGCTTCAGCTGGGTGTCGTTCGCCTGGGAAAACAGCGGCGCCGCGCTGCTGACGGTCAGGAACGCGCTGCCGCCGGCCAGCCCGGCGGGCCCGGCGGGCGGCCCCACGCGATTGCCGGCCGCGAAGGTGCCGCCGGGGCTTGACACCGCCGAGACGTCGGCCACCCGCGACAGATCGGCGGCGTAGGTGTCGAAGTCCGACGGGCCCAGGCCGGTGGCATCGGGGATGACGACGGACACCGACGTGGCCGAGTCGTGTGCGAAATCGTTGCGCAGCAGGTCGCCGACCTGATGCGACGACGCCGACCGCGGCAGCACCCGATCGTCCGGGAAGCCCCACGTCACCCGCAGAAACGGATACCCGAGCAGCAACAACAGGGCGACTACCGAGAGGCCGACCGGCGCCCAGCGGCGCATCACGAATCTGGTGGACCGATACCAGAACGATTGCTCGACCGGGCGATGCGCCGGCGCGGGGCGCCGCGATATCCGCCGCGCCAGGCGGCGCACGTCCAGGGCGTCCAGCCGGGGCCCCAGCAGGACGAGCGCGGCCGGGGTGATCACGATCGAGGCGGTTGCGACGAAGGCAACGGTGGCCACGCCGGCGTAGGCGAACGACTTGAGGAAGTACATCGGGAACGCCACCGTCGCCGACATCGACAACGCCACGGTGACCGCGGAGAACAGCACGGTGCGGCCGGAGGTGGCCATGGTCCGGATGAGCGCTTCGTCGCGGGTGTGGCCCTCGGCCAACTCGTCGCGATAGCGGCTGACGATCAACAGGGTGTAGTCGATCGCCAGGGCCAGGCCCAGCGCGGTGCTCAGGTTCAGGGCGAAGATCGAGACCTCGGTGGTGTAAGTGATCAGTCGCAACACCGACATCGAGCCGACGACGGCCAGCGCGCCCAGCGCCATCGGCAGCGCCGCCGCCAGCAGCCCGCCGAACACCCAGATCAACACCAAAAAGCTCAGCGGCAGGGCGATCATCTCCATCACCAGCAGGTCGGCCTGGTTCTGCGTGTTGATCTGCGCGTACTGCATCGCCGCACCGCCCGCCCGCACGGTGACGCCGTCACGGTCGTGGATGAACTGATCCGCCAACGTCTGGGCGTTGCGCTGGGCGTAGTCCTCGCCGCCTTTGAGGTTGACCACGATGAGTCCGGACTTGCCGTCGCGGCTGACGAGGTCCGCCGCAGCTGGTGGGGGCGCGGTCCACGGCGAGGAGACGTTGTAGACGAGTGGGGACTTTCGCAGCCCGTCAACGAGGTCGGTGCCCACCTTGCGGGCCGCTTCGCTGTTGGTGCCACCCGGCGCGGTCACCAGGATCAGCACCTGCTGGCCGCTCTGGCCGAACTTGTCGCTCAACACGCTGATGGCGCGGCCCGACTCGGAGTTCGGGTCTTGAAAGCCACCGGGCGACAGGCTCTTGGCGACGGGGACGCCGAAGACGGCGGCGGCGATGAAAACCAGGACACCGAGGGCGATGATGCGCCGCGGCGCCCTGATCGCAAGCCGGGCGGTTTTCTGCAGCATTTCGGGCCCTTCCGCCGCCGGTGCCCCGTTGCGCTGGCCGCTCGCTGGTCCGCGACAACGTAACAAACGCTAATCTGCACACGTCGAACAGTGCACTGCCTTTAACACGCAGGGCCCGCCCGAACCGTTCAATGTGCATTTTCAAACCGCTCGGACAATAAGAGTCCGGCCAGAAAATGTGCGACAAGTAAGCAGCTCACGGCCCAAATCGCGTGGTGGGCGACCGGCAACCTACTGGCCGGTAAATTGCCAAGGTTTTCCGAATCGTGACTCAAAGATTCCTTAATGGTGGCCCATACGCTCAGTGTCATGTGGATCGACGACACAAGTGCCGACGTCATCAAAGTTGACTTCGATGCCCTCTACCACGGCGACGTCCTGGTGGAAGGCGAGACCTCGGAGCAGTTCGACGAACTGCAAGCCGCGAGCTGAGGCAACCATGAGCATGCTTGCCCGGCTGTTGATGGCCGAACCGAACGTCAGTCGATGGTTCCGCAAGTAAGCATTGAGTCTGGTTAGCACGAAAGCCCCCCGCCGGTGCGGGGGGCTTTCGTTTTGTCCGGGGGGCCGTGCGGCTCATCGAGGCGCCATGCGAATGGCGCCATCCAGGCGGATGACCTCGCCGTTGAGCATCGGGTTCTCCACGATGTGGACGGCCAAGGCGCCGTATTCGTCGGGATCACCCAGTCGGGCCGGGTGCGGCACCTGCTTGCCCAGCGACGCCTGCGCCTCCTCGGGCAGCGATCCCAGCAGCGGGGTCTTGAAAAGGCCCGGCGCGATGGTCACCACGCGGATGAGCTCGCGCGACAGGTCGCGCGCGATCGGCAGGGTCATGCCGACGACGCCGCCCTTGGACGCCGAATAGGCCGCCTGGCCGATCTGGCCCTCGAACGCGGCGACCGAGGCGGTGTTGATGATGACGCCCCGCTCTGGGCTTGTTTCGGGACCGATGGCTTCCGTCTTGGCGATGCGCTCGGCGGCCAGCCGCAGCACGTTGAAGGTGCCGATCAGGTTGACCCCGATCACCTTCTTGAAGCCGTCCAGCGGGAACGGGCCGTCCTTGGACAGGGTCTTGATGGCGTTGCCGATGCCGGCGCAGTTGACGTTGATCCGCAGCGTGCCCATCGACTCCGCGGCGTCCAGGGCCTTGCCGACGGCGGCCTCGTCGGTGACGTCGGCCTCGACGAAGCGAGCGCGATCGCCCAGCTCACGGACCGCTTCTTCGCCACGCAGGTCGATCACGACCACCTGGGCGCCGCGGTCGAGCAGTCGTTTCGTGGTGGCCAGGCCCAGGCCTGACGCTCCCCCGGTGACGACGGCAACGGCGTCTTTGATCTCCATCCGAGTCCTTCCCTGATCGCTTGAGTCCAGCCAACTGGTTGGTTGGGACTATACCCATTCCCTGAGAACAGCTTCGGGGTCGGTCACCGGCGCCGCGGGCCGCGGCGTCTCCGGCGCGGTACGGGAGAACCGCGGCGCCGGTAGCGGCTGCAAGCCGCCGTTGACCTCGTAGAACGTGTCGCGCTCGGTGATGTGCGGCTCGGTCTGAACCTCGCCGAAGGCCAGCACGGGCGTCACGCACGCGTCGGAGTCGGCGAACACCTTGGCCCAGTGGTCGCGGTCCTGGCTTGCGAACTTCTCCGTCAGCAGGGCCCGCAGCTCGGGCCAGCGGCCGACGTCGTTCTGGCCGGGCAGGTCGGCGCCGTCCAGGCCGAGCCCGGCCAGCATGGCGGCGTAGAACTGCGGTTCGATGGCGCCGACCGCGACGTAGCGCCCGTCGGCGCATTCGTAGGTGTCGTAGTAGGGCGCGCCGCCGTCGAGCAGGTTGGTGCCGCGCGCGTCGGTCCACATCCCGGACGCACGCATCTGCCACATCATCTGGATCAGCACGCTCGAGCCGTCCACCATCGCGGCGTCGACCACCTGGCCCTTACCGGAGGTCTGCCGCTCCCATAGGGCGGACAGGATGCCGAGTAGCAGGAACATGGAGCCGCCACCGAAATCACCGACCAGGTTCAGCGGCGGGACCGGCCGCTCGTTCGCCCGGCCGATGGAGTGCAGGATGCCGTTCAGAGAGATGTAGTTGATGTCGTGGCCCGCCTGCTGGCTGCGCGGGCCGGTCTGGCCCCAGCCGGTCATGCGGGCGTAGACCAGCCTGTCGTTGACCTTGGCGCAGTCCTCGGGGCCCAGGCCGAGCCGCTCGGTGACGCCCGGGCGGTAGCCCTCGATCAGCACGTCGGCTTTGGCGATCAGTTTGAGGACGAGGCCGCGTCCTTCGTCGGACTTCAGGTCGGCGGTCACCACCCGCCGGTTGCGCATCATGGCGTCCTTGGCGACTCCACCCGGCCCCGAGGAGGGGCGGTCGATGCGCACGACGTCGGCGCCCAGGTCCCCCAGGATCATGGCGGCGTGCGGGCCGGGGCCGATGCCGGCCAACTCGACAACACGCAGTCCGTTCAACGGTCCAGCCACGATCCACCGACCTTTCGTCCGCTTTGACGCCCTTGACCGTTGTCACCAAACAACCAGTCGTTCGACATCTTCGCAGCCGCGCCGCAGGACCGCGCACCCCGGTCACTTATGGTGAGCCGATGACTACTTCGGCGATCGCCACCCTGACACCCGTCGCGGGCCTTGACGTCACGCTGTCCGACGGCGTTCTGTCGGTGACCATCAACCGGCCCGACAGCCTGAATTCGCTGACCGTTCCGGTGATCACCGGACTCGCGGACGCGATGGAGTACGCGGCCACCGACCCTGAGGTCAAGGTCGTGCGACTGGGCGGCGCCGGACGCGGCTTCAGCTCCGGTGCGGGCATCAGCGCCGACGACGTCTCCGACGGCGGCGGCGTGCCACCGGACGAAATCATCCTCGAGATCAACCGGCTGGTGCGCGGGATCGCCGCGGTGCCGCACCCGGTGGTCGCTGTGGTCCAGGGACCCGCGGCCGGCGTCGGCGTCTCCATCGCCCTCGCGTGCGACGTCGTATTGGCTTCGGAGAGCGCGTTTTTCATGCTCGCCTTCACCAAGATCGGGTTGATGCCCGACGGTGGGGCGTCGGCGTTGGTGGCGGCCGCGATCGGCCGGATCAGGGCCATGCAGATGGCGCTGCTTCCGGAGCGGCTGACCGCCGCCGAGGCCTTGTCGTGGGGCCTGGTCACCGCGGTCTATCCGGCCGGCGACTTCGATGCCGAGGTGGACAAGGTGATCGCCCGGTTGTTGAGCGGCCCGGCGGTGGCCTTCGCCAAGACGAAGCTGGCGATCAACGCGGCCACGCTGACCGAGCTGGACCCCGCCCTGCAGCGTGAATTCGACGGACAGTCGGTGCTGCTGAAATCCCCCGACTTCGTCGAGGGCGCAACGGCCTTCCAGCAGCGGCGCACCGCCAACTTCACCGACCGGTGAAGTTGATGCGGTGATCGGCCGCAACGCTTAAGCAGCCTTCGATGAGGTAATCCTCGTCGTCAGACCCACTGACGAACGACGGAGGATCGATGCCCGAACAGGTGCGATGCCTGGTTACCGGAGCGACCGGCTACATCGGCGGACGCCTGGTCCCCCGACTGCTGGACGACGGCCATGACGTTCGGGCGCTGGCGCGCAACCCGGACAAGCTGGCGCAGGTGCCGTGGCGGCAACAGGCCGAGGTGGTCCGCGGCGACCTGGGCGACCTCGATTCACTGACCGCCGCGTTCGACGGCATCGACGTGGTCTATTACCTCGTCCACTCGATGGGTACCTCAAAGGATTTCGCCGCCGAGGAAACCCGCGCCGCCCGTAACGTCGCGACGGCCGCGCGGCGCGCCGGGGTGCGACGAGTGGTGTATCTGAGTGGGCTGCATCCCGAAAACCGCGATCTCTCACCACATCTCGCGTCACGCAGGGACGTCGGCGACGCGCTGATCGATTCCGGGGTCGAGACGGTGGTGTTGCAGGCCGGGGTGGTCGTCGGCTCGGGGTCGGCGTCGTTCGAGATGATCCGGCACCTCACCGACCGGTTGCCGGTGATGACCACGCCGAAATGGGTGCACAACAAAATTCAGCCGATCGCGGCGCGCGACGTGCTGTACTACCTGGCCGCGGCGGCTTCTCTTTCGAAGGCCCCGGTACCGGAGTCGCGCACCTGGGACATCGGCGGGCCCGACGTGCTGGAATACGGCGACATGATGCGGGTGTATGCCGGCGTGGCGGGGCTGGGCAAGCGCTACCTGATCGTGCTGCCGTTTCTGACCCCCACGATCGCCAGCCTATGGGTGGGGACGGTGACCCCGATCCCGGCCGGTCTGGCACGGCCGCTGATCGAGTCGCTGGAATGCGATGCGGTGATGCGCGATTCCGACATCGACGGCATCATCGCGCCGCCGCCGGGCGGGCTGACCGGCTACCGGCGGGCGGTCGAACTCGCGCTCGCCCGCGCCGCGCGTGGCGTCCCCGAACCCACCTGGGAATCGTTGCGGTCCGAACCGGCCGAGGCCCTGCCCACGGACCCGGACTGGGCGGGCGAGATCGTTTACACCGATGTTCGGACCGCCGCGACCGCCGCCGAGCCCGGCGACGTCTTCACGGCGGCGGAGGGCGTCATGAACTCGCGGGCGGCCGACTGGAAGGTCGACGAGCGCACGGCGGGAACCCTGTTGCGGCTGCGCTCCACCAAGCGAGCGCCGGGACGCGAGTGGCTCGAGATTGCGGTCACCGGCCAAGACGGTCGGGGCGCCCGTTATACGCAGCGCTCGATCTTCCTGCCGAGGGGTATCCCGGGGCGGCTGTACTGGTTCTTCGTCCGGCCCGCCCGCGTCGCCGCACGGCGCGCGCTGGCCCGCGAGGTCATCGCGTCAGCGGACGGAGAAGTCAGACGCCGAACATCGGGGGCAGCACGAGAACCATGATCAGCCCCCACACCAGATGGGTGAGCATCGGCGCCAGGACACCGCCGGTCGCCCGGCGCTCGAACGCGCACACCGTCCCCAGAATGATCGCGGCGAAGCCGAGCATCGGGTTGCCGCTGGCCAGCGTCGCGCACGTGTAGAGGACGGTCGAGATGATGATCGGATGGTGGCGGCCCAGGGCGGTGTAGAGCGCGCCGCGAAAGAACACTTCTTCGGCGACGCCGTTGATCAGTGTGATCGCCACGATCACCGGATACCACCCGTGGTGGGCGTAGAGCAGCACCCGGGTTATCAACTCCGCCACGGGGGTGATCTGCCGGACGATCAGCCCGCCCACCACGAAAGCCCCGCCCACCAGCAGGCCGACGCCCGTGCCGGTGAGGACCGGCCGCTGGTTGCGTCCCCGCCAACAGATGCCGCCGAGGTGCAGCGGGCCGGAGACCAGCGCTCCGGCGGTCCACACCGCCGCCAGCACCAGCGTCAGCCAGTAAAAGCTTGCATCCCCTGGATGCCGCCGCAACGAGAACCCGAGCACGCCGGCCCCGAGGACCACCGTGATGGCCACGATGACCCGCCGGCGCCGCACCACTCCGGGCGATTCGTTATGGGGCACAGCGACATTGGTGACCGCACGGCGTAATTCGGTGAAGACGCCGGCGTGATATTGACTCGCGGACTGGGTCATGCAGGGTGCACCTTCGGGGTCAGGGCGATCAGGATGTCGAGGCCGGTGCGCACGGCTCCGGCCATCGGGCCGGGAACCCTGTCGACCAGCCCCAGGGTCGGCCGCACGATCGACGGGGTCACCCGCCGGGCGAGCCGGCGGATGCGCAGCGCGTCGCCGCCGGCCCAGGCGGGATCGGTGTTGGCGAGGTGGTGTGGATCGGCCAGCGCGTTGACGGGACGCGGCCGATGCGTGGACTGGCCGGCCAGGGCCAGCGCGATGGACTCGTCGATGCCGAGCAGGCCGCCGGGCGGGTCGGGAACGCGATCGCGCAGCCCGCTGGCCGAAGCCACCATCGGGTGGTCCAGCGATTCGACCAGATCACCCGCCAGTCCCGGGGGCACCGGCAGGGCGACGCCCGTGATCAGCGAGGCCAGCGTGGTGTCGATCCTGCCGACCGGCAGTCCGGTGTGCCAGCGGCCGGAGACGCGTGAGTACGCCTTGAGCAGGTCCCGGTAGGACGTGGTGTCCGGGCCGGCGATGTCGTAAGCCCCGGCGGGCACCAGGTCGCGATCGGCCGCGGCCACGAGATAGTGCAGGACGTCGCGGATGGATATCGGGTCGATCGGGTTGTCCATCCAACTCGGGATCGGGATCAGCGGAAAACGATCGCCGACGTAGCGCATCATCTCGAATGACGTCGAGCCGGCGCCGATGATGATCGCAGCGCCCAGCCATACCAGCTCCGGGCCGTCCGGGATGGTGAGCGCCTCGGCCACCTCGGCCCGACTGGTCAGGTGCTCGGACAGATCCTCGTCCGCGGGCACGAAGCCGCCCAGGTAGACGATGCGTCGCACCCCGGCGTCGCGAGCCGCCGCCGCGAAGTTCGCCGCCGCGGCCTTGTCGGCGTCGCGAAATCCGGGCTGCCCGATCGCGTGCACCAGGTAATACGCCGTATCAACGGGACCGCAGCCGGCGAAGGCGGAGGCCAGCGTCTCGGGGTCGGCGGCGTCCAATCTCACCGGCGTGACGTCGTCGAACCAGCCGAACCGCTTGAGGCGCGCCGGGTTTCGCGTCGCCGCGATTACCTGATGCTGATCGTCCAGCAGCGCGGTGACCAGGCGTGATCCCACGTAACCGGTGGCACCGGTGACCAGAGCCCGCATATCGCAGACCCTAGCGGCCCGGCAGCGCGGCGGGCAGGTGAACCGGCGGCGCGGCGGCGCCGTCACCTCGACATGGAGGCATGCGGTGGTTTCGCCGCCTCGACGGGCGCTGCGCTGAGAGATTGGTCCATTGCCGGGGTTGCGGTGAAGTCTTCACCCAACCCCTATACCCAAACTGAAGCCATCCGCGCGCCGACCGACGTCGCCGATCCGCGGACGACGGTGCTGGTGCTGCCGGGCCGGCGGAGCTGGTAAAGACTGTAGCCATGTATTACCTGCTGGTCCTGGCGGTCGGACTCGAACGCATCGCGGAGCTGGTGGTTTCCACCCGCAACGCGCGCTGGTCGTTCACCCAGGGCGCCAAGGAGTTTGGCCGATCGCACTATCCGGTCATGGTGATCATTCACGGCGGGTTACTGGTCGGCTGCCTCGTCGAACCGTGGGCGCTGCACCGGCCCTTCATCGGGTGGCTGGGCTGGCCGATGCTGGCGGTGGTGGTGGCCAGCCAGGCATTGCGCTGGTGGTGCATCACGACGCTGGGGCGGCGGTGGAACACCCGGGTGATCGTTTTGCCGCGGGCCCCCTTGGTGCGTCAGGGGCCCTACCGGTGGCTGCACCATCCGAACTACGTTGCGGTGGTGGCCGAGGGGTTGGCGTTGCCGCTGGTGCATACGGCTTGGCTGACCGCCGCCGTCTTCACGCTGGCCAACGCCGCACTGCTCAGGGTGCGACTGCAGGTGGAGAACTCCGCGTTGGGTTACACGTGACCGATTACGATGCGGACCTGCTGATCGCCGGCGGCGGCCCGGCGGGCCTGGCGACGGCGCTACATGCGCGACGGCTTGGACTTTCGGTGATCGTGGCCGAGCCGCGGGACAGCCCCATCGATAAGGCGTGTGGCGAAGGGTTGATGCCCGGCGGGCTGGCCGAATTGACCTCGCTGGGTGTGGATCCCGTCGGCATGCCTTTTCACGGGATCGCTTACGTCAGTGAACGGGTGCGGGCCCAGGCGCGCTTTCGGGGCGGGCCGGGCCGCGGCGTGCGCCGCACCACATTGCATGCGGCGCTGGCCGCGCGCGCGAAAGAGCAGGACACCGATTGGATCCGCACGCGAGTGACGAGCGTGGCGCAGGACGCCCACGGCGTCTCCGCCGCGGGTGTGCGCGCGAAATGGTTGGTGGCGGCCGACGGCCTGCATTCACAGGTCCGGCGCGCCGCCGGGATCACGGCAACGGCGGGGGCGCCGCGACGCTACGGGGTGCGGAGGCACTACCGGGTGCCTGCATGGTCGGATTTCGTCGAGGTGTACTGGTCGCGCTGGGGTGAGGCGTACGTGACGCCGGTTGAACCCGATCTGGTCGGTGTGGCGATCCTGTCGCGTGGGCGGCCCGACCTGGCCTGGTTCCCGCGGCTGGCCCACCGGCTGCGCGGCGCCGCCTCGGGGCAGGCCCGCGGCTGCGGCCCGTTGCGTCAGGTGGTCTCCCGCCGGGTCGCGGGGCGAGTACTGCTGGTCGGGGACGCGGCCGGCTACGAGGACGCGCTCACCGGCGAGGGCATCAGCCTGGCGCTCAAGCAGGCCGCTGCGGCCGTCGACGCCATCGTCACCGACGCGCCGGCGTCCTACGAGCGGGCCTGGCACCGGATCACCCGCGATTACCGGCTGCTCACCCGCACGCTGGTGTTGGCGAGCTCGTCGCGGGCGGTGCGGCGCGCGGTCGTGCCGACCTGCACGCTGCTACCCGCGGTGTTCGGCCGCGGCGTCAACATCCTGGCGGGCTAGCTAGCGCGCCTGCCAGACCGGCTCCCGCTTTTCGGCGAACGCCCTCGGTCCCTCTTTGGCGTCCTCGGATTTGAGCAGGGCCTTCATCTCGCGCATGGTGCGTTGCCACCCCGGTTCGTCGCCCACCACGACGCCGTCATCGACGCCGTAGGCGACCCGCTTGCTGGCCTGCACCGACAGCGGGGCGTTGACGGTGATCCGCGCGGCCAGCGCCAGCGCGGCCTCCAGCACCGAGCCCTGCGCGACGACCTCGTTGATCAGGCCCCATTCGCAGGCGGCGGCCGCGCTGAGCGGTTCGCCGGTCAGCAGCAGCCGCATCGCCACCTTGCGCGGCAGCTGCTCGGCGATGCGGAAGACGCCGCCGGCGGCGGCGATCAATCCCCGCTTGACCTCAGGGAGGCCGAACTGCGCTCGCTCGTCGGCCACCACCAGGTCGCTGGCCAGTGCCAGCTCGGTGCCACCGCCGAAGGCGGTGCCGTTGACCGCGGCGATGGTGGGCTTGTCGATGAAGTGGTGGACGTATCCGGCGAAGCCCCACTCGGGATGCTCGGGGTGATAGATGTTCTCCCGGCGTGCGATCGCCTTGAGGTCGGCGCCGGCGCAAAACGATTTGTCCCCCGCGCCGGTGACCACCACCGCCCGCACCTCGGGGTCGCGCTGCGCCTCTTCGAGCGCGTCCCCGAGGCCGATGCTGACGGCGGCGTTCACGGCGTTGCGGGCTTCGGGGCGGTTGATGGTTATCACCATCACGTTGCCCCGGCGCTCGGCCAGGGCCCCCTTCTCAAGGGCATCGGCCTCGGTCACAACAGTTCCACGATGGTGGCGTTGGCCTGGCCGCCGCCTTCACACATGGTCTGCAAGCCGTACTGAATTCCCTTGTCCCGCATGTGGTACAGCAGGGTGGTCATGATCCGGGCTCCGGACCCGCCGAGCGGGTGGCCCAGTGCGATCGCGCCGCCGTTGGGGTTGAGCTTCTTCTCGTCGGCGCCGATGTCCTTGAGCCACGCCAGCGGAACCGGCGCGAACGCCTCGTTGACCTCATAGGCGCCGATGTCGTCGATCGACAGCCCGGAGCGCTTGAGCGCCTTCTGCGTCGCGGGGATGGGCGCGGTCAGCATGATCACCGGGTCCGCGCCGGCCAGCGCTGCGGTGTGCACCTTGGCGATCGGCTTGAGCCCCAGCTCCTTTGCCTTTTCGGCGGACATGAACAGGATCGCCGCCGAGCCGTCGGAGATCTGCGACGAGTTGCCGGCGTGAATCACGCCGTCTTCCTTGAACGCCGGCTTCAGCGAGGCCATCTTCTCCATCGGCGTGCCGCGTCGGATGCCTTCGTCCTTGAGGACCACGTTGCCGTCGGCCACGCTGATGCCTACGATCTGGTCATCGAAGGCGCCGGCATCCTGTGCGGCAGCGGCCTTTTCGTGAGAATCGAGAGAGAACTGGTCGAGCGCGGTGCGATCGAACCCCCACTGCTCGGCGATCATCTCCGCGCCGATGCCCTGGTTGGGGATCTGGCCTTGGTAGCGGTCCAGGAATGCCTGGGGATACGGGCGCCCGCCGTTGGCCAGCGATGCGCCCATCGGGGTCCGCGACATCGACTCGACACCACCGGCGACGACGACGTCGTAGTGCCCGGCGATGACCCCGGCGGCGGCGAAGTGGATGGACTGCTGGCTGGAGCCGCACTGGCGGTCCACGGTCACGCCCGGGACGGTCTCGGGCCAGCCTGCCGTCAGCAGGGCGGTGCGGCCGATGTCGAGGGCCTGCTCACCGGCCTGCATGACGCAACCCCAGATGACGTCGTCGACCAGGCCCGGATCGACGCCGGCCTTGTCGACCAGGCCGTTGAGCACCTGCGCGGACAGATCCGCCGCGTGTACTCCGGACAATCCGCCGTTGCGCTTGCCGATCGGTGAACGCACTGCCTCGACGATGACGGCCTCAGCCATGGTCTTGTCTCCTTTGACATGTGGACTTCGAAAAGAGTGGAGTCTTGCCGTTGATTGTCGACCAAGGGGTTGGGCGGGCGAAGCCCGGGGTGCCGTGGGGTGTTCGGTTCTCGCCGCGATTGCGAACGGGATTCGGCGCCGCCGCCCGACTCAACCGAAATTGCCGCCACGGTCGCGATGGGTCTGAAACCGCGGCCACGACGCCAATCTCGTCGAAAGTGATTCCTAGCCGGCGGGGTATGCGACCGACTTGATCTCGGTGTACTGGTCGAACCCGGCCACACCGTTCTGGCGACCGATGCCGCTCTCCTTGTAGCCACCGAACGGCGAGTCGGCAGCGTAGCCGGCGCCGCCGTTGACGCCCATGAAGCCGGCCTTGATCCGGCGGGTCACCGACAGCGCGCGCTCTAGCGAACCCGCGAACACGTTGCCGGCCAACCCGTACACACTCTCGTTGGCGATCCTGATCGCGTCTTCCTCGTCCTCGAACGGGATGACCGAGAGCACCGGGCCGAAGATCTCCTCTTGCGCGATGGTCATCTTGTTGTCGACGTCGGTGAAAAGCGTTGGGCGGACGTAGTAACCCTTGTCGAAGCCGGTTTCCGCGCCGGGGCCACCGACCAGCGCCGTGGCGCCCTCGTCGACACCCTTTTGGATGTAGCCCGTCACCCGCTCGTACTGCCGCTGCGAGATCACCGGCCCGCACAGCGTCGCGGGGTCCTGCGGGTCGCCGCACGTGACGTTCTCGTAGATGTTCTTGAGGATCTCCACGCCTTCGTCGTAGCGGGACCGCGGCAGCAGCAGCCGGGTCGGGTTGGCACAACCCTGACCGGCGTGCATGCACGGCGCGATGCCCACCATGCACGCAGTCGCGAAGTCGGCGTCCTCCAGCACGATGGTGGCCGACTTGCCGCCGAGCTCCAGGAACAGCCGCTTCATAGTGGCCGCACCCTTTTCCATGATCCGCTTGCCGACAACCGTGGAGCCGGTGAACGAAATCAGGTCGACCTTGGGCGACAGCGTGAGCTCCTCGCCGACGAAGTGATCCGAGGCGGTGACGACGTTGACGACGCCGGCGGGGATGTCGGTCTTCTCGGCGATCAGCCGGCCCAGCCGGTTCGCGTTGAACGGCGTGTTCGGCGCGGGCTTGAGCACCACGGTGTTGCCGCTGCCCAACGCCTGGCCGAGCTTGTTGAGCGTGACCTCGAACGGGAAGTTCCACGGCACGATCGCGCCGACCACACCGACCGGCTCCCGCCACACCTTGATGGTGGTGTTCGCGCCGGTGAGGCTGATAACCCGGTCCCCGAGGTCGGTCTCCCATGCGTACGAGTCGATCAGCCGAGCGGGGTATTTCAGGCCGTCCGCCAGCGGCGCATCCAGCTGGGGCCCGTACGTGATCGCGCGGGGCGCGCCGACCTCGAGGATGAGCTCCTCGCGCAGCTCGTCGATCTCGGACTCGATGGCCTCGTGCAGCTGCAGCAGGCAGCGCTTGCGCAGCTCCTTGTTGGTCGACCAGTCGGTCTCGTCGAAGGCGCGCCGGGCCGCGTCGATGGCCCGGTGCATGTCCTCCTTCGAGGCGTCCGAGACCTCGCCCAGGGACTCCTCGGTCGCGGGGTTGATGTTGGTGAAGGTGCCGGCCTGGCCTTCGACGAGCTTGCCGTCGATCATCATCTTCGGCTCGAAGCGGACCTTTACAGCCTCAGTCATATCTGTCACTCTCTTCTGACTCGGTAGAGGGGCTACGGAGAGCCTTACCGGAAACTAGCCGATTGGCAAGTTGCACCCTTCAGCGGGCCGGTCATCGCGGATCGAACAGCACCGGAACCGACGTCGGTGACCGGAAGACCTGGCCGCGGATGTGGGGGTCGTCCGCATCGGGGTCCAGGCGCAGATTGGGCAGCCGGTCGAGCAGAAGGTTGATGGCGGTGCGCATTTCGAGCCGCGCCAGGTGCATGCCGAGGCACACGTGCACGCCATGCCCCCAGCCCAGATGCGCCCGGGCCTCCCGGTGGATGTCGAAGGTATTCGGATCGGGATAACGATCCTCCTGGCGGTTCGCCGAACCGAGCATCGGCATCACCGTCGCCCCGGCCGGGATCGCCACGCCTCCGAGTTCGGTGTCGCGGGTCGCCACCCGGGTGATGGTCAACAGCGGCGACTCCCAGCGCACGCCTTCCTCGATCGCCTGGGGCAGCAACGATCGATCCGCGCGGACCGCATCCAGCTGCGCCGGATCCGACAACAGCGCCAAAAGCAGGCTGCCGAGCGCGCGGTAGGTCGTCTCGACGCCCGCCGGCAGCAGCAGCCGAAGGAACGAGAAGATCTCCTCGTCCGCAAGCTTCTCCCCGTCGATCTCGGCCGCGCCGAGGGCGCTGATCAGATCGTCCTTCGGCTCGGCGCGGCGGGCCTCGAGTATCGGCGCGAAGTAGTCGCACAGGGCGGCCGAGGCCGCGAGCCCGCGTTCGGGGTTCATCAGCCAGCTCAGCAGCGAGATCGACCACCGCTGAAACTGTGGGTAATCCTCTTCCGGCAAGCCCAGCAGCCCCGCGATGATCTGGCTCGGGTAGTCGAAGGTGAATTCCTTGACCAGATCGGCCTTGCCATTGGGCGCGAACTTGTCGATCAGGCCGTTCGCCACGCGGCCGACCAACTCGTCCTGCCAGCGCGCCAATGACTTC
This sequence comes from Mycobacterium sp. NGS17, assembly GCF_059813205.1. Taxonomy (NCBI): domain Bacteria; kingdom Bacillati; phylum Actinomycetota; class Actinomycetes; order Mycobacteriales; family Mycobacteriaceae; genus Mycobacterium; species Mycobacterium sp. NGS17. The sequence goes on along the minus strand of NZ_JCALED010000010.1, from coordinate 97,895 downwards.
TGCGAGAACGCCTTCGACACCAACGAACGCAACCGGCCGTGGATCGGCTCGTCCATGCCGAGCATCACGCCTTCACCCAGCACGGGCCCGAATGCGGCGATGACCGCGGCCGAGGAGAACGTCTCGTTGTCGCGCAGCATCTGCTGGATGTCTTCGTGGCGGTACACGATGAACATCGGCAGCCCTTCCTCGTGCGGAAGCGCGCCCGACGTCTCGAGTCGCTGCACCGGTTCCTCGCGGCGCAGCCTCGCCAATTCGGTGTACGGGTCCCGCACGTCACCGGATATCGCGTCGTCGAAGGCGCCGAAATCCGCCAGGTCGTCGAAAAGTTGTTCCATGGTTGCCCCTTCAATCCCCTTGCGCCGCACCCTGTTGCGACGAGAACCGCCCCGCCACCGCGGCCAGCCGCTGCAGTACCGGCTGCGGAAGAACACGGGCGACGAAGGCCATCGCCTTTTGACTTGTCGTCAACGGCCACGCCCCGCCCCGCATCGCGCCTTGCCGGGGTATGCCCAGCACGATCCGCGACAGGTGGTGCATGCCCGACGCGGGCAGGATCCTGTTGGCCACCAGCAACATCGAGGCGTCCGGACCGTTGCCTCGGCGGCGGAATGCTCCCCGATCCTCGATCGCCTTGAGCAGGCCGTCGGTGAACCGCTCCGGCGGCCGTGCCATTTTCATCGCGAACCGCCCGCGGCCGTTCATGGTGTTGTGCAGGCGGGCGTACGGGCCGTTGAAGTTTCGGTCATCGGTGGTGCCGGCGTCGGTGATGATCTCGGTGTCATACGTGCCGGCCACCAGGACGGTGACACCGAGACCGAACGGCGCGATCTCGCACGCCATCGACTCCCCCCAGCGCTCCAGGGCCCCCTTGGCCGCCGAATACGGCGCGGTGGCGGGCTGGCCCCGCACCCCGGCCGCGCTGGACACCAGCACGATTCGGCCCCGACCCGCCGCCCGCATCGACGGCAGCAGCGCCTGGGTGAGCGTGACGGGACCCAGGACGCTGGTGGCGAACATGCGCTGCCACAGCGCCATGTCGGTCTCCTCGACCATGCCGGCGGCCGAGATTCCCGCGTTGTGCACCAGTGCGTATGGCGCGCCCACCGTCTCTTCGATTGTTTTGGCCGCCAAAGCGATTGACGCGCTGTCCGTCAGGTCGAGCTGGACGCCGATCAACCGGTCGTCAGGCGCCCCGAGCCCCTGTTCCTGAATAGCCTCGCGCAGCAGCGGCATTCCTTGATCGGGCGTCCGCATGGCCGCGACCACGCGCCACCCCTCCCGGTACATCCGCACCGCCGAGGCGAAGCCCAGTCCGCGCGACGCTCCGGTGATGACGACCGTGCGCGGCTCAGCCATTCTTGCCCTGGGCCGCACAGGCTCCTTGACCGGGCGGCGGCGGTTGGACGTGCGGTCGGCCGTTGGGCTCCCCACTCGCCCACGTGGACCAGATGCCGACGGAGTAGGGCCCTTGTGCGCCCTCCTTCTCGTAAAACCCCTGCGGGTCATACACTTTCGCCTCCGGATATGGCCATGGGCAGGCCACCGAAGTGGCGGCGTGACTGACCTTGATGAGCCAGAACCAGCCACCGTAGGCGAAGTAGGACACATTGATGATCACGAACATCACCAAAAACGTCCCCAGCACCGGACGCGTCGGAAACAACTTCGCTTTCGCCGCAAGCCTTTCCGCCACCGACCTGCCGGTGTCGTCGCGGTAGCACAGGATCGCGGCCGGCACCATCACGAAGCACACCGAGAACGACTCCCAGATCAGCGGGAACTGGAAGGTGGTGCCGGTGAACACCGATCCCCACGGGATCACCTGCGAGTAGATGTACATGCCCCAGTGGACCAGGATGTTTTCCAGGAAGGCATCGAAAACGAATCCGATCACCAGCGTGATCAGGCCCAGGCTGACCAACGGATGCCGCGACACGTAACTCGTGGGCCCGTACTTTGCCTGCAGTCGGCGCAGGATCCAGACCGCCGGGAAATAGGGCCCGAAATAGAACATCACGTAGCCGAAGACCACGAATGGTTCGACCGTCGGCGACAACGACACCAGCGGCCAGGATTCCGGCCAGTGGACGAGATCGGGGTTGTAGACGGCGAACGGTGACCAGTTCATGATCGGGTCCTGCCACACGATCAGCGTGGTACACAGGAACATCAACATCACCGGGCTACCCGGATTGCGGCGCCAGCCCCTGATGAACACGATCAACAGCAGGATCAGTGCCCCAACCGTGGCCCAATCCAGGAACTCGATGTAGTCCAGCCCGAACGTGAATTTCACCGGACGGGGCCGCCCAACCACGTTCGGGTTCGCGACGCGAGGGTCAAGGGCCACACGGCAATTGGCGATGAAGAAGAGCGCGAACGCGGCCAGTGCCGCGCCGGCGATCCAACCGCCCCAGCCGCGCTTGTCTTTTCGCTGCGCGACGGCCGGTTCCTCTTGTGCGGCAGGCGGTGTCGTTTGTTCGGTAGACGGGTTCGTGCTCACGAGTCAGCCTTCCTCCCCGAAACGATCGACCAGATGCGAGTTGACGCCGTCGGCATCGAGGGTGCGTGCCACCAGGTAGCCGGCGCCCATCCAGGCCCGCCGCGTCCACTTGCCGAAGGACACCCGGGTGCCGGGGGCGCCAGAGGCCGCGGGCATCATCTTCACCCGCTCGAGGGCCTCTTTGACGCCGCGCGGGCTCAGCGGATGGGCATCGGTGAACGCGCGCACCAGTGTCGCGGCGACGTCGCGGTTCACCACGGTCACGCAGAACTCGGGGCGACTGCCGTCGTACTGTTCCGCATAGGTGTCGAGGAAGTCCTGGCCGATCCGGTTCGCCTCGTCGTACTGGTCGACGCCGATCCAGCCCATGAACGCCTGCCACATGATCGGGTTGACCCACGCGTTCTGCCACGCCGTCGTGGTGAAACGGGGTGGGTCCCACCCCAGGGCCTCGAGCGCCGGGTTGACAAAGACGATTCCGAATCCGAATCCCAGGTGGACGATCGCCTCGGCCTTGGCCTCGTGAAGCGCCTGGACCGCGGCGCTGATGTCCTGGGCCGTCTGGGCTATCGAAACCTCCGCCACGATGCGAATACCCTTGCGCCGACAGGCACTTCGCAGGTTCTTCAGATAGCTCTCGCCGATGAGGCTCTGCTCGACCAGAACCCCGATCTCGGCGAGTCCTCGTTTGGCGATCAGGTCGGCCAGGAAGATCGGCTCGTCGGTCATCGATCCCTGCGGGAACGAGAACGTCCACTCGCCCAGCCAGTCGTCGGTACCGGTCACGCTGATCGCGGGGACCTTGAACCGTTCCTCGATCGCTTCTCGCAACGGCACGCAGTTATCGGTGATGTTCGGGCCGAAGACGACGAGGCAGCCCTCGTCGACGAGCTCGCCATACGCATCGATCACCGCCTTGACCGACCCCTTGGGCAGACCCTCCACCTCGCGATAGATCATCTGCACGGACCGATCCATCAGGCCCTGCTCGACCGCCTGTCCGAAGATGAGATCGAAGGTCTGGGTGAAGGAGGCGAACAGCTCCTCGGGGAATCCCGGGGGAAGCTTGAAGTCCATGAGATAGCCGACCTTGATCGGCTCTGCGCTGCTCTCGTAGGACATCCGACCTCCCGGGTGACTGGATTCTGCGTGGGCCGATCCGAAAACCTAATATTTGTTCAGACCCTAGCGGGGGCGATATGCACCGTCAATCGTCGGGCCCGCCGGACCCGCTCGGCGCCAGGTAGATCTCGATCATTTCGCCAAGCGCCTTGCCCACTGCGACGTCGTCGGTCAGCGGGCCCGCAATCGCGGCGCGGGCCGCCTCGCGCATGCCCAGGCCCTCGGCGACCAGCCTGCCCGCGGCGATCAACACCCGCGTCGACGCGACCTCGCGCAGCCCGCCGGCTTCCAGCCGGCGGATGGCCTGCCCGAAACGAACCAGTTCGGCCGCGGTGGGCCCGTCCACACCCGCCTCGTGCGCGACGATGCCTTCTTCGAGATCTGCTGCGGGGAAATCGAATTCGATGGCAACCATCCGCTGCCGTGTCGAATCCTTCAGATCCTTCAGCACGCTCTGATAGCCGGGGTTGTAGGAGACGACCAGGCCGAATCCGGGTGCCGCGTCCAGCGTGACGCCGAGTCGCTCGATCGGCAGCTGTCGTCGATAGTCGGAAAGCGGATGCAGCACCACGGTCGTGTCCTGCCGGGCTTCCACCACTTCGTCGAGGTAGCAGATCGCTCCCTCACGCACCGCATGGGTCAGCGGGCCGTCCACCCACACCGTCTCGTCGCCGCGCAGCAGATACCGGCCGACCAGGTCCGCGGTGGTGAGGTCGTCATGACACGCGACGGTGATCAGCGGCCGGCCCAGGTCGTACGCCATCGCCTCGACGAATCGGGTCTTGCCGCACCCCGTCGGGCCCTTCAGAACCAGCGACAGACCCTGGCGGTAGGCCGCCTTGAAAACGGCCTCTTCGCTGCCGACCGCTCGGTAATAGGGCCGTACGGTCTGCGCCTCGGGGGTCCCGCCGTTGACGTAAGCAAGTCCGGATTCGTTGGCCATAGCTTCCCTTCTGCTGCCTCCGGCGATTGGAGCCTAGCCGGAACAGATGTTTGTTTCAAGTACCACACCGAGCGGCATCGACGCCCCCGAGCGCCAACTTCGTTCTGCGACTTGGCATCACCGACACCCTGCGGCGAACCTCCGCCGATCGCAGTGCGGAGCGAAACAGCGGCCCGATGACACCGGCGAGCTGATCGGGTCGCGCGATCGTCGCGTGCGCGGTGCTGCCGAACACCCGGCGCAGCGATTGCACGTCGGTTCCGGCGCCGATCGTCAGGCATACGCAGCCGGTCCCCCGGCGGCGGGCCTCGCTCAGCGCGCGGCGCGCATCCGCGGCACCGTAAGCCCGCTCGTATCCGTGGTCGTAGGCCAGCCCGTCGGACAGCACCACCAGCAGCCGCCGTGACGTACCGCCGCGCGCCTCCAGGGTCGCCGAACCATGCCGGATCGCCGCGCCCAGCCGCGAATACGCGCCGGGTTCAAGGCTATTGAGTCGCCTGAAGACCTGGGCGTTCAGCTGGTCGTCGAACCGCTTGACGGGCACCATGCTCACCGCGCGCCGGCCCTGCGAGTAATAGGCGTACAGCGCGACGCGGTCACCGAGATCGTGCAACGCCACGGTCAGGTTGGCGGCCGCCGCGCGCTGGTGTTCATGCACCGTGCGCCCGACTGTTCCGGGTTCGGCCGCCGAGCCGGACACATCGAGCAGCAGCAGCACCGACAGGTCGCGACGGCGCCGCAGGCTGTCGAGGTACACGGCCTCGTCGGGCACCGACCCGGCCCGCACCTCGACCCGGGCCTCGACGGCCGCGTCGATGTCGATGTCGTCGCCCTGCGACTGCCGGTGCCGACGGTGCAGGCCCATGCCGAGCCGCGACAGCGGCCGGCGCACGCCGATGGCGTCGTCGATGGCCTGGGTTGCCGACGCCTTGATCTGCGGCTCGACCTCGCGCACCGTGCACCACGCCGGCCGGTAGCTCTTGCGCGCGACGTCCCATTCCGGATACCGCACGCCGTCCGCGGCGGTTTGGCCCTCGTGGTCGGCGTCCCCGTCGTCGCCGCCGGAGGTCGAGGCCAGCGATGTGACGGCGTATGCGCCGCGCTTGCCGGAGTTGGTGCGATGGGTCGCGTTGTCCGCGCCGGGTGGCCCGCCCCCTCTTCCGGTCTTGCGCGCCGACGACAGCATCTTCTTCAACCACTTGCCGATGAATCCGCCCCCGCCTACCGGGCTGGTGAACAGGTCGGGATCGTCGGAGTCGTCGACCTCGCCGTCGTCGAGCTCCTCGAGTTCCGTTGCGCCATTACGCCGCGGCGCGTGCTCGGGCTTCGCGGCGTCGTCTTGTTTTGCCGCCCGGGCGCACGCGGCAATGACCTTGGCCGCACGAATCACGCCGAACTCCGGCGCCGGGTCGTCGAGCGCGTCCCGCGAGGCCGCGATGGCGAGGGAAGCGCGGGGCGAAGCGCTGCGAACCGCGATGTCGCGGTCGCCCAGCGACGCCAAAACGCTTGGCAGCAAGGGTGCATTCGCGACCAATGCCCGGTGGCCTTCGACCGCCAGGTAGCGCCTTGCCAGCTTGCGGTGCCGAACCAGCGTGCCCACCACTTCGGGCGCCAGGCTGCCGGCGGCAATCATCGACGCTTGCACCGCCACGGCCTCCAGTTGCGCGAGCGGGCCCGCGGCGGCATCAATGTGGATGATCTGGCCATCTGTCCACGCCGGTTCGCCCCGTGACAGCCCGTCGACCGCGACGGCTTGGCCCGCCAGCGCGGAAGCGAGCATGCCCAGGACCTGCAGCCGGTCGGCACGGGCGCCGTCCACGCTCAACCTCCGGATTGTTGACCAAATATCTGTTCCACCGTAAAGTCCGGCTGCACGGCAGTCAACGAAGCGGGAGCACACGATGCTTGACTTCACCGGGCAGGTGGCGGTGGTAACCGGTGCCGGTCGGGGGCTCGGTCGGCTGTACGCGCTGGACTTGGCCCGCCGGGGTGCGGCGGTGGTGGTCAACGACCTCGGCGGCTCGATGCGCGGCGACGGTTCTGACTCAAAAGTCGCCGACGACGTGGTCGACGAGATCAAGAATGCCGGCGGCACGGCGATCGCGTCGTACGACTCCGTGGACAACGCCGCGGGCGGTCAGGCGATCATCGATGCGGCGGTGGACGCATTCGGGCGCCTTGACGCCGTCGTCAGCAATGCCGGCATTTTCGGCAGCGCGCCCTTCGAGGACCTCTCGTACGCAGACTGGACGCGGATGCTGCGCGTGCACCTCGACGGCGGCTTTCACCTGTCCCAGCCCGCATATCGCGTGATGAAGAACAACGGGGGCGGACGATTCGTGTTCATCTCGTCGTCCGCCGGGATCTTCGGCCAGCCGATGGAGGCCCACTATGCGGCGGCCAAGGCCGGCCTGGTCGGATTGACGAACGTCATCGCCATCGAAGGCGAGCCGCACGGAATACTCGCCAATTCCGTTATGCCCACCGGCTTCTCACGAATGGTGACCGAGACGGTCGGTGACGAGAAGTTCCTCGCGGAATCCGGCTTCATGCAAGCGATCCGACCGGAGCTCGTCGTGCCGCTGGTGACGTTTTTGGCCAGCACCGCCTGCACGTTCACCCACCGCAACTATTCCGCGGCCGCCGGCCGCTATGCGCGGGTGTTCGTCGGCCTCACCGAAGGCTGGCTCGCCGACGCCGAGAGCCGTCCAACCGCCGAGGACATCGAGGCGCATCTCGAGCAGATCTCCTCGACGGAGAATTTCATCGTGCCCGCGTCGATCGTGGACGAGGTGCTCGAAGTGTGTGATCGACGGGGTGTCAGCCCGATGCCGGGTAATGCCGAGGTGGCCTTCCCCGAACCCCGAGGGAGTTGATTGACCAACAATCTGCTCAACCGTAAAGTCCGGCTTGGCCACAAGGTTTTCCGACGCCAAAGACGACGCTGAAGACAGAGGAACGTGGACTTTTCCTACCCGGTGGAAGTGGAACAGTTTCGCAGCGAGCTGCGTGACTGGCTGTCGCGCAACCTCACCGACGAGCTGGTGGCGGCCCGCCGGCCGACCGGCCGCGACGACGCCGCGTTCGAGATGCTGCGCGCATGGAACGCGACGATGGCCGACGCGGGATGGGCCGCAGTGTCCTGGCCCCCCGAATACGGCGGACGCGGCGCAACGGTGCTCGAGCAGCTGGTCTACACCGAAGAGACCACCCGGGCTCGAGCTCCTATGCCGCTCAACGTGATTGGACTCAACAATATCGCCCCGGCGATCATGCAGTACGGCACCGAGTCGCAGAAGCTCACCCTGCTCCCCCGCATGATGCGCGCCGACGACATCTGGTGCCAGGGCATGTCGGAGCCCGAGGCGGGGTCCGATCTCGCGGCGCTGCGCACCCGCGCCGTGCGAGACGGTGACGACTTCGTCGTCAACGGCCAGAAGATCTGGACTTCCCTGGGGCATCGGGCCGACTGGTGTCAGCTCTACGTGCGCACCGATCCCGACGCGCCCAAGCACAAGGGGATCTCCTGCCTGATCGTGGACATGACGCTACCGGGCATCGAGGTCCGCCCGCTGGTCACACTCAACGGTGACGCCGACTTCGCCGAGGTCTTCTTTCACGACGTGCGGGTGCCGGCTGACGCGTTGCTGGGTCCGCTCAACGCGGGCTGGCAGGTGGCCACCACGACGCTCAGCCACGAGCGCGCCGGGGCCGCAAGGCTGTACGCCGAGATGCAAGCCCGGCTCGAAGAGCTGGTCCACGACCTCGTCGGCGCCGGCACGCTGAGCGATCCGGTGACGCTGCGGCGCCTCGGCGAAATCGCGGTCCGCATCAAGTATCTCGAGGTCCTGTGTCAGCGGTCGATCTCGGCGACGCTGCATGGTGGTGACGCGTTCGGCTCGGCAAGCCTCGCAAAGACCGTGTGGGGGGAGATCGGCCAGGACCTGGCCGCGCTGGCCTTCGACGCCCTGGGCACCCAGGGTGCCGGCGCGCCATGGGCGAACTATCGCCTGACGTCGCGGTCGCTGACCATCGCGGGCGGTACCACGCAGATCAACAAGAACATCACCGCGCAACGAGTGCTGGGGCTGCCGCGCAAATGAACCTCGAACTCACCGACGAGCAGGTGGCGCTGCGCGACACCACGCGGCGCTTTCTCGCTGAGAAGGCATCGATTTCGCAACATGTCCGTCCGCTGCTGGGCGATCCGGCCGGAACGGACGAGGCGGTCTGGCGCGGTCTCGCCGATCTCGGTGCCACCGGGCTGCTGGTGCCGGAGGAGTACGGGGGCGCCGGCATGACGATGGTCGAGGCGGGCATCGTCGCCGAGGAGCTGGGCGCCGCGCTGCATCCGGGCCCGTGGTTGTCGACCGCGGTGGCCGCCGCGCGGGCGCTGACCCGGCTCGGGGACAACGACATCGCACCGAAGTTACTGCGCGGCATCGCCGACGGCAGCACGGTGGCCACCGTTTGCTTCCCGGATTCGGCGAACGCCTCGATCGTCGCGAGCCGACGCGATGACGCCATCGGCTTGCGCGGTGAGATCGCCGCGGTGCCCGACGCCGCGGCCGCCGATGTTCTGCTCGTGGTCGCCGAAGACGCCGACGACACTGCGCTTTTCGCGGTGCGGGCCGGCTCGTCCGGGCTTTCGGTCACCGCGGAGCACGGCATCGACCCCACCCGTAAGCACTTCCGCGTCACGTTCGACTCCGCACCCGCACAACGACTGGCCGCGGCGTCCGCGCACGACCAAGCGGCGGTGATCGACGACGTGCTGATCGCCGCCGCGGCCGACGCGCTCGGCGCCGCGCGCGCCGTAATGGACCTCGCCGTCGAATATGCGAAAAGCAGAACGCAATTCGGTCAGCCGATCGGCTCCTTCCAGGCCGTCCAGCATTTGTGTGTGGACATGTTCGAGACGGTCGAGTTGGCCCGCAGCGGTGTGATCCACGCGTTGTGGGCCAGCGACGCATACCCCGAAGCGGATAGCCAACAGGGCGAAGAGCGCCATCTCGCCGCGCTGCGGGCCAAGGCGTTCGCGGGACGGCTGGCCACCGTGGCCGACACCGCCATCCAGGTGTTCGGTGGGATCGGCTACACGTGGGAGCACGATGCCCACCTGTACCTCAAGCGCCTGCTGAGCTGGAGTGCGTTTCTCGGCGGTCCCGATGGTTACCTCACCGAACTCGGTGCGCGCCTTGCCAAGAGAGGCGGGGCCTGATGGAGATCGACTACCTGCTCACCGCGACGCCGTCGGCGCGCAAATCGCTCGACCTCAACGCGCCGGTCGACCTCGACGACATCCGCGACTGCCTGCGCATCGCCCTGCAGGCGGCGAACGGGTCGAATGCCCAGGCATGGCGCTGGCTGGTGATCTCGGATCCGGCGCTGCGCACCGAAATCGCCGGGTTGTATCGCCAGGCCTACCTGCTACGGGTAGGTGGACAGCTAATCGCCGACCTCATGCCCGCGGGAACTCCGGAGAGCAGGGTGATGTCGTCGACGGAGTGGTTGGTCGAGAATATGGCGAGCGTGCCGCTGCTGGTAATCCCTTGCTATGAACCGTATTTGCCTCGCATCGAGGGCGATGAATCGTTTCATTTGGCAACGTTGTACGGCTCCATCTTCCCGCCGGTGTGGAATTTCCAGCTGGCCCTGCACACCAGCGGATACGGGACGTGCATCACCACCTTGCATCTGCATCACGAAGCGGAAATCCGGAACCTGCTCGGCATCCCGCCGACCTACGTTCAGGGCTGCCTCCTGCCAGTGGGCCGCCTGCGGTCGGGCCGCAGGTTTTCACCGGCGCGCCGGCGGCCGCTCGAGGAAGTGGTCGCGCGCGACCGCTGGGATGGCCCACCGCTCTAGAATGGGGCTTTCACGGCTTTGTGCAGGGCATTCACCGCGCGCAGTCTGATAGCCTCTAACAAAGATTTGGTTCGGCTAGAGAGGACGAACGCGAATGCTCGCCGACCCGCAATCGTCCGGATTCGCACACCGCTGACCATGGCCAAGGCCGAGTCACTGCGCGCCGGCGGCACAGCCGAATCCCCGACCCGCCGCGCCGAAATCCTCGCCACCGCGGCGTCATTGATCGCATCCTCGGGTCTGCGGACGTCGCTGCAGGAGATCGCCGACGCGGCAGGCATCCTTCCCGGCAGCCTGTATCACCACTTCGAATCCAAAGAGGCCATCCTGGTCGAGCTGATCCGCCGCTACCAGGACGACCTGGAGCGCATCGGCCGGGCGGCCCAGGCGAGACTGGACGAACCAGACTCCCGCCCGGCCGCCGAACAGATCATCGAACTCGGTTCGGCGATCGCCGACTGCGCCGTGGAACACCGCGCCGCGTTGCAGATGTCGTTCTACGAGGGGCCGAGTACGGACCCGGAGTTGATCAAGCTGACGCAGCAACGGCCCGTGGCGATCCAGGAGGCGATGCTGCAGACGCTGCGAGCCGCCCGGTGGAGCGGTTACATCAAATCCGACATCGACCTTCCCACCCTGGCCGACCGGATCTGCCAAACGATGCTGCAGGTCGGGCTCGATGTCATGCGCCACAAGTCCGCCCCCGACCAGGTGGCCCGGCTGCTGTGCCGAATCATCTTGGAAGGCTTGGCAACTCGGCCGCCCACCGACTCGGCACTGGACCGCTCCAAAGCCTTCACCGCAGCCAGCGACGCGATCGCGACATGGTCCGATGACAGCGACGCGGACCCGAGCGACAAGGCGGCCGCGGTGCGTGCGGTGGCACGGGCCGAATTCGGCCGTCGAGGATACGAGGTAACCACGATCAGGGACATCGCCTCGGCGGCCGGTCTCGGCACCGGAACGGTGTATCGGGTGATCGGGTCCAAGGACGAACTCCTCGCGTCGATCATGGAATCCTTCGGCCGGAAGGTCGAGGCGGGCTGGGTCAGCGTCTTGCGCTCGGAATCCACACCGATCGAAAAGCTGGACGCGTTGAGCTGGGTCAACGTCAATGCCCTCGACCGGTTTTCCGACGAATTCCGGATCCAGCTGGCCTGGATGCGCCAATCGCCCCCGGACACGCCCAACCCCGGCTGGCTGTACGCCACTCGGCTGCGGCAGATGAAAATGCTGCTCTCCGAGGGCATCCGGTCGGGCGAAATCGGCGTCGACGCGCCGTCCACCGCGATGTTGTCCCGCTGTGTCGTCGGCCTGCAGTGGATACCGGAGAACATCCTGCAAGACATCGGCACCCGCGCCGGTCTGGTGCACGCCCGCGACACCGTGCTGCGCGGCGTCGCCGTCCCCCGCAAGTAAACCCTCACCAACCCGCCCCGGTATTGAACCAAATAACTGTTACCCATACAGTTGAGCAGTTAGAACCGCGTTGGCATTATCCGAGAAGGGGATTTCCATGACCATTGTCGATCGGTTGCGCTACGACGGCAAGCGCGCTCTCGTCGTCGGTGGCGCGACTGGCATGGGCGCCGCGGCGGCCAAGTCAGCGGCCGAGTTGGGCGCCGAAGTCATCGTGATGGACTACGCGCCGGTGAAGTACGACGTCGCCAAGTCCATTCAGGTCGACCTGCGCGACACCGCGTCGATCGACGCCGCGATCGAACAGCTGGACGGCCCGATCCACGCCGTGTTCTCCGCCGCCGGCATCGCCGACGGGACCACCGACCTGATGGCGATCAACTTCCTCGGCCACCGGCACCTGATCGAGCGCCTGCTCGAGCGCAACCAGCTTCCGTCGGGCTCGGCGATCTGTTTCATCTCCTCGGTCGCCGGCATGGGCTGGGAAAACGACCTGGACCTGCTGACCGAATTCTTGGCGACGCCGGACTTCGCGTCGGCCCAGGAGTGGGTCAAGGCGCACGAGGCCGAGGGCATCATCCACTACGGCTTCTCCAAGAAGGTCGTCAACGCCTACGTCGCGACCCAGGGCTACCCCCTGCTGAAGAGGGGCATTCGGATCAACGCGATCTGCCCGGGTCCCACCGACACCCCGCTGGCCCAGTCCAACGCCGACCTGTGGCTGACGTTCGCCCAGGACTACCGCGACGAGACCGGCTCGAAGGTGCACACCCCGGAGCAGATGGGCGACGTGATGGCGTTCCTGAACAGCGCCGCCGCCTTCGGCATCAATGGCATCACGCTGTTGGTCGACTACGGGCACACGATGGCCTCGCTCACCAACGCCTACCCGCCCGGCAAGCCGATCATCGACATCATCATGGGACGGGTGAAGCTTTAGTGGTGGTCGCGAGCGCGGCGTAGCCGGGCGAAGCGGGCCGCCACCATCGAACCCGTGGTGGTCGCGAGCGCGGCGTAGCCGGGCGAAGCGGGCCGCCACCATCGAACCCGTGGTGGTCGCGAGCGCGGCGTAGCCGCGCGAAGCGGGCCGCCACCATCGGGCGAGCCTCGGTACCGTCGAAGGCATGGCACGGATCATCGTCTTCGGCGGACACGGCAAGGTCGCGCTGCAGCTCGCTCGCGACCTGACCCAGCGGGGCGACCAGGTGAGCTCTGTCTTCCGCAATCCCGATCAATCCGACGACGTCGCCGCCACCGGTGCCAAGCCGGTGGTGGCCGACATCGAGCGGCTCGACACGAACGCCCTGGCGGACTTGGTGACCGGGCATGACGCTGTCGTCTTCTCGGCCGGGGCGGGCGGTGGCAATCCGGAGCGGACCTATGCCGTCGACCGGGACGCCGCGATCCGGGTGGTCGACGCCGCCGCACAGGCGGGCGTCAAGCGGTTCGTGATGGTGTCCTACTTCGGTGCGGGCCCGGATCACGGTGTGCCGCAGGATGATCCGTTTTTCGCCTACGCCGAGGCCAAGGCCGCCGCCGACGCGCACCTACGCGACAGCGACCTGGACTGGACGGTGCTGGGGCCGGGCCGGCTGACCCTCGACCCGGCGACCGGCAAGATCGCGGTCGGCCGGGCGAAAGGGCAGGTCTCGCGCGCCGACGTCGCGCTCGTCGCGGCCGCCGCATTGGCCGACGATTCGACCATCCGGCGAACCATCGATTTCAACAACGGCGACGTCCCGATCGCGGAAGCGCTGGCGGACTGACTAAGCTACCTCTCGCAGCTGGTCTGCCTGCGTCGCAACCGCGCCGCAAGCATCGAGCGAAGCGAACGTTAGTAACGCTTCGCAAGAGGGAACCCGGTGAGAATCCGGGACTGTCCCGCAACGGTATGCAGGAACGACCGCCGTCACAAGCACTGGTCGCAAGACTGGGAAGCGACGGCCACTAGGAGCACCAACGGGTGCACGCCTGCGAGTCCGGAGACCTGCCAGCTGCGCCGGGCGCGCCGCGTCCGGCGGCTCATCGCCTCGTGGAATGGGCGTTAGGCTGCAGCCGTTGCGGTTGGTACCTGGGTACGCACCGCTATCGGATCGGCTGCACGTCCGCCGGCGGTGGCCACCATGCCGATTGAAGGACGAATATCGTGACCCCTCAAGCATTTACCGCAACGATCGTCGGCTCACCACGCATCGGTCCGAAGCGCGAACTCAAACGCGCCACCGAGGGCTACTGGGCCGGACGCACCAGCCGGGCCGACCTGGAGAAGGTCGCAGCCGCCCTGCGGCGCGATACCTGGAAGGGCTTGGCCGACGCCGGCCTGGACTCGGTCCCGGTGAACACCTTCTCCTACTACGACCAGGTGCTCGACACCGCGGTCATGCTGGGTGCGTTGCCCGACCGCGCCGCGCAGGTTCCCGACGACCTGGACCGCTACTTCGCCGCGGCGCGCGGCAACAAAGACGTCGCACCGCTGGAGATGACCAAGTGGTTCGACACCAACTACCACTACATCGTTCCCGAGATCGAGCCCGCGACGTCATTCGCCCTGAACGCGGACAAGGTGCTCTCGGAGCTGAAAGAGGCTGTCGAGCAAGGAATTCCGGCCCGCCCGGTGGTCATCGGGCCAATCACCTTCCTGCTGCTGAGCAAGGCCGTCAACGGTGGCGGCGCGCCGATCGAGCGCCTGCAGGAATTGGTGCCGGTCTACTCCGAGCTGCTGTCACTGCTGGCCGACAGCGGCGCGCAGTGGGTGCAGATCGACGAGCCGGCGCTGGTGACCGACATCTCCCCCGACGCACCGGCGCTGGCCGAAGCGGTCTACAACGCGCTGGGCAAGGTGAGCAACCGACCCGCGATCTATGTCGCCACCTACTTCGGTGACCCCGGCGACTCGCTGGGCGCGCTGGCCCGTACGCCCGTCGAGGCGATCGGCGTCGACTTGGTCTACGGCGCCGACACCGCGATTGCGGCGGTGCCAGAACTGGCCACCAAGACCGTGGTGGCCGGTGTCGTGGACGGGCGCAACATCTGGCGCACCGATCTCGAAGCGGCACTGGACAAGCTGGCAACCGTGCAGCGTTCGGCGGCCACCGTCGCGGTCTCGACGTCGTGTTCGACATTGCACGTGCCGTACTCGCTGGAGCCCGAGACCGGCCTGGACGACGCGCTGCGCAGCTGGCTGGCGTTCGGCCGGGAGAAGGTCGTCGAGGTGGTGACGCTCGCTCGCGCACTGAACGAGGGGCGCGATGCGGTCGCCGACGCGATCGCGGCGTCCAACGCCGCGGTGGCGTCCCGCAAGAGCGACCCCCGCCTGCACAACGACCGCATCCGGACCCGCATCGACTCCATCGTCGCGTCGGGTACGCACCGGGGCGACGCCGCCCAGCGCCGCGCCAGCCAGGAGGCGCGGCTGCACCTGCCGCCGCTGCCGACCACCACCATCGGGTCTTTCCCGCAGACCGTCGAGATCCGCAAGGCGCGTGCCGCGTTGGTCGCCGGCGAGATCGACGAGGCCGAGTACCAGAGGCGGATGAAGCAGGAGATCGCCGACGTGATCAAGCTGCAGGAGAGCCTCGGGATCGACGTGCTGGTGCACGGCGAGCCGGAGCGCAATGACATGGTGCAGTACTTCGCCGAGCAACTGGACGGATTCTTCGCCACGAAGAACGGCTGGGTGCAGTCCTACGGCAGCCGCTGCGTGCGCCCGCCGGTGCTCTTCGGAGACGTGATCCGCCAGCACCCGATGACGGTGCAGTGGGCGAAGTACGCGCAGTCGCTGACCGACAAGCCGGTCAAGGGCATGCTGACCGGGCCCGTCACGATTCTGGCGTGGTCGTTCGTCCGGGACGATCAGCCGCTGGCCGACACCGCCAACCAGGTGGCGCTGGCGATCCGCGACGAGACCGTGGACCTGCAGGATGCCGGCATCGCGGTCATCCAGGTCGACGAGCCCGCGCTGCGCGAGCTGCTACCGTTGCGCCGCGCCGATCAGGAGGACTACTTGCGTTGGGCCGTAGGGTCTTTCCGGCTGGCCACCTCCGGCGTCGCGGACTCCACCCAGATCCACACCCACCTGTGCTATTCGGAATTCGGTGAGGTGATCGGAGCCATCGCCGATCTGGACGCCGACGTGACGTCCATCGAGGCGGCGCGTTCGCACATGGAGGTGCTGGACGACCTGAACTCCATCGGTTTCTCCAACAGCGTGGGACCGGGCGTCTACGACATCCACTCGCCGCGGGTGCCGAGCACGGGCGAGATGGCCGAGTCGCTGCGCGCGGCGCTGCGGGCCGTTCCCGCCGAGCGGCTGTGGGTCAATCCCGATTGCGGGTTGAAGACCCGCAATTCCGACGAGGTGAGCGCGTCGCTGAGGAACATGGTTGCCGCCGCCCAGGAGGTGCGGGCCGAGGCATAGCGATTGTCACGCCAGCGTGGCGCTCCCCGCCCAGCGTCACGCTGGCGTGGCCCTAACCACCTCGACGGGCACGTCGTCGGCCCAAGGTTGGCGGACGACCATGTCGGCTACCCGGACGACGCCGCGCTCGAATTCGCCGGTCGCCGCGTCGACCAACCGGTACGCCTGCGTCTGCTTGTGAATGGGTTGCGCGTCAAGCAAGACCACTCGCACCTCGCCCGGCTCGAAGTGGCAGCGTTCCTGCAGGGCGGCGATCAGTTGCTCGTTGTGCATGTGGCCGTCGCCGAAGTTCCAGCCGATCGCGGTGCTGCAGATCCGCTCGCCGTCGGTGATGACGTAGTCGTCCTCGTTCTGGTCCGCCATGGCGCGGTGTGCCAGCGTGAACAGCGCGCGGCCGTGAGTGTTGAAGCCGCGGAACGCATATCCCATGTAGATCGGTATCTGGGCCGCCTCGGGGCTGCCGTAGAACCGCTCCAGCTGGGCCTGGGGCATGCTGGCGATCGCCACGATGCCCCGGCTGATCTTGTCACTGGCCGACGGCTTGATGCACCACAGCGTGGTGTCCCAATTGCCGGCGTAGTAACGCATTCCCGGGAGGAATGAGACCTTACGCGGAAACATGTTGCCCAACACGACGATTCCCGCGATGACGACGAACAGGACCGCCACCACCACCGGGTGTCTCAGGTCGTGCAGCCCGATGTGGGTGTGCGCGACGAACAACGACAACACACCGAAGATCATGAAGACGTTCCACTCCAGCGGCACCCCCATCGGGATCGACACCAGGATCCCCAGGTGAAAACAGACCATCACGATGGCGGCGATCGTGACGGGCCAGCCGCCGTGACAGAAGAACAGCGGTAGCGGCACCAACATCTCGATGGCGGTGCTCAGGTGTGCGATCCAGCGCGACAGCCGTCCCGGCCGCAGGTCATCCGGGAAGCTTTCGAAGAAGCGTCGTTTCAGCCAGCGGGGCCGCACCAACGGGTTGTTGGACATCATGGTGGAGATGACGAACGGAAAGTGTTTGTTGAGCTTGGATGTCGCGGCACCCATCCAGATCACCAGGAACACCACTTTGGAGCCGACGATCATGTCGGGCGCGGCGAACACGAACGTCACCGCCATGGTCGCGTAGACCTCGCCACGCGCGGCCAAAAAGATCACCTTGTCGCGCAGCCCGGCCACCGCCAGAAGCACGAGGATCAAAACGATCTTCCAGGCGGGCAGCAGCCCGATCGTGGTGCCCAGTTCGGGTATCGGTCCCGTGCCGTCGGCGAACAGCGCCGCAAGCGTCACCAGAAGGAAGAGGCCGTACAGCGCGACGTCGACCGGTTTGCGCTTCGTGCCCTTGGTGAGTGGCACTCGATCGGGCCACGGTGGCAGCCGGATGGTGCCGAAGCGCATCCAGTACAGAATCGAGCCCATCGGCGGGAAGAACCGGTTGTTCAAAGGGCCGAAGCCGCAACCCAGCCCGATCACCTCGAAGAGCATCGTGTACAGCACGACTTTTTCGAAGACGATCGGCTCCGACCACCACGACGCGACGCGCGTGAACCCGCCAAGACCGTTGGTGGCCGACGCGAACAGCCACGCACCGAGGATGTAGAGCAGGATCTTGACGACATAGAACAGATGCAGCACCACCGGTGTACCGAAGCCCACCTCGGCCCAGTGCTTGGCCATCGGCCGGATCTTCTCGCTGCGGGTGCCCTTGTTCCATTCGGCCATGTCGAGCTGCGGCAGCTCCGGCTTCAGAAATCCCATGGTTTCACAGACTAGAACGTGTTCTAGGGGGGCGTACCGCAACCTCGGACAAGAAATCGTTGCGTGCGGCTTTCGCGCCGGCACCGTTGACGGCGGGTCGGCGTGCGGTTACCGAACTGGCCGCGCGCGTGCCCTCTGAGCCTGCTTGTGCGCCAGATCATTTCAGGCGCTCGCCGGGCATGCGCTGGCAAGAGCCGCGTCGTCGGGCACCGAAAGCCCGCGAAGATCTGCCTAACCGGCCTCCGCGGGCACCAGGTCGGTGTAGTTTGCTGCTGGGGTGGACGAGGTCGAGGAGCCAGCCGTGTCTGAGGTCGATTTCTGCGTGGTCGGAGCGGGATTCGCTGGGTTGACCGCCGCGTTGCGGCTCAACCAGGCGGGGCACTCGGTGGCCTTGCTGGAGGCGCGCGATCGGGTCGGTGGCCGCACCTTCACCGAGACCCGGGCCGACGGCACGTGGATCGATCGCGGCGGTGCCTGGATCGGGCCGGGCCAGGACCGAATCCATGCGCTCATGAACGAGTTCGGCGTGCCGGAGTACAAGCAGCACAACGACGGCGACGCCATGATGATCGTCGGCGGCAAGAGACACCGCTATGGCGGCACCATCCCCTGGACGGTGAGCCCGTGGGCCGTCGCCAACCTCGGGTTCGGTTTGGCCGCCATCGACAGGATGTGCAAAGAGATCCCGCGCGAAGCCCCTTGGGACGCAAAGAAGGCCCACGAGTGGGACCGCATCAGCATTGGGGAATGGATCCACAAGAAGTCCATGTCCAAGGACGCCGCCGAGATGTTGGACATGGCCTTCGCCGGCCTCTACACCTCGGCGGCATCGGAGACGTCGTTGCTGTGGGGGCTGCTGCAGACGGCCTCCGCGGGCGGACTCACGTTCGCGATCTCGGGCAAGGGTGGTTCCCAGGATGCCCGCCCGGTCGGGGGGATGGGCGCGCTGCACCGCCCGATCGTGGCCGAACTGGGTGAGGCGCTGCACCTTTCGCAGCCCGTCCGGCAGATCAGCCAGGACGTCGACGGTGTGACAATCGACGCTGCCGACCTGACCGTGCGTGCGCGCCGGGTGATTGTCGCGATCCCGCTGGCGATCGCCACATCGATCGTCTACGAACCGATGCTGCCCGTGGATCGGGAGTTCCTGCATCGGCGCATGCCAAGCGGCGCGGTCGTCAAAATCTCGATCGTGTACGACGACCCCTTCTGGCGCACCGACGGACTGTCCGGCCAATCCGCGGCGCCGAACTCCCCCGCCACCCTGACCATCGACGCCTGCACCGACACCGCGGACCCGGGAATCATGTGCGTCATCACCGAGGGACGCGCCGCACGGCGGCTGACGGAACTCGATGAGGCCGAGCGCAAAGCGGTGATCATCGACGAATTGGTCGACCGATTCGGCAGCAAAGCCGAAGCCGCACGGGAATTCCACGAACAGAACTGGACTACCGACCGCTATTCCGGTGGTGGAATGATCGGCCACGCGCCTCCCGGCGTGCTGACCGAATTCGGCTACACCCTGCGCGAGCCCTGTGGCCGCATCCACTGGGCCGGCACCGAAAGTTCGGCCGTCATGTGCGGGTGGATCGACGGCGCGATTCGCTCCGGCGAGCGGGCCGCGGCCGAGGTGGCCGCAGCCGAGGTCGCGGCCGTCGCGTAGCCCAAATCACTTGTGTCACTTTTGTTTCAGTAGTTTCAACGAGGGTCGTTTTGTCGGCGCACCGACGTATTGTTCGAACATGGGTTCGACTACGCGGGAGCGGATCTGGGAGGCCGTCGGGACGCTGCGCGCGGCGGTGTCTTTGTTGCAGGGGCATTCGTATGACGGGCTGACCAATCCGGAGCGTTTAGCGCTGTTAGAGATATTTGAATGCGAGACTCGCAAACTCCAAACGCCCAGCCACCAATTGATCAATCAGGTAGCCGAGCAATCGGATCCGGCCGAGTTGGGCGGCAAATTGTCCTGGGCGTTGGCCGATCGGCTGCACATCACCCGGGCCGAGGCCGCACGGCGCATCGCCGAGGCGGCGGATCTGGGCCCGCGCCGGGCGCTTTCGGGTGAGCCGTTGGCGCCGGTATTGCCCGCGACCGCGGCCGCCCAGCGCGACGGGGCGATCGGGGCCGACCACGTGTCGGTGATCCGGCGGTTCTTCCACCAGTTGCCCGAGTCCGTCGACCTCGAGACCTGTGTGCACGCCGAGAAACACCTGGCGGTTAAGGCCGCCGAGTTCCGGCCCGACCAGTTCGCCAAACTGGCCCGGCGCCTGATGGATTGCCTCCATCCCGACGGCACCTACACCGACGAGGACCGGGCGCGCGTGCGCGGGCTGGTGCTCGGCAATCAGCAGACCGACGGGATGTCGCGCCTGAGCGGGTGGCTGACGCCGGAGGCGCGCGCCAGCTGGGAAGCGGTGCTGGCCAAGCTGGCCGCCCCCGGCATGTGCAACCCCGACGACGACACACCCGTCGTGGACGGCACCCCCTCAGAAGAAGCGATTCACCGCGATACTCGCAGCACCGGGCAGCGCAACCACGACGGCCTCAACGCCGCCCTACGCGCCGTCCTCGCCAGCGGAAACCTCGGTCAGCACAACGGCTTACCGGCGTCCATCATCGTCACCACCACACTGGCCGAGCTCGAAACGACCACCGGCAAAGGCCTCACCGGCGGGGGCGCCCTACTACCGATGTCCGACGTCATCCGCCTGGCCCGCCACGCACATCACTACCTGGCGATCTTCGACAAGGGCAAGCCGCTGGCGCTGTACCACACCAGACGCCTCGCCTCGCCGGGACAGCGCATCGTCCTGTACGCCAAGAACCGCGGGTGCACCGCCCCGGGCTGCGACGTCGCCGGCTACTACTGCGAGATCCACCACGTCGAAGATTGGGCCAGCACCTACCGCACCGACACCGACCAACTCGCGATGGCCTGCGGGCCCCACCACCGGCTGCTCGAGAAAGGCTGGACCACCCGACAACGCGCCAACGGCGACACCGAATGGATCCCACCCACACACCTCGACCGCGGCCAACCCCGGGTCAACACCTTCCACCACCCCGAAAAGCTATTGGCGGACGAGGACGACGATGACCCGTAACTAGCCGGCCTGCTTGCGCCACTTTTAACGGTCTGCGCGGGTCGAAGCCGGTGCAATTCATCAAGAAAACATTCCAAATGAGTTGCGAAGAAAAAAGAATCGGCGACTCAGAGATTAATATCCCTAAAGTCTAGGGCCATGAATGCCGAAGTCATCGTCTACGCATTCGTGTGTGAGATCGCCTTCGCCGCCATGGCTGCCGGGGCCCTCTTGGCACTTGCGGCGCTGCTCAAGGTCATACCGCGAGGGGTGCATGACAGTCCTGGCCGTCTGGACGAGAAACGGGAATCCGTGATGGCGAAGCATCCGGACCGGGCCGAAGCCTCGGACATTTCATCGTTCGCCGAAATCAGCTCTTACGAGAGATGAATTCCGTTGGGTCGGGCGAGGGCGACGACGACGCTCACTAACCGGCCTGCTTGGCCGGAGGGCGGTAAAAGATCAGCAGCTGGCCGATGGCGCCGGCCAAGCCGAGCACCAGCGAGATCGCGAGCCCGTGCCAGCCGTCCATCCAGTTCTTGCCGAAGACCAGGTGATCCAGGCTGAACTTGCCCGCGCCCAGCGTGGCCACGACCACGGCGCTGGCCGCCAGCACCAGGTTGTATTCCCAGCCCTCCTTGACGATGAAGAAGCCGTTGGCGCGGTGCACCGTCCAGGCCGCGACCAGCATCAGCGACACGAAGCCCGCCGCTGGGATCGGCGTCAGAAACCCGGCGGCCAGGCCGAGGCCGGCGGCCATTTCCGTGGTCGCCGCAACGGTGGCGTGGAACTTGCCGGGCTTCATGCCGATGCTCTCGAACCAGCGCGCGGTGCCCGGGATGCGGCCACCGCCGAAGAACTTGTTGTAGCCATGCGCGGCCAACGTCACGCCCAACACCAACCGCAGGATCAGTAACCCGACGTCGTAGGGAGTCATAGGTGCAAACTTAGATCATTGCCCCTTCGCATTCGCGAGCAACGTTCACCGAGGGAATCGAGCCCGATATGAAGATCGCGATCATCGGGGCCGGCAACGTCGGCAGCACGTTGGGTACCGCCTGGCGCAATCGCGGCCACCAGGTCAGCTTCGGCGTCCGCCGCCCCGACGACCCGAAATACGCGTTGCTCGACGGCGTCGAGACCAACGAGTCCGCCGCGGCCGGCGCCGATGTCATCGTCTTGTGCACGCCCTGGCAGGGCACGCGGGCGGCGGTGCAGGGTTGTGGTGACCTGACCGGCAAGATCCTCATCGATTGCACCAATCCGCTGACCCTCGACTTCTCGGCGCTGGAGGTCGGACATACCACCTCGGGCGGGGAAGAGGTCGCGAAGTGGGCGCCCGGCGCCCGGGTCTGCAAGGCGATGAACCAGATCGGCGCCCCGATGATGGACGGTCCGCAATTGCCAGGCACACCGGTGATGTTTGTCTGCGGTGACGACGAGGAAGCGAAGTCGGTGACCGCCGGGTTGGTCGCCGAGCTTGGTTTCGAGACCGTCGACGCCGGGGACCTGACGGCGGCGCGGCTGCTCGAGCCCTACGGGCTGCTCTGGATCCACCTCGCACTACGTCGCGGGTTCGGTACGAACTTTGCCTTCGGACTGCTGCGCGGACAGTCCTGACATACTCGTCGAGGCCTGATGGGACGGCCCCATCGATACGGATCGCAGGACGAGGGGGTGCGCCGTGACTCGTAGCGCGCGAGGCGGCGGCCCCTTGCATGGCATCCCCGAGGGGACTTCCGTGGTGTTGCTGGACGGCACATCGAGCCATCCGCGGCAGCTGCTGGGCAACAAGGGCCACGGCATCGAGGCGATGCGCCGGCACAACCTGCCGGTTCCGCCCGCGTTCTGCATCACCACCGCGGTGGGCCTGCGGTACCTCGCCGATCCCGCGGCGACCATGGACGCCATCTGGGACGACGTGCTCGACCGGATGCGCTGGCTACAGGCACAGACCTCGCGCACGTTCGGGCAAGGCCCGCGCCCCCTATTGGTCAGTGTGCGCTCGGGAGCCACCCAATCCATGCCGGGCATGATGGACACCATCCTGGACCTCGGCATCGACGACGCCGTCGAACAGGCGCTCGCGGCCGCCGGTAGCCCGGCGTTCGCGCACGACACCCGTCGGCGGTTCTTGAAAATGTATCGGCGCATCGTGGGCGCCGCAGAACACGAGTCGGTGCCGTCGGATCCGTACGCGCAGTTGCGCGCCGGCATCGAGGCGGTGTTCGCCTCGTGGAATTCTCCGCGGGCGGTCGCCTATCGCGCCCACTACGGAATCGACGATCAACACGGTACCGGCGTGATAGTGCAGGCGATGGTGTTCGGCAACCGCGGTCCCAATTCGGGTGCCGGAGCGTTCTTTTCACGCAATCCGATCACCGGCGACAACGAGCCGTTCGGCGAGTGGCTGCCCGGCGGTCAGGGCGACGACGTGGTGTCCGGCTCGGTCGACGTCGAACCGATCGTTGCGTTGCGCGACGAACAGCCGGCCGTCTACGCCGAACTGGCCGATGCCGCCCGCGCCTTGGAGCGGATGGACTCCGACATACAGGAGATCGAGTTCACCGTCGAGGACGGCACGCTGTGGCTGCTGCAGACGCGGGCGGCGGAGCTCTCGGCGCAGGCGGCGGTGCGCACGGCGCTGCAGTTGCGACGCGAGGGACTCATCGACGATGTGGAGACGTTGCGGCGGGTGACACCGGCGCACGTCCAGGCCTTGCTGCAACCCTCGCTGCAGCCCGAAATACGTTTGGCGGCACCGCTTTTAGCAAAAGGCCTGCCCGCCTGCCCGGGGGTGGCCTCGGGCAAGGCGTACACCGATGTCGATGAGGCGCTGGACGCCGTCGACCGCGGTGAGCGGGTGATCCTGGTGCGCGACCACACGCGGCCCGAAGACGTCTCGGGCATGCTGGCCGCGCAGGGCATCGTCACCGAGGTCGGCGGCGCCTCCAGCCATGCGGCGGTGGTCAGTCGCGAACTGGGCCGGGTGGCGGTGGTGGGCTGCGGCCAGGGAGTCGCCGCGGCGCTGACCGGTAAGGACATCACCGTCGACGGCGCCGAAGGCGAAGTGCGCGAAGGCAATCTGCGCCTGTCGGCCTGGTCCGAAGACGATACGCCGGAACTACGCGAGCTGGCCGACATCGCACGGCGGATCAGCCCGCTGCGCGCGCACTCCGCGGGCGAGCACCTGCGATTGGACGACAACTCCGAGGCCTCGGTGCGCGCCATGCTGGACAGCGGGCGTGCCGACGTGGTTTCGGCGACGCCCTTGATCGTGATGCTGACCGCGCTGCGCCTGACGCCGGGGCCCGTGTCGTGACCGAACTATCTGTGCTGCAGGCGGTTCGGTTCAAGGGCCGGGTGACTCCTGCCGACCTGGCCGCGACGCTGGGCGCCGACCTTGACGACGTCGCCCCTGTCATCGAGCGGTTGACCGCGGCGGAACTGCTGACCGAAGGCGCGACGTTGCGGATCACCGGTAGCGGCTACGACCGGCTCGCGGCGTTGCTCGCCGAGGAGCGCGCGGACATCGATCGGGTCGCGATCGCCGCCGCCTACGACGACTTTCGCGTCGTCAACACCGATTTCAAACGCCTCGTCACCGATTGGCAGCTCAAGGGCGGACCGGACGGCGTTCCCAACGCCCACGACGACGCCGACTACGACGCCGCCGTGCTGGCCCGCCTTGACGACGTGCACGCCCGCACGATGCCGATCATCGCGGCTGCCGCCGCACAACTGCCGCGGCTGAGCACCTATGCGACGAAACTGGCTGCGGCACTGGACAAAGTGAGGGCGGGCGAGACGACGTGGCTGACGCGGCCGTTGATCGACTCCTACCACACGGTGTGGTTCGAGCTGCACGAAGAGCTGATCGTCGCGACCGGTCGGACTCGCGAAGAAGCGGCCCGATCCGGCGACGCCCACTAGCTACAGCGCCGCGCCGAGCAGCGCCACGTAGGCATCGATATCGGGCACGGCCGACGCGGAGGCGTGCACGCTGATCGCGATGGTGTTGCCGATGCCGTGCACGCCGTGCGTGAGTCCCATCATCGGCGACAGCGCCGGGTACCCCGACGTCAGCACCACCGGGGCACCGCCGAAGCTCAGATCGGCCGCCCCCCGGTTGACGCTGGACACCACGGTGTTGCCGGACACCTGCGTCGCGCGCTCCTGCACATCGAATTGCCCGATGCCCCAACGCAGCAGCCCGGCCGGCACCGCCGCGAACGCGCGATCGGCGGCCCGGGTGGCCGGGTGCTGGAAGCGGCGCCGGCCGTTGGCCAGGTCGGCCGCGATCCGCTCGGCGCGCGCCTCCGGTCCGAGCGTGGGGTACAGCCCCACCACGACATTGCCGAAGTGGTTGTAGGCCGGCGGATTACCGGGCTTGGCCATCGGCACCTCGGCCCCCAGCGAATCGCATTGCCCACCAAGCAAAGTGGACAGCGCCCGCGACACCGCGCTGAGCACGCCGACGGTGACGGTGGGGCCGGGCAGCTGCGAACGCTGTCGCACCAACGTGCGTATCGCCCGGGCGCCGTCGGGTCGCGCATTCGTCGGCAGCACCGGACGCGACCCGGCGCCGGCGACCAACAGGCCCGCGCGGATGTCGCGCTCGAGCCGGCGATGGGTGCGAGCCGCCTGGGCGGCACGCCAGGGCAGAAAGCCCGGCCGCGGGCTCGGCACCGCGGGAACGGCCTCGGGGCGGCCGAACAGCCACGCCGCCATCGCCGCGGAGCGGGCGCCGTCGGCCAGCGCGTGCGCGACCTGCAGCACCGCGACGGTTCCCGGCCCGCTGGTACCCGGAACGCCCCAAACCGGGGTGAAGACGTGCAGCCGCCAGGCCATCCGGCGAACATCCAGCTGGTCGTCGGCCAGGCCGCAGACAGCCGCCAGGACGCCGTCCCAGCCGGGCTCGGCGAGATCGTGGCGCACCACCTGCTCGGGCGTCACGCCCATCGCTATCCACTGCGGGTAGCGCACGGGGCCCCGGTCCCGCACCCGCATCGTCAGCGCCGGTTCGGCGTTGGCGCGCAAGCAGACGTGCTTCACGGCACGCGCGTAATCGGCTGGCTCACCGTCGAATCCATAGAGCAGGAACTCATCGCTGGGAATCTTGGCCGACATCCAGTAGAACTGCGCATCGACGGCAGCCATCCGGTGCCCGGCCCGAGCCACGGTGTCAGCCGGGTGAGCCGATGAACCCGAGCACCAGGTCGGCGACCTTGTCGGGTTGTTGGAGCTGCAGGAAGTGGCCGGCGTGTTCGACGATGGCGACCTCGCTGCCCGCGGGCAGCACCTTTTCCGCCCAGCGCGCGAAAGCCGGTGTCATGCAACCGTCGTCGCGGCCATGCAGGTACAGGCACGGCAGCACGGGTTCTTCGGTCCACAACTGGTTCAGTTGCGCATACTGCGCCGACGGCCGGGTGTTGCGAATGGTGGCGCGGTACGGTCCCAGCGCCGCACGCCAACTCTCCGGCGCCCCGATCGCGGCGTCGACGTGACGCAAATCCTCATCGGCGCGGTAGCCGGGCGACCACCGCCGCCACAGCAACGGCAACACCCAGGATGCGGAACGCTCAGGTAGCCAAGGCAATTGGAAGTACATGATGTACCAGCTGCGAAACACCTGCCGTGCGAGATGGGCGGCCAGCCGGCCGCGCTCGCCCGCGCCACCACTGCGCCTTCGGAACGCCGCCGACGGCGGGACCGACATGATCACCGCCTTGGTGAACGGGCTGTCGGGCATCGCGGCCAGGCCGGTGCCGGCGATCGCGCCCCAGTCGTGGCCGATGATGACGTCGTTCTCGGTGCCGCCCGCCGCCTCGCGCACGCGCAGGGCGTCGTCCATCAGCGCGCCTACCTGATAGCTGCCGTCGGCCGGGATCGACGACGGCGCGTATCCGCGCATGAACGGCGCGACCACCCGCCAGCCCGCCTCGGCGAGCCGGGGGGCGATTTTGCGCCAACCGTAGGGCGTGTCGGGAAAGCCGTGCAGGCACAGCGCGATGGGTCCGCCTTCCGGCCCCCAGGTGAGGGCCTTGAGGCCCCCCGCACGGCCGGTCGCGTCGATCCAGCCCGGTTCAGCCATGTCCACTCCCTGCTCGACGTCTCCGCAGGGATCAACCTAACCTGTGCGGTCCCACGACGCACCGACCCTGGTGGATACGGTGTCAAACCGACACTGTGCGAGCGGTTTTCACCGTTGCAGCGCGGCGGCTCGCTCCAGCTCGGCGACGATGATCTTGCGCATGCCATACATCGCGTTGGTGGCCGCCGCCGCCCGGGTGCGATCGGGATCGCCGATCAGTTCGTAGAGCCGGTCCGGGACAACCTGCCAGCTCACTCCAAAGCGGTCCTTGAGCCAGCCGCATTGCGATTCCTCGCCACCGTCGGTCAGCCGGTCCCAGTAATAGTCGACCTCGTCCTGGTCCTTGCAGTGGATCGTGAAGGACACGGCTTCGTTGAACTGGAAGTGCGGACCGCCGTTGATCCCGATGAAGCGGGCGCCGTCCAGCACGAAGCTGCCGGACAGGACCCGGCCGGGTTCGCCCGGTCCCGCGTCGGTGGTCTGGTTGAAGCCCTCGATGTGGGAGTTGGGGAACACCGAGGTGTAGAACCTGGCGGCGTCCTCCAGGTTGTCGTCAAACCACAACGACGGGGTGATCGATGGCATATCGGTGGCCTCCTTGATGGCTCGTTGGTCTCTGCCCTTAAATAGACCCCGCCACCGACGAAAACTCACCGCCGCGTCCACCCGCGCAACAGTGCTTAACCGGCCTATGTAACGTCAGATCGCATGAATACCGTCAGCAGCGGTCCCGAGACGGTGGAGTTTGCCGGCGCGGGAAAGATCACCCTGGTCGCCGACGAGTGGAACCGTGGCTCCGACGGCGCCGCGCGGCCGAGCATTCTGATGTTGCACGGGGGCGGCCAGAACCGGTTTTCCTGGAAGAACACCGGCCAGAAGCTGGCCGATGAGGGGCTGCACGTGGTGGCGCTGGATTCGCGGGGGCACGGAGACAGCGCTCGTTCTCCCGACGCCGACTACGAAATCGAGACGCTCACGTCCGACGTCATGCGGGTGCTCGACGCGATCGGCCGGCCGGTGACGATCATCGGGGCCAGCATGGGCGGGCTGACCGGCATCCTCGCCGCTCACCGTGCCGGGCCGGCCAAGGTGACCCGACTGGTGCTCGTCGACGTCGTCCCCCGATTCGAAAAGGGCGGCAGCGCCCGCATCCGCGACTTCATGTTCAGCGGCCTCGACGGCTTCGACTCGCTGGAGCAAGCCGCCGACGCCGTCGCCGCCTACCTGCCCTACCGAAGCAAGCCGCGCAGCCCCGAGGGGCTGAAGAAGAATCTGCGCCTGCGCGACGGCCGCTGGTATTGGCACTGGGACCCCGCGTTCATGACCAAGCCCGGCGACGATCCCGAACTGCGCACCGAGAGCTTCGAGCAGGCCGCCAAGAACCTGACCATCCCGGTCTTGCTGATCCGCGGCAAGCTTTCCGACGTGGTGAGCCCCGAGGGCGTTCGGCATTTCCTGGCCACCGTGCCCCGCGCCGAGTTCGTCGAGCTCTCCAATGCCGGGCACACCGCTGCCGGCGACGACAACGACGCCTTCAGCGACGCGGTGGTCGCATTCGTCAATCGGCGCTAGCTGATGGCGGCGACCCGTCCCCCAGCTTCGCGGGGGTACCCCCAGCGCCCGGCGCCGCCGCGCTCGCGATCGCCGCTAGCTGATGGCGGCGACCCGTCCCCCAGCTTCGCGGGGGTACCCCCAGCGCCCGGCGCCGCCGCGCTCGCGATCGCCGCTAGTTCGCCGGCTTCTCGGCGTGGCCGCCGAACTGCTTGCGCATCGCCGAGAGCGCCTTGTTGGCGAAGTCGTCCAGTGAACGCGAAGCGAAGCGGGACTGCAGCGCGGTCGTCAGCACCGGCGAGGGGACGCCCTCGTCGATCGCCGCGATGGCGGTCCACCGGCCCTCCCCGGAGTCGGAGACCCGTCCGGAGAACTCCTTGAGTTCGGGCGATTCGTGCAGCGCGATCGCCGTGAGATCCAGCAACCAAGAGCCGATGACGCTGCCGCGCCGCCACACCTCGGCAACCTCGGGAATGTCGAAGTCGTACTGATAGAACTCGGGGTGCTCCAGCGGAGCGGTTTCCGCGTCACCTTCCTGCACCTGCTTGCCGATGTCGGCGTTGCGCAGAATGTTCAGCCCCTCCGCGAGCGAGGCCATCATGCCGTACTCGATGCCGTTGTGCACCATCTTCACAAAGTGCCCGGCGCCGGAGGGTCCGCAGTGGAGATAGCCCTGTTCCGACCGGGCGACCTCGCCATCGCGTCCGGGCGTGCGGGCCGCGGCGTCGACCCCCGGTGCGACCGTGCTGAAGATCGGCTCGGCGTGCAGGAAGGCCTCGTCGTCGCCGCCGATCATCAGGCAGTAGCCGCGTTCGCGGCCCCACACGCCGCCGCTGGTGCCGCAGTCGAGTAGGTGAATGCCGTTCTCCGACAGCGTTTTCGCGTGGCGAATGTCGTCGCGGTAATAGGAGTTGCCGCCGTCGATGACGATGTCACCCGACTCCAGCGTCTTGGCCAGTTCCTCGATGACACCCGTCGTGATGGTGCCGGCCGGCACCATCACCCAGACAACCCGCGGCGCGGTCAGCGTCTCGGCGAGCTCCTGCAGCGAGCCGACCCCGGTGGTCCTCTCCTCCCCCGCCATCGCCTTGACCGCGTCGGGGTTGTGGTCATAGACCACACATTCGTGTCCGCCCTTGACGACGCGGCGGACGATGTTCGCGCCCATCCGGCCGAGGCCGATCATCCCAAGCTGCATCGTGGGTGTCTCCTTACTGTTCGTTGGGCTTGCTACGCGGCAGCCACGGCTCGTGCCAGCTGTGGTGACCGCGCACCAGCGCCTGTGCGGCCTCGGGTCCCCACGAGCCCTGGTCGTAATGGTGGATGCGGCCCGGCTTGTCCAGCACGGGCTGCACGATTCGCCACGTCTCCTCGATGGCATCTTCGCGGGCGAACAACTGGCGATCTCCGTTGAACGCGGCGTAGAGCAACCGCTCGTACGGCCGGACCGGTTCGCCGAGATCCTCGGCGAACGACGAATCCAGGTGGACGTCGTGCCACGAATCGCCGACCTGAGCCGACAACTGCAGGCGCATCCCGGGATCGGGGTCGATGCGCAGCACGATCTGGTTGCACTCGGGCGGCCGGCGGTTGGGCAGGAACGAAAATCCCGGGACGTGGTGCAGGAACATCCGGACCTCGGTCACCTTCTCCGGCAACGCCTTTCCGGCCCGCAGGAAGATCGGCACCCCCGCCCAGCGCCAGTTGTCGATCTCGGTTCGCAGCGCGATGTAGGTCTCGGTGGTGGAATCCTTTGCCACACCGGCGACATCGGTGTAGCCACGGTACTGTCCCCGGACGCAACGCTCCGGATCCAGCGCCGGCATCGCACGGAAAACCTCGGCCTTCTTGTCGTTCAGGTCGTCGGCGCCCGCGCCGACGGGGGGCTCCATGGCGACCAGGGCAAGCACCTGCAGCAAATGGTTTTGTACGACGTCGCGCAGTGTGCCCACCGCGTCGTAGAACTTGCCGCGGTCTTCGATGCCGAAATCCTCGGCCATGGTGATGTGGATTTCGGAGATGCTGTCGCGGTCCCACAGCTTGGCGAGCCCTTGGTTGGCGAACCGCAGGTATTGCAGCTCTTCGACGGGTTGCTTGCCCAAAAAGTGGTCCACACGCAGGATTTGGTCTTCATCGAGCACCGCGCGCAGCCGCTCGTTGAGGTCGCGCGCCGAGTCCAGGTCGTGGCCGAACGGCTTTTCGACCGCCACCCGGGCGTGCTCCAGCAGGTCGGCTTTGGCCAGACTTTCCACGATGGGGGCAAACAAGGCCGGCGGCATCTCGAGGTAGTAGAGCGGATGGGAGTCCGCAGGGATCTTCTTGGCGAGTTGTTTGTAGAGACCGGCGTCGGTGACGTCGCCGTGCAGGTAAGACAGCCGCTCCGCCAGTCGGTCGAAGACGGCTTCGTCGAACGCCTCGCCCGATGCCTTGACGGCGTCG
Source organism: Mycobacterium sp. NGS17 (assembly GCF_059813205.1). Taxonomy (NCBI): domain Bacteria; kingdom Bacillati; phylum Actinomycetota; class Actinomycetes; order Mycobacteriales; family Mycobacteriaceae; genus Mycobacterium; species Mycobacterium sp. NGS17. The sequence continues at coordinate 66,680 of NZ_JCALED010000010.1, read as the reverse complement.
CGGGCCCTGTCCTGCAGCTGCTTGATCGTGATGTCGTCACTGGCGACGCCCACGATCGGATGGTTCAGCATGTCGCGGCGCTCGAGCCGGTACAACGCCCGGAACGTCATCTTGCGGGCCAGATCACCGGTGATTCCGAAGATCACCAGCAGGTCAGATGGTTTACTGTCGTCCTCGGCCAAAACCGCTCCTCCCGAAAGTCACCTGATCCGGCTCCTTTGAGATCACTACCCGCGGCTGGCGGAGTCCACACTAGACACTGCCAATAGGGCCGACAACCTGACTGGCCCGCGGTCTTGAAAGGATGGCCGCATGGCTGACCCGCTGCACCTCACGGTCTACATCCTGGCCGGAATTGCCGCGATCGAAGGTGTAGCGCTGATCGTGCTGTGGCGGTTGCTGGTGCGTAGCCAGCAGGAGCTCGACGAGATGCGACAGCGAATCGATGCCCGCACCCAGCTGCTGTCGGGCGGTCGCGAGGCCGTCAAGAGGGTCTGGAATACCGCCAACCTGATGCGCAAGGAAGGTTTCGGTGCGGCGGTGCGCAGCAGCATCGAAGACCTGGCGGACTGGGCCGAAGTCGAGCGACCCGACCTCGCCCGCGTCACCCCGGACGGCCGGGTGGTGATCTTGTTCTCCGACATCGAGGAGTCCACCAAGCTCAACGAGCGGATCGGCGACCGCGCGTGGGTCAAGCTGATCAGCTCGCACGACAAGCTGGTCTCTGAACTGGTGCAGCGGCGGTCCGGTCACGTGGTGAAGAGTCAAGGCGACGGATTCATGATCGCGTTCGCTCGCGCCGAACAAGCGGTGCGCTGCGGTATGGATCTGCAGCGCGCGTTACACAGGGAGGCAAACCGCAAGCGGCGCGAGGAGATTCGCGTTCGGATCGGCATCCATATGGGCCGTTCGGTGCGTCGCGGCGATGATCTGTTCGGCCGCAACGTCGCAATGGCCGCCCGCGTCGCGGCACAAGCGGTCGGCGGCCAGATTCTGGTGAGTCAGCCGGTGCGAGACGCGCTTTCCGATTCCGACGGCATTCGGTTCGACGACGGCCGCAATGTGGAGCTGAAGGGATTCTCGGGCACCTACCGGTTGTTCGCCGTCGAGGCCCCGGCCGATTCAGACTCGGACTAAGCGCCTTGCCCGTTGTATTCGGCCAACCGTTGATGCAGGCGGTCCCGGACCTCGTCCGCGGTGTATGCACGTCGTTTGCGTTGGTCGCGAACCACCAGCACGCCCCCGGCGACGACGCCGGCCGCGCCGGCCAGTCCCACCCACTTCCACACATTGCGCATCGCACCAGGCTATGCGCCGCCGAGTCGTTATGCCCCAATTGTGATTGACTTGTGTGCCCGCAACGTACGGTGCCGCATTGAGCGGCTCGTACCGCCGGGCTCACAATTGCGACGACATTGGCGAAAACCGTAACGGCGGACGGGTTTACACGACGATGCTCACCTTGAACCAGGCGCTCGAAGAGACCAGGACCGGTGATCTGTGGCTGTTTCGCGGCGGTTCGGGACCCGACCGCGCCATCCAGACGTTGACCAACAGCCCGGTGAACCATGTCGGCATGACGGTGGCGATCGACGACTTGCCACCGTTGATCTGGCACGCCGAACTGGGTGACAAGCTCGTCGACTTGTGGACCGGAACGAATCACCGCGGCGTGCAACTCAACGACCTTGCGCAATCCGTGCTGCAGTGGTCGCAGCGCTACCACCAACGGTGCTGGCTACGTCAGCTCACTCCGCCGGCCGATCGCGAGCAAGAGAACAAGTTGCTGCGCGTGATCGCGCGGATGGACGGCACCGCGTTCCCCACCACCATGCGCCTGACCGGCCGTTGGCTGCGTGGCCGGCTACCCAACGCGTACGACTGGGTGCGCGGAATCCCGTTGGTGGACAGTAAGGTTCGAGAGTCGATGGAGCGACGCAAAGAGCGCCAGCGGCTCGGCCTGGAAGCGGCGTACTGTGCGGAGACGGTGGCCATCACCTACGAGGAAATGGGCTTGCTCACCACCGAGAAGTACTCGAACTTCTTCGATCCGGGCTCGTTCTGGAGCGGCGACAGGCTTCCGCTCACACCGGGTTACGCCCTGGGCGGCGAAATCGAGATCGCGGTCGGCTAGTCGAGGATTAGCCGACCGCCATTTCACCCATCTTCGACCAGCCCGTGGCATCGATGGTCTGGTTGATGATCTTGGGCGTGGACTTCAGCGCCTGCGGGACCTCTTGGATGAAGCGCTTGAAGTGGTCGCTGTTGACGTGGATGGCGCCGGCCTCGTCGTCGCGGAACGCCTCCACCAAGACGTACTCCGTCGGGTTGTCCAGGCTGCGCGACCACTCGAACCACAGATTGCCTTCCTCGGCCCGGGTCGCCGCGGTGAACGACGCGACTAGGTCTTGCCAGCGGTCGGTCCACTCGGGTTTGGTCTCGAACTTGACGACGATGAAGATCATTGCGGCCCGCCTCGGTTCGCTGGTACCAGTTACGCCCGCCCGATCTCCGCGGGCAGCGCCAGCCTATCCGGCCAGCGGTGGGCGCCGCGGCGGCGTTCCGGCGGCCAACGCCGGGCGTAGTTTGCTTACGTAATGGCTAGAGCAAAGTGTGCTCATGCGTCACAAATGACACATGAGCACACCTTCACCGCACGTCTGATAGTGGCGTAGCTCACAAATCAGCAATTTGCGGCGATATTTCACTTTCGGAAAACATTATCCCCGGCGCCCACAGCACAGGAATGCCTCACCATTATCAGAGTGAGTCTGTGCTGTATTTGTTATTAATTCGCAATTCCTGCGTTCCCGGAATAACGGTATTTCAGGCAACCGGTGGGGGCGGTTCCGCCGGCGCCGCAGCGTCGATCAAAACGGGCGGCGGCGGCGCATCCGGCGCTGGGGGGGCCGGCGCATCCGGCGCAGGCGGCGGCGGAGCGTCAGCCGGGGGCGGCGGAGCGTCCGGCGCGGGTGGCGGAGCGAACAGAGGCGGCGGCGGCGCGCCCTCGTCCGGTGCCATCGGAAGGAACATATGGTGGGTGAATCCGGCCTGGTAGGCGCCCGCACCGCCGATATGCACGCCGCCACGCTCCCCGCTGGAGACGGACGTTCCATCCGGCAGCGTCACCGCGGTGTGGCCACCGTTCCAGCCGATGACTACGGCGTTGGGGGCGGTTCCATATTGGAAGCCGCGCGCCAGTAATGCGCCCTCTTCGTTTCCGGTGTTGAATCGATTACCAAACACGGGCCTGTCAGTCGCTGCATTCGCAATCCACGACGCGAGTCCCGAACAATCGGTACCGGCGGGTGAATCTCCACCCGCAATATACGGCGTGCCGGAGACCTGGCTGATCAGCGACATCAAAGTTGCAATAACGACCATGGGCAGCGAGGCTAGCAATAACAATTATCGTGAACCAAAATTTGTGGCGCACGTCATTCCCCGCACGGCCAATGACCTGCGCCGCACGTAGAGCAAATTGATTACGCCTCGATGAATTTCCCGCAGCTAATACCTGCGCTTCAGGCATGTCGGCTTGGCAGCTTCCGGCAGGGAGCTTCCCAGCGGTTAGGCGGGATCGCCCCCTCGTTCGCTGAGCGCCGTCTCACGGTCGACGTCGGCCTGCTCCCGCTTTGCGCGTGCTCGCAGCCGCTTTCCCTGTTCGTCCACCCGGCGCAGCCGCTCACGTTCGCGCTCCGCGGACGTGCCCTCACGTTCGTCCGCGCGCTGCTCGCGTTCGTCTGCCAGCCTCTCGCGGTCGTCCGCTATTCGCTCACGTTGGTCGGCGACCCGGTCTCTTCTGCCCGCCTGGAATTCGCGTCGTTTGAGTTCGGCCTCGCGCTGGGCGAGGGTCTCTTCGCGCTCATCGAGCTCGTGAGCCCGGCGCTCCAGCTCCGCGGGCGGCTCGGCGCGGTCCTCAATGGCCACAGTTCACCCTAAGCCTTTGGCGATTCGACCCGCCCAGGGCGCACCCGGTGGTGGCAGACCCGGTCAGATCGGCGTCCATACCCCGTTGTTCCAGATTCCCCAGTTGCCGGCGCCGGTCGGATTCCACATCATTTGCGCTCCGGGCGCCCAGGCCGGTTGAGGTGGCTGCGGCGGAGCCCATGGCGGTGGAGGTCCCCAGGGCCCCCAGCCGGCCGGGGCAGACGGTCCGCACGGGTGTTGCCAGTCGTGGCACTGATGCCAGTCCCAGTCCGAGACGTTGCCCCAGGATGGGTTCCATGGATCACCCGGGCACCAGTGACCGGTAGGCGGCGGGGCCGGGGCCGCCTGGGCGACGATGTCGCCGGCAAGACCGAGAGCGGACAGCGCCGCTGCGCCGCCCACCATCACGGTCATCGCCCACCGCACCGCCCGCTTGAAAGTCGCCATCACCTAAGAATTTCCCTCGGCGACCATCCGGGCAAGTAGTAATCGGATTCGAAAGTGCCATGCTCACACTCCGAACTTGGCCCGCGCCTCCTCGGTCACCGGAGTGAACAGGTTGACCAGGTTCCGATCGGGGTCCCGGAACAACAACGCGCGGTTTCCCCACGGCATCGTGGTCGGCGTCGTCACGAACTCGGCCACGTGCTCGCGGAGCCGCTCGTATTCGGAGTCCACATCCTCGACGATGAACTCCACGATGGCGCTGCGGTTGGCCGCGGGCTCGGCCGACCCGGCCCCAAACAACGGAACGGTCTTGTCGCTGCCTATCGCCAGCGTGCCGACCGGCGTCGGGATTTCGGCGAACAGCTCGTTGCCCCAGATCGCGGAGACCCCGGTGACCATCTCGTAGAAACTCACGAGCCGGCTGACGTCGGCGGTGATGATTCTGGTCGAAACGAACTTCATGCGGTCTCCCTCGCGCTTACCCGGTGCGTATCTGAGCACCGAATGCTAAACGCGGGCTCCGACAAGTTCTTGCCGCCAACTCCCGATCTGCCTCCAGCGGGCCGCCCAGCTGCTATCCGACCGAGCCGGCGTTGCGCTTGTCGAAAAACTCCGTCCACGAGGCGACCTGAGGATTTTTCTTGAGCAGAGCCCGGCGCTGGCGCTCGGTCATGCCGCCCCATACGCCGAATTCGACCTTATTGTCGAGCGCCTCGGCCCCGCACTCTCTCATCACCGGGCAGCGACGGCAGATGACCGTAGCCTCACGTTGCTTGGCACCGCGCACAAAGAGTGCGTCCGGATCTGTTCCACGACACAGCGCCTTCGACACCCAAGCGCGGTCGTTCTCGGCCGCCGCGTTTTTTACGAGCGCAAGGTTTGTGGGCCGCGCGGCCCCCTTCTCTGCTGACAACGAGCTATTCCTTCGTCCAGGCCGGCCGCGAAATACGAGACCGCCTCACACCTGTTGCTGGGATGTGTGCCACATCGGCCCGTACGTGTGACTTGACCCATGCCTAAGTTAGGCGAATCGGTATCGATTGCGCAACCAGATTTTGGCACGGTCGTACCTTTTTCAGCTGCCGAGGGTCGCCCAAGATGGTGAACCGAAAGTCGACCACGTCGGACGGCCCCTCGTCACGACCGCTAGACGACATTCATCCACCGACCGGACGCCGTGCCGTCTGCGCTCCCGTCACTTCATCCAAAAAGCCGTGTCGCATCAGTGTCTGCTCTACGGTCGTCAGATGGGCGCCCGCGACGCCGTCATGGCGGGTATCGCCAAGCAGCTCGGCCATCCACGTGGTCTACGCGGACGGCTGGTGGGTGCGGCGCTCAATCGGGGCAACCGGCGCTTCGTGAGCGCGGCCGCGCGAGCGCTGCAACCTGGTGAAGCGTCGACGGTGGCCGATGTCGGGTTCGGTGGCGCAGTCGGGCTGAAATTTCTGCTTGACAGTGTCGGTCCGTCGGGCAGTGTTCATGGCGTCGAGGTGTCGGAGACGATGCTGCGCCAGGCCGCAGGACGCTACCGTCGCGAGATCGCAACCGGGCGGCTGTCGTTGCATTCCGGGTCCATCACGCAGTTACCGTTTTCCGATGGGGCATTAGACGGCGCCATTACCGTCAACACCATCTACTTCGTCGCGGAGCTCGACCAAGCGTTCACAGAGCTTGCCAGGGTGATAAACAGCCGGGGTCGACTCGTCATCGGACTTGCCGACCCCGATGTGATGGCAAAACTGCCATTTACCGGACACGGCTTTCAGCTCCGTCCGGTGGCGGACGTGATCGACACGCTTCGCAGCACCGGTCTCATAGTGGAACACCGTCAGATCAGTGAAGACGACAACGCGCCGCACCTGCTGATCGCCCACGCCGTCGCGTGAAACTTCGTGAACGAGTGTGGAATTCGATCGAGGCTGACTTTCGTCGTCGATCGAGAGGGGCCGCCCCCGCCTGGGAAGCGAGATCAGAATCAGCGTGAAGCGGCTTTGCCACAAGACGCTGTTTGAAAGCGGAATTCGACCCCCTCGCATCGGCTTCCGCCAGTTATCGCTTCGCAGCAGCACCGACTGCGTCGGTGCCAGAGGGTTGACACGGACCCCATCGGGTTATCCACCGCAGGTTGAGGTCCGATCAGCTTCACCCGCCTAGATTCAGGAGTCATCCATGGCCGATCCCGATGCCGCAGCGATGCAAGCGACGCGCGCTAACTGGATCAGTGAGCACCTAGAGATCTACCTGACTTCCCGGGGCGCGCAGGGCCACATCTTCGACCTCACTGCGGTCGGAGGACGTGAGATGACGACGCACTGCTTGATCAGGTGCGTGGGCCGAAAGTCGGGGAAGGCTTACGTCACGCCGTTAATCTACGGCAACTTCGGTGGCGAGATCGTGATCGTCGCATCAAAAGGCGGCGCCGATACGCATCCGGATTGGTATTTGAATATCTTGGCGTCCAAGGCAATCGGTGTGCAGATCGCGACCCAGGCGTTCGAGGCCACCTGGCGCGAGCCCGAAGGCGAAGAGCGTCATCAGGTCTGGGCCTACATGGCGCACCTGTACCCGCCGTACATTACTTGTCAGAAGTTGACGAGCCGCCAGATCCCCCTGGTGATGCTGACGCTCGGAAGACCGATCGACGTGTTCACCGCGCAGGATTCGCAATAACGCGAATGGCGTTGCCGCTACACGTGAACCGGAACTCGACCACGTCGCGTCATCGATAAACGTCACGGCGGTGCCCGATATGGATGACTCTGACGATTACTCGGTCATCGAAAATTTGGTATATGACCCGGAATTCGCCACGCCGGGCGGAATACCTGCCCTCGAGTTGATCGCCAAGGGGCTTGCCAACGCGGTAGGGGTTTTCCGCCAGCGGGCCGCGAATGAACTCCCAACATGCGACAGCGACGGGCTCGGGCAGGTATTCCGTCAGCGCCCGCATCGCAGCCTTGGTCAGCTCGATCCGGTAAGTCACCGAGGCAGCCGCCCGGCGGCGCGCATCTCCTCGGTTACCTCGTCCAGTGAGAAGATCTCGTCGTCTTCCTCAGCCGCTCGCACATCGCGCATCAACTCTTGATCGCTGAGGATGTCGAGCGTTTCCATGATCGAGTCGTAGTCGTCCGCGCTCAGAATCACCGCAGCCCGCCGGCCTTGCCGAGTGACCTCGATCCGCTGATGGGTACGTACCGCTTCATCGACAAGCTTCGATAGGTTCGCTCGAACCTCGGCCAATGGAAGCGTCGTCATGTACAGAATTCTAGCGTGATCCTCGATAACGGCCACGCACTGAACAGTGAACTGAAATTCTATGATCCCCTGACGATCTGCATCGGGATCACGGAACGTCGAAGTAGTCGCGCCAGGCGGTGATCTTGTCGCCCTCTACCTCGAAGGCGCCCATACAACGCGCTGAAATTTTGTTGCCGTCGTAGACCATCTCGTCAATACGCTCGGTCAACACAACGTTGCCGTTGACGGCAATGTTCACAACCCGCAAGTCAGCTGATTCCATTCGTCGGACGTAGCCCTCGACGGCCGCCCTGATTTCGGCGTGTCCGCGGTGAGCGCCCAATGCGACGTTGTCCCAGACACCGTCCCGATGAAAGTGGCCGACGATCTCCTCGACGTCGAGGGCATGCCACGCACTCAACTCAGCGCGTACAACATCTTCTGGCGTCATCGGACCCCCTGAGGTCTCGTCGAGTGCAGGCCAGCGTACCTAGCAGTGTCAGCGCCTGCCGCACTTTTAGCCGGTGCACACAATGCGGCTGACTAGACGTTGAAGCGGAACTCCACCACGTCGCCGTCGGCCATGACGTAGTCCTTGCCCTCCATGCGGACCTTGCCGGCGGCCTTGGCCGCCGCCATCGAGCCGGCGGCAATCAGGTCGTCATAGGAGACGATCTCGGCCTTGATGAAGCCCTTTTCGAAGTCGGTGTGGATCACCCCGGCGGCCTTCGGCGCGGTGTCACCCTGATGAATCACCCACGCGCGCGCCTCTTTTGGGCCCGCCGTCAGATAGGTCTGCAGTTTGAGGGTGTGGAATCCGGCCCGCGCCAACGCATCTAGCCCACGTTCGATTTGGCCGATGGACTCCAGCAGCTCGGCGGCCGACTCGTCGTCCAGCTCTTGCAGTTCGGCCTCGATCTTCGCGTCGAGGAACACGGCATCGGCCGGTGCGACCATGGCCGACAGCTCGGCCTTGCGGGCATCGTCGGTCAGCACGGCTTCGTCGGCGTTGAACACGTACAGAAACGGCTTGGTCGTCATCAGATTCAGTTCGCGCAGCAGCGACGTGTCGGCACCGGCACCGAAGAGCGTCTTGCCGGTGTTGAGCACGGCCTCCGCGGCGACGGCCGCCTCGTGCACGGGCTTGCGGTCCTTGTTGTTGCGGGCCTCCTTCTCCAGCCGCGGGACCGCCTTTTCGAGGGTTTGCAGGTCGGCGAGGATCAGCTCGGTCTCGATCACCTCGATGTCGGAGCCCGGATCGACCTTGCCGTCGACATGCACGACGTCGTCGTCGGCGAACACCCGCACCACCTGGCAGATCGCGTCGCACTCGCGGATGTTGGCCAGGAACTTGTTGCCCAGCCCGGCCCCTTCGGAGGCGCCCTTGACGATTCCGGCGATGTCGACGAACGTCACCGGCGCCGGCACGACCTTCTCGGAATCGAACATCTCGGCCAGCTTGTCCAGCCGAGGGTCGGGCAGCGGGACGACGCCCTCGTTGGGCTCGATCGTCGCGAACGGATAGTTGGCCGCCACCACGTTGTTCCGGGTCAGCGCGTTGAACAAGGTCGACTTGCCGACGTTGGGCAAACCCACAATTCCCAGGCTCAGGCTCACGGGGAACCAAGTCTAGGTGTCTCGGCGCCGGTCGGCGCCGGGGACCGTTGGTCACCGCCGAGGCGCACCCCGGCATGGCACGCCAGGATCCCTACGAGGTATTTACGGGCCTTTCGGCCCATTCCCGGTACGGTCTACATGTGTCAGCACAGCGGGCAAGTTCGACGGTGGAGGGTGCTCACCGGTCGATCCACCCAAACATCCCAGGCGTGCCCTGGTACGCAGCGCTGCTTATCGCCGTCACCGCGACCGCCATCGGCTACGGCATCGACGCTGGTCACAAAGAGCTGACCCACGTCTTCGCCGGCTTCTATATAGCCGGCTGCGTGGCGGCGGTGCTGGCGGTGCGCCAGGACGGCATCTTCACGACGATCATCCAGCCGCCCCTGATCCTGTTCGCCGCGGTCCCGGGCGCCTATTGGCTGTTCCACGACGCCAAGGTCGGCCGCCTCAAAGACCTGCTGATCAACTGCGGCTACCCGCTGATCGAGCGCTTCCCGCTGATGCTGGGCACCGCCGGTGCCGTGCTGGCGATCGGGCTGGCCCGCTGGTATTTCGGAAACGGCTACAAGAAAACCACCACGACGAATGCCTCCGAGGACGCTTCGGGCGGCGCCAGTGTCGACGTCAAGTCCTTCTTCAACGGCATCGTCGCCAAAGCGCAGTCGGCGCTGCAGCCCGATGACGACGCGGAGAACGCCGAAGACACCGCCGGTTCCCGCCGCGGCCGCAGGTCGGGCTCTTCGTCGAGGACCCGCGGCACGACACGCACCACGCGTTCGGCTCGCACCCGCTCCCGGCATTCCCGCGAGTCTTTGGGCGAGGGATCCGAACCGGCCGAGCGGCCCGATCGCGAACGACGCAGCACCCGGCGCGGCGCCGCCTCGGCCCGCGATTATGACGCCACCGAGCCGCCCCGGCGCCCGCGCCGCCGGCCCCGGCCGGACGCCGACCCCGATTCGCGCGGCCAAGCGCCCCGGGAACCCCGTCGCGAACCGCGCACGCGCCGCAATCCCTACGAGCGGCCCACCCCGCGGAGCAGCCGTTTCGACGGTCTCGAGTCCTACGGCGACCGATATGACCCGCCGAGCGGCACCAATTACGGGAGCCGCTACGAGAGCCGCGAGCCGTACCAGCCGTCCTACGAACCGAGGCGCCGGCGGCCCCCGTCAAACGGCTCCAACACGACCCATCACCCCATTTCGCAGGTCCGCTACCGGGGCTCGGGCTCGCAAGACCCGCCGCGCGAGCCACACACCGAGCGCCGCAGCCGCTCGCGGACGCCCGGACGGCCACCGGCGGAGTCGTGGGAGTACGACGTCTAGCGACGATCGCAAGCGCGGCGTAGCCGGGCGTAGCGGGTCGTCACGATCGCCCGAGGCGCCGCGCGGCCCCTAGCGAACGGACCGGATCTCGCGCGGTAGAGCGAACACCAGGGTCTCCTGCGCGGTCGTGACCGGCTGCACCATGTCGAAGCCGCACTCGGCGAGCCGTGCCAGCACGCCCTCCACCAGGACCTCGGGGACCGATGCCCCCGAGGTGACGCCCACGGTGGTGACGCCTTCCAGCCACGCCGGGTCGATGTCGTCGGCCCAGTCGACCAGGTGCGCGGCGGCAGCCCCGCCACCGAGCGCCACTTCGACCAGCCGCACCGAATTCGATGAATTGCGCGACCCGACGACGATCACTAGCTCACACTCGGGCGCCATCGCCTTGACCGCGACCTGCCGGTTCTGGGTTGCGTAGCAAATGTCGTCGCTGGGCGGGTCCTGCAGCTTCGGGAACCGTTGCCGCAGCCGCTCGACGATCTCCATGGTCTCGTCGACCGACAGGGTCGTCTGCGACAGCCACACCACCTTGTTCTCGTCGCGCACCGTCACGTTGTCCACGGCGGCGACCCCGTCGACCAACTGCACGTGGTCGGGCGCCTCACCGGCGGTACCGACGACCTCCTCGTGGCCCTCGTGGCCGATGAGCAAAATGTCGTAGTCGTTGCGCGCGAATCGCCTGGCCTCGTTGTGCACCTTGGTCACCAGCGGGCAGGTCGCGTCGATGGTGTGCAGGTTCCGGTCGGCGGCCGCGGCGTGCACCGTGGGGGCGACACCATGCGCGGAGAACACCACGATCGCGCCCTCGGGGACCTCGTCGGTCTCCTCGACGAACACGGCACCGGCCTTCTCCAGCGTGGTGACGACGTGGCGGTTGTGCACGATCTCGTGACGCACGTAGACCGGTGGGCCGTGCTTTTCCAATGCGCGCTCCACGGTCTCCACGGCCCTGTCCACGCCGGCGCAATAGCCGCGCGGTTCGGCCAGGAGCACTCGCTTACGGACTGGGTCGCCGGCTGCCGATCGCGCTGGTCCTCCCACACGGCCGGGAATCCCCATGTCGATAGTCGGCGGCATGCCGTCCAGGGTACTGACTGCCGACACAGGGTTGCCAGCTCGCGCCGGTGGGCTTGGAGTTAGCCGCCGCTTAGGGCAATCTTGGACCCATGGGCACCGCACCGTATGGAGTTCGGCTGCTGGTCGGCGCGGCAACAGTCGCTGTCGAGGAGACCATCAGGCTGCCGAAAACCATCCTGATGTACCCGATGACACTGGCCAGCCAAGCGGCGCACATCGTGATGCGCTTTCAACAGAACCTCGCCGAGCTGGCAATCAAGGGCGACAGCACCCTCGAATCGATCTTTCCGCCCAAGGACGAGAAGCCGGAATGGGCGACCTTCGACGAGGACATCAACGACGCGATCGACAGCGCCTACCTCCCCGCGCAAGACGGCGGCGAGGGCGAGCGCCGGGCCGAGGGCCGGTTCGCGCTGTACTCGGTGGCCGACGCGCACGAAGATGCCGGCGCGCTGACCACGTCCGCCCGCCAATCCAAGAAGCCGGCCGCCAATGCCTCGGTTCCGCAACCGGAGGTGGTCACCGAGCTGGACTACTCGTCGTTGACGCTGGCGCAGCTGCGCGCCCGTCTGCAATCGCTGAGTGTGGATGACCTCGAAGCCCTGCTGGCCTACGAGCAGGCCACCAAGGGCCGCGCACCGTTCCAGACGCTGCTCGCCAACAGGATCACCCGCGCGAACGCGAAGTGACCCCGGCCGTTACCTCCGAACCGAACTCCGCCGAGAACCCTTTTCCGGTGCGCGCGGTGGCCATTCGGGTCGCGGGCTGGATCGACAAGCTCGGCACCGTCTGGGTCGAGGGCCAGCTTGCCCAGATCTCGATGCGGCAGGACTCCAAAACCGTGTTCATGGTGCTGCGTGACCCGGCCGCCGACATGTCGCTGACCGTGACGTGCCCGCGCGACCTGGTGCTTGCCGCGCCGGTGAAGCTGGCCGAAGGCACGCAGGTGGTGGTGCGCGGCAAGCCGTCGTTCTACACGGGCCGGGGCACATTCTCGTTGCGGCTCACCGAGATTCGCGCTGTCGGTGTGGGCGAGCTGCTGGCCCGCATCGATCGGCTGCGCCGGCTGCTGGATGCCGAGGGGCTCTTCGATCCTCGACTCAAGCGACCGATCCCCTTCTTGCCCAACAAGATCGGATTGATCACCGGCCGGGCCAGCGCCGCCGAACGCGACGTGACCACCGTGGCGGCCGCACGCTGGCCCGGGGTGCGCTTCGCGGTGCGCAACACCGCCGTGCAGGGACCCAATGCCGTCGCCCAGATCGTCGAATCGCTGGGCGAACTCGATCGCGACGCCCAGGTCGACGTGATCGTGATCGCCCGCGGCGGGGGCAGCGTGGAGGACCTGCTGCCGTTCTCCGACGAGACGCTGTGCCGCGCCATCGCGGCGTGCCGCACCCCGGTGATCAGTGCGGTCGGCCACGAACCCGACAACCCGCTGTGCGATCTGGTCGCCGATTTGCGCGCCGCGACCCCCACCGACGCGGCGAAGCGGGTGGTGCCCGATACCGCCGCCGAGCAGCGGCTGATCGACGACCTGCGCCGGCGCAGCGCACACGCGTTACGCAACTGGGTGTCCCGCGAGCAACGGGCGCTGGCCCAGATTCGCAGCCGCCCGGTGCTGGCCGAGCCGCTGGCGGCGTTGACGGCGCGCGCCGACGAGGTTCACCGCGCCCGATCGGCGATCCGGCGTGACATCACCCGGCTGGCCGCCACCGAGACCGAACGCGTCGGCCACCTGAGCGCCAGGCTGGCGACGTTGGGGCCGGCGGCCACGCTGGCCCGCGGTTACGCCATCGTGCAAACCACCGTGCAAGCCATCGGGGCGACGAACCGCGTGCTCCGTTCGGTCGACGACGCACCGGCCGGCACACGGCTGCGGGTGCGGGTGGCCGACGGCGCCGTGGCCGCGGTGAGCGAGGGACGCGGCGATGGCGCGTAAAAGCGACGGCGCGGACGACTCCAGCGCCCCAGCGGAGGGCGAATCGATTACACCTATTAGTCACCTGGCTTATGAGGCGTGCCGGGACGAACTGATCGAAGTCGTGCGGGCGCTCGAGCAGGGTGGCCTAGACTTGGACGAGTCGCTGAAATTGTGGGAAAGAGGCGAACAGCTGGCTAAACGCTGCGAAGAGCACTTAGCTGGCGCCCGCAAGAGAATCGAAGACACGCTGGCGGCCGGCGACACCGACGACACCTGAATTCGGGGTCGCGGAGGGTCGAATTGAGAATTTCTTCCCAAACTGGAACACGTTTCAGTTATGCTTTCGGCCATGGGTGATGCATCACTGACGGCCGAACTCGGCCGCGTCCTGGTCACCGGGGGCTCCGGATTCGTCGGCGCCAACCTGGTGTCCACCTTGCTCGACCGTGGACATCAGGTCCGCTCCTTCGACCGTGCGCCCTCGCCGCTGCCTCCACATCCGCAACTTGAGGTACTGCAGGGCGACATCACCGACACGGCCGTGTGCGCCCAAGCGGTCGACGGCGTAGACACCGTCTTCCACACCGCGGCGATCATCGACCTGATGGGCGGCGCCTCGGTGACCGACGAGTACCGGCAGCGCAGCTTCGGGGTCAACGTCGGGGGAACCGAGAACCTGGTCCGGGCCGGGCAGGCCGCCGGGGTGCAGCGCTTCGTCTACACCTCGTCGAACAGCGTCGTCATGGGCGGCCAGAACATCGCCGGCGGCGACGAGACGCTGCCCTACACCAACCGGTTCAACGACCTCTACACCGAGACAAAGGTGATCGCCGAACGATTCGTACTGGGCCAGAACGGCGTTGACGGCCTGTTGACGTGTGCGATTCGCCCCAGTGGCATCTGGGGCCGCGGCGATCAAACGATGTTCCGCAAGCTGTTCGAAAGCGTGATCGCCGGCCACGTCAAGGTGCTGATCGGGCGCAAGTCGGCCCGGTTGGATAACTCCTACGTGCACAACCTGATTCACGGATTCATCCTGGCGGCGCAACACCTGACGCCCGGCGGCACCGCGCCCGGCCAGGCCTACTTCATCAACGATGCCGAGCCGATCAACATGTTCGAGTTCGCCAGGCCGGTGGTCGAGGCCTGCGGGGAGAAGTGGCCGCGGGTCCGGGTGAACGGCCCCATGGTGCGTGCGGCGATGACGGGTTGGCAGCGGCTGCATTTTCGGTTCGGGATACCGGCGCCGCTGCTCGAGCCGCTCGCCGTCGAGCGGCTGTATCTGGACAATTTCTTCTCGATCGCGAAAGCCTCCCGCGATCTCGGGTATCAACCCCTGTTCAATACCGAGCAGGCCCTGTCGGAATGCCTGTCGTACTACGTCGAGATGTTCGGCGAAATGAAGCGACAGGCCCTGGCGGACAAGGCATCCGCCTAGCGAAAGCTGACCATCTCGCTGCCCCACGCGGCACGGATGTTGGCATCGACGTCGTGCGCCAGGGCGTCACGGCGATCGATGATCAGGCAGGAGCGCTCGTCCGTATACGGCGTCCATTGCGGCTCACCGGTGGGTCCCGCGGGCGTGGCGTTCGCGGCGAAATTGATCCATCGGGTCCGCACCCTCTTGGACACCGCCTTGGCGGACTTGGTGCCGCCCAGCATCAGCGTCGGATCCTTGGGCGCACCGAGATTGCCCCAGACGTAAGGCAATTCGGTGGCATGCGCGGCCCCGATCGTGAGCTTCAGCAATGGGGTGGCGTAATCGAACCGGTACAGATACACCGGTGCCACGCGGGCGTGCCCCTCGGCGAGCCACACCGACGGCATCCGGAAGCCGACGTCCGTCGCGATGCTCAGACTCCTTGCCCGGCGCCGCAATCCCGAATACGTCGCGACGATCTCCTCTTCGGTGGGCAACTGCAGATCGGGTTGTTCGGCGGCGATCTGGTTGAACAACGACGTGATCGCTCTCGGAGTGATCGGCATCAGCGGCGATCTCAGCAACCGGAAGAGCATCGCCTCGTGCTTGTTGGTGCCGATGATCAGCGGGACCGGATGTGAGCGGCCCTCTTGCGCCCGCTTGACCGGGTAGTCGGTCAGAACGTCGCCGTCGACGATCGGGACGAACGCCAGCGTCCCCGGGTTGCGCACCGGCACGTCGTCGAACACCCGTTGCGACGCGGCCAGGATCGCCGCCGTCGGGATCTCCACCAGCCGTTGGGATTCCGACGGGGTGATTCCGAGCCGGTCGAGGAATGCCCTCGCCACCCGCCCCGCACGCTCGCGGTCGTACACCGAAGTGGCCGGCGAGCTTTGCGCGATCGCCCGAGCGAACAGACCTTCGGCCGCGGGGCTGGCCAGCAGCGTGGTGACGATGGCGGCACCCGCCGACTCGCCGAACAGCGTCACCCGCCGCGGATCGCCGCCGAAGGCAGCGATGTTGTCGCGCACCCACTCCAGCGCCGCCAGCACGTCGCGCAGCCCGACGTTCGAGTCGAAACGCGGGCCCGCGATGTCCAACGATGACAGGTCGAGAAAGCCAAGCGCCCCGAGCCGATAGTTGACGGTCACCACCACCACGTCGCCGCGGCTGACCAGTCTGCGGCCGTCGTAGAGCGTCTGGCTGCTCGACCCCAGGACGTAGGCGCCGCCGTGCACCCACACCATCACCGGCTTGGCGTCACCCGGCTTGGTACCAGAGGACGCCCAGACGTTGAGCCGCAGGCAATCTTCACCCTGCGGCGCACCCAAATCTATTGGCAGGTTGGGAAATACCGGTTGCGGGCAGGCCGGCCCGAAGGCGGTGGCATCGGCGACCTCGGCGCACCGCGCGGGCGGTTCGGGCGCGCGGAACCGCAGCTCACCGACGGGCGCGGCCGCATACCGCAGGCCTTTCCACGCCTTGACGCCCTCCTCTTGCCCGCCCCGGACCGGGCCGTAGCTGGTTTCGACCACGAGGTCGTCGATTGCCATGCGCGCGCGAAATCTCCTGAGGGACCTAGAAAAGGCGTTGCGTGAGGAACTCGACCACGCGCTTGCGGGCTTCGTAGGCGGGGTGGCCGTCGACTTCGCGGACCTCGTCGGTGAGCACCGAATGCGCCATCTTGCCGAAGCCGTGCTGATTGCCGGGGCTCGAATCGATGTCGATCACCTCGAAGGCGTCGCCGAGGCGCTCCTTGAGCGTCACGAACCGCTCGCGCGGTACCGCCTTGTCCTCGCTGAACCGCAGCCCCATCGCGCACAGGCCGTCGTTGGCGCACCGATCGGCCACGGCGGCCAGTTCTGATTCGCTCAGGCCGGGATCGCGACGGCGCGCGGCGCCCAGCGGAAACGGGACCGACGGCTGCGAAAGCACCGGCGCCAGCACGCTGTCGTCGACCGCGGCCGCCAGCGCGAACCCGCCGGTGAAGCACTGGCCGATCACGCCGACGCCCTTGCCGGGCGTCGACGCGTTGAGATCACGGGCCAGCGCACGCAGGAACAGCGACACCGGCCGCTGCTTGTTCAACGCGAACGCCGCGAATTCCCTTGCCACACATGCCCGCCCGATCGTACTGGCGATGTAGCCGGCCGTCTTGGCCTTGCCCGGCTCGCCGAACAGAGACGGCATGGCGACGGTGAAGCCGTTGTCTACCAGGTGATTACCCAGGGCTAGCACACCGGGGTGGATTCCGGGAATCTCGGGGATCAGCACCACACCCGGGCCACTGCCCTTGCGGTAGACGTCATGGGTGTATCCCTCACCGCTGAACGGTGCCGCCGACCATCCGGACAGATCAGCCTCTGGTGCAGTCACGTTGACAGGATCCCTTTGCTCGCGCGGGTGAGCTAGCGGCTCGGCAAAGGCGGTTGCGATTGCGTCGCCGACGCCAGCGTACGGAACTGATCGGTGTTTCCGGCGCCGGTTATCGCAATTTGGGTGGCGCCGCCGGGAGCGTTGAGTCGGGTCGTCCATACCGGCTCGGCGTCCGCGCCGTCTTGGCCGGAACCTTGATAGACCACCCAGCTGGTTCCGCTGACATCGACCGCTCCGGTCGGGTAGGCCGACGGGTGGATCGAATTGACGAGCTTGTCCTCGTCGGCGTTGCTCTGGGTCAGGCTCAGATACATCCCGGTCGGACTGATGTAGCCGACGACCGAGATGGGCGCGTTCACCCGTTGACCGCTCGCCGGGTCGGTCCGTCCGCCCTGGATGCCGCCGCGGTGGCCGGAGTTGGCCTGCCAGCCCGCGGGAAGCCGCGGTTGCCGGACCGGAAAGCCGAGCGCGGACGCGTCGGCACGCAGGGCCGCGCCGGCGTCATACGACGGGGCGGGGCCTTGGTGGCTGCCCAGCTGAAAGGAGCACATGCCCAGCATGCCGGCCAGCACAACGCACCCGATGACCAGCGGAATCAGGGACCAGAACATGTCCCGGCCGTCCTGCAACAGCCGGGGCTTCGCCGGCCTGGGAGCGGGTCCGGCCTGCGGAGACGGCGCGCCGGCCACGTTCCCATCGAGCTGGGCATTCAGCGGCGGCTCCTCCGTCATCCCCCAAGTATCCCAGTTCCAGCGGACCGATCCGCTTCTGGGACAATCGACAACCATGACAGTTGAGGGCGACCGCTCGACCGCCGCCGCCGGCCAGGCCTCAGCGCAGGGCCGACCGCGTGGTGAGGCTCCGGACCGCAACCTGGCTTTGGAACTGGTGCGAGTCACCGAGGCCGGCGCCATGGCCGCCGGTCGCTGGGTCGGACGCGGCGACAAAGAGGGCGGCGACGGGGCGGCCGTCGACGCGATGCGCGAGCTGGTCAACACCGTGTCGATGCGCGGCGTCGTCGTCATCGGCGAGGGCGAGAAGGACCACGCTCCGATGCTCTACAACGGCGAGGAGGTCGGCAACGGCGACGGCGCGGAGTGCGACTTCGCCGTGGACCCGATCGACGGCACCACGCTGATGAGCAAGGGCATGCCCAACGCCATCTCGGTGCTGGCGGTGGCCGACCGGGGCGCGATGTTCGACCCGTCGGCGGTGTTCTACATGAACAAGATCGCCGTCGGGCCAGAGGCCGCGCACGTGCTCGACATCACCGCCCCGATCTCCGAGAACATCAAGGCCGTCGCCAAGGTCAAGGCGCTGTCGGTGCGCGACATGACCGTGTGCATCCTGGACCGGCCGCGGCACGCCAAGCTGATCGAGGACGTGCGGACCACCGGGGCGCGGATCCGGCTGATCACCGACGGCGACGTCGCGGGTGCGATCTCGGCCTGCCGGCCGCACTCGGGCACCGACATGCTGGCCGGGATCGGCGGCACGCCGGAAGGCATCATCGCCGCCGCCGCGATCCGCTGCATGGGCGGCGCCATCCAGGCGCAGCTGGCTCCCACGGACGACGACGAACGCCAGAAGGCCATCGACGCGGGCTACGACCTGGATCAGGTGCTGACCACCGAGGACCTGGTGTCCGGCGACAACGTGTTCTTCTGCGCCACCGGGGTCACCAACGGCGATCTGCTCAAGGGCGTGCAGTACTACCCCGGCGGCTGCACCACGCAGTCGATCGTCATGCGGTCCAAGTCGGGAACGGTCCGGATGATCGAGGCCTACCACCGGCTTTCGAAACTCAACGAGTACTCCGCCATCGACTTCACCGGCGACACCTCCGCCGCCTATCCCCTGCCCTGACCGACCGAGAGCGAGGACGCCACTCAATGGCCGCTGACGACACCGAGTACCGCATCGAGCACGACACCATGGGCGAGGTCCGCGTGCCCGCAAAAGCGTTGTGGCGCGCCCAAACCCAACGCGCGGTCGAGAACTTCCCGATCTCGGGTCGCGGCCTGGAGCGCACCCAGATCCGCGCGTTGGGCTTGCTGAAGGGCGCTTGCGCGCAGGTCAACAAGGACCTCGGGCTGCTGGCGCCCGAGAAGGCCGACGCGATCATCGCCGCGGCGGCCGAGATCGCCGACGGCCAGCACGACGACCAGTTCCCCATCGATGTCTTCCAGACCGGTTCGGGCACCAGCTCCAACATGAACACCAACGAGGTGATCGCCAGCATCGCCGCCGCCAACGGTGTCACGGTGCACCCCAACGACGACGTCAACATGTCGCAGTCGTCGAATGACACCTTCCCCACCGCAACCCACATCGCCGCCACCGAGGCCGCCGTGCGTCATCTGATCCCGGCGCTCGAGGTGCTGCACGACGCCCTGGCCGGCAAGGCTCGCGAGTGGCACACCGTGGTCAAGTCGGGCCGTACCCACCTGATGGACGCCGTCCCGGTGACGCTCGGTCAGGAATTCAGCGGATACGCCCGGCAGGTCGAGGCGGGGATCGAACGAGTACGCGCCACGTTGCCGCGGCTGGGTGAACTGGCGATCGGTGGCACCGCGGTCGGCACCGGCCTGAACGCTCCCGACGGTTTCGGCGCGAAGGTGGTCGAAACGCTGGTCGCCTCCACCGGCCTGAGCGAATTGCGCACGGCGGCAAACTCGTTCGAGGCACAGGCGGCGCGCGACGGGCTGGTCGAGGCTTCCGGCGCGCTGCGCACCATCGCGGTGTCGCTGACCAAGATCGCCAACGACGTTCGCTGGATGGGGTCGGGCCCGCTGACCGGCCTCGCCGAGATCCAGCTGCCCGACCTGCAGCCGGGCAGCTCGATCATGCCCGGCAAGGTGAATCCCGTTCTGCCCGAGGCCGTTACGCAGGTCGCCGCGCAAGTGATCGGCAACGATGCCGCCGTCGCGTGGGGCGGTGGCAACGGCGCGTTCGAGCTCAACGTCTACATCCCGATGATGGCCCGCAACGTCCTCGAGTCCTTCAAGCTGCTGACCAACGTGTCGAAGCTGTTCGCCGAGCGTTGCATCACCGGGCTGGCCGCCAACGTCGAACACCTCCGCGAGCTGGCCGAGTCGTCGCCGTCCATCGTGACGCCGCTGAACTCGGCGATCGGCTACGAGGAGGCCGCCGCGGTGGCCAAACAAGCGCTCAAGGAGCGCAAGACGATTCGGCAGACCGTGATCGATCGCGGCCTGATCGGCGACAAGTTGTCGATCGACGAACTCGACCGGCGGCTCGACGTGCTGGCGATGGCCAAGGTCAAGCCCGAAGACTGAACCGGCCGTCATCCGGTGACGGCTGTGGTCGACGAGAGTAAGGGTGGTTTTCCATGACGGCTCCTCCCGGCGGTCCCTACGGCCAGGGACCCTACGGAACCAATCCGTATGGGCAGGACCCGAATTGGGGCGGCCAGCCGCAGGGCGGTACCGGCCCCTACCCGCAAGGCGGTCCGGGACCCTACCCGCCGGGCGGTCCCGGTCCTTACCCGCCGGGCGGTCCATACGCGTACCCGCCGGGTGGCGCGTACCCCTACCCCCCGCCCGGTGGCGCCCCCTACCAGCAATATCCCCAACCCGGACAGCAGTTCCCGCCGGGCGGCCCGGGCGGGCCCTACCCCCCGGGGCCGCCGCCGGGTGGTCGCGGCTCGAAGCTGCCGTGGCTGATCGTCGCCGGTCTGGTCGTGCTCGCGGTCATCGCGCTGGTGGTGACGCTGTTGGTGATGCGAGGCGGCCATGACAACAAGCCGGCCACGGCGCCCTCGACAACGAGCACCTCGGTCTCGCAGCCGAAGAACTCTGCGCAGAACGCGACCGATTGCACCCCGAACGTGTCCGGCGGCGAGATGCCACGGACCGACTCCCTTGCCGCGGGCAAACTTTCGTTCCCGGCCAGCGCCGCGCCGGGCGGGTGGACGGTGTTCTCCGACGACCAGGGCCCGAACCTGATCGGCGGACTGGGAGTTGCCCAGGACGTGCCCGGAGCCAATCAGTGGATGATGACGGCGGAGGTCGCCGTCACCAATTTCGTTCCCAGCATGGACCTTTCGGCCCAAGCCACGAAGTTGATGCAATGCATCGTCGCGGGCCCCGGATACGCGAACGCGCAGCCGACGCTCGGACCGACGAAGTCTTCGTCGATCACCGTCGACGGCACCAAGGCCGTGCGGGTCGACGCCGACGTCACGATCGCCGACCCCAGTCGCAACGTCAAGGGCGATTCGGTCACCATCATCGCCGTCGACACCAAGCCGGTCACCGTCTTCATCGGCAGCACACCCATCGGCGATGCCGCCTCGGCCGATCTCGTCGGCAAAATCATTGCCGCGCTGAAGGTCTCCAAGCCCTGACGCAGGTCGGCCGGCTAGCCCGCCGAGCCCGTCGGCGCCGAGACGTGGGTGGCCTCGGATCGTCCGCGCAGTACCGTGGAATAGCACTCGGCCCACTGCGCGCGCTCGGCCTCGCCTGCGGCTTCGACGGCGCCCGCCGAGCACAGGATCCGCCGGTCGGAGGTTTTGGCGAGGTCGGCCAGTCGCGCGGCTTCGTTGACGGCGTCACCGATCACGGTGTATTCGTACCGGTTTTCGGCGCCGACGTTTCCGGCGAACACCCGCCCCGCCGAGACGCCGATGCCGAAATCGACCGGCAGCCGTCGCAATTGGGAGCCCAGCGCACGGGCGGTCGCCAGGGCCGACGAGGCCGGCTCGTCGGCCGGCAGCGGCACCCCGAAGACGGCCAGCGCGGCATCGCCGGCGAACTTGTTGACCAGCCCGTGATGTTCGTCGACGGCGTTCACGACGATGCGAAAGAAGTCGTTGAGCACCTCCGCGACCTCTTGCGGGGGGCGGCTTTCCGCGAGCCTGGTGGATTCCACCAGGTCGATGAAAAGCACGGCCGCCTCGACCACGTCGCCCGACAGGGATGCGCCCTCGTTGAGGGCGCGCTGCGCGACGTCGGCCCCGACATGACGCCCGAACAGGTCGCGTATCCGGTCCCGCTCAGCGAGCCCCGCCACCATCCGGTTGAATCCCGTTTGTAATCGCCCGATCTGGGAGCGTTCGTAGGCGCCGACATAGGTGTCCATGCGGCCGTGCTCGACCTCGGCCATCGCGTCGACGACCTCGCCCACCGGATCCGAGATCGACCGCGACGTCAAGATCATGGTGGGCAGTCCCAGCACCAGCGCCGCCAGCGACACCACCAGAATCGGCACGTCCAGCGACGCCGACTTCTCGATCAGCCACCCGTACGAGCGCAGAACGACCATCGTCGCAATGACCGCGATGGGAAATGCGCTGCACAGAAACCACAGCAGGACCAGGCGGGCATACACGCTCGGCACCGCGAGCCGCGGCTCGGCGCCCAACGTGGCGGCGCGCATGATGGGTCGCAGGGTGCGCTGCGCGATCAGCATCCCGGTGCCGGCCGCGGCCGATCCGCCGAGCAGCACGCCGAGCACGATCGGCAGCAGAAGCTGCGGTCTGTCAGTGAGATTCAACAGGATGAAGATCCCGCCGGTCAGCGCCCAGGACGTCACCAGGATCGCCGACTGGCGCCCGGCCAGCTTCATCACGGCTTCGCGTTGCTGCGGGGTGGGGTCGTCGCCCGCGACGAACCAGCGCACTGTGGGAGCCAGGCTGATGGCGCCGGCCACCGCGACACTGACGATGCCCAGCACGACGAGCAACACCACCGGCACCGTGTTCTGCCGCGCGAAGTCGGCGTTGGCGCCGACGGAAGTGTGGCCCCGCAGCGGAATCAAGATGGCGGCCGCTTCGACGACGGCCAGGACGTAGGACAGGCTCAGGTCGAACCCGTACTGGATCAACCACCGCCGAACAGACTTTCGTTGCCCCGTGGCACGTTGCCGCGCCTGGCCACGCCATGACGGCGGGAGCCGATCCCGAAGCCAGCCCACGGTGATCATGTAGAGGTAGGTTCGAAATCCGTGCTAGGCACCGTTGTTCGGCCCTCCGGAGTTCTGCCCCGGGATGTCGGTGATCGGGAAGTTGGGCATCGGTTTCGGCGAGGGGGTGTTGGGCAGCGTGGGGATGTCGCCGGGCGGGATGTCGTGCAATGCGTTGACGGGCGGACCGTTCTCCCGGCCGCCGTAACTGCTGCCAGGGGCGCGTGGCCCCAGCAGGTCGCTGACCGTCACCAGCCGGTAGCCGTTGGCCTTGAGCACCGGAATGAACTGGTACACCAAGTCGACGGTGCTCGAGTACGTGTTATGGAACAACACCACCGAGCCCGGCTTGAGGTAAGTCATCAACATGTAGCGTGTCGCGGCCGTGTTCGAGTCGTTCGCCCAATCGAAAGGGATGACATCCCAGAGGATTTCGGCCAGCCCGAACTGGCCGGCGGTCTGTCGGACCACCGGATCGGACAGCCCCCCGGCGGGGCGATACAGGTTCGGGGTGCGCCCGGTCGCGGCGGTGATCGCGTCGTTGGCCTTGGCGAACTGGGCGGCGATGTCTTCGCGTGGGATCGTGGTCATGTTGGGGTGTTCCCAGGTGTGGCTGCCGATTTCCATCCCCGCGTCGGCAATGCGCTTGGCACCCGCGGGGTTGGCGGCCACCTTGTTGCCGATCAGGAAGAAGGTGGCCTTGGCGTCGTTCTGCTTCAGGATCTGCAGCAGTCGCTCATCGAACGGCCCCGGCCCGTCGTCGAAGGTCAACGCGACGCACTTGACGACCGAGCAGCTCAGATCGTCGGCGCGCGTCACGTGGCCCGTCAGCCCGCCGATCACCAGCACCGCGACGGCAGCCGCCACACCGACAACCGTGCGCCAGTAGCGCCAGGCTTGGGTGTCGGGTCGTTTCGCCACCGCAGAAGTTTATCGAAGACGCCGTTACCCGGGTTCAAGCGCGCTGGTCAGGCACCCTCACTGCGGGCCGGCGATCTCCTCGAGCATCTCGGTGACCAGGGCCGCGATCGGCGATCGCTCGCTGCGCAGCAGGGTGATGTGGGCGAACAGCGGGTGGCCCTTGAGCTTCTCGATCACGGCCGCGACGCCGTCGTGGCGGCCCACGCGCAGGTTGTCGCGCTGCGCGATGTCGTGGGTCAGCACCACCCGCGATCCGGTGCCCAGCCTGGACAGCACGGTCAGCAGGACGTTGCGCTCCAGCGACTGCGCCTCGTCGACGATGACGAACGAGTCGTGCAGCGACCGGCCCCGGATGTGGGTCAGCGGAAGCACTTCGAGCATGCCGCGGGACAGCACTTCCTCCAGCACCGCCGGGCTGGCCAGGCCCTCGAGGGTGTCGAAGACGGCCTGCGCCCACGGGCCCATCTTCTCGCTCTCGCTGCCGGGCAGATATCCCAGCTCCTGGCCGCCGACGGCGTAGAGCGGGCGGAAGACGACCACCTTGCGTTGGGTGCGCCGCTCCAGCACCGCCTCCAAACCGGCGCACAACGCGAGCGCCGACTTCCCGGTGCCCGCCTTGCCGCCCAGCGACACGATGCCCACCGATTCGTCGAGCAGCAGGTCGAGCGCCACTCGCTGTTCGGCGGACCGTCCGCGCAGCCCGAACGCCTCGCGGTCGCCGCGCACCAGCTGGACGCGTTTGTCCGCGTTCACCCGGCCCAGCGCATGAGAGCTGCCGCCGAGCAGCCGAACACCGGTGTGGCAGGGCAGGTCTCGCGCTTCCACCAGATCGATCTCGCCGTCGGTGAACAGGGCGTCGATGTCTTCGGTGGCGGTCTCGATCTCGCGCATCCCCGACCATCCGGACGCGACCACGTCCTGCGCGTGGTATTCGTCGGCGGCCAGCCCCACCGCGGCGGCCTTGACCCGGAGCGGAATGTCCTTGCTGACCAACGTAACTCGTTTGCCTTCGGCCGCGAGGTTGGCGGCGCAACTCAGGATCCGGGAGTCGTTGCTGTCGTTGCGGAAGCCGCTGGGCAGCACCGTCGGGTCCGTGTGGTTGAGCTCGACGTGCAACGAACCACCCTGCGCCCCAACGGGAATGGGCTGATCCAGCCGTCCGTGCACCAGCCGAAGGTCGTCGAACAGCCGCAGCGCCTGGCGGGCGAACCAGCCCAGCTCGTGGTGGTGGCGTTTGGCCTCCAGCTCGCTGATCACCACCAACGGAACAACCACCTCGTGTTCGGCGAACCGGCTGCACGCCCAGGGGTCGGACAGCAGCACGGAAGTGTCGATCACGTAGGTCCGGATATCGGTCACGTAGCGCTCCTCGAGCGGGATGAGCCCGCGCGGACCCGCACAGGCATGTCGACGGGAACCGCAGCACCAGGACCGGGGCCGGTCCTTCCGTTGTGGTGACGGGAGGTGCCGCCCTGGCAGCAGAGCATGACGCTGACCATCGAGAACGACGCTACTCCGGTGGCCGCGTGCCCGCTGTGCAGGCGCGCCGACGTGGCGAGCCGCGACCACCTTCATCCGGTGGCCGGTATCGAGAGAGGCGCGCGTTCAGCCGACGACGAAGTGCCGCAGTTGGGGGTCGTCCGCGACCCCCCATGCGGTGATGCGGTCGGAGATCGCCTGGCGCAGTTGCTCAGGACCGAAAACGCCTGCCTTTTCGACGTTCTGCACCTTGTCCCGGTACGCGTCGATGTCGGCGCCGGGCACCTGCAGGTCGGCCGCGCGGGCGGCGATCGCCGCTATCGTCTCGTCGCGCGTGTACTCGAGGCAGTGCGCGACGAGGTTCGAGAAGAAGACTTCGTGGCGCCGCTCGTCGCGGGCGATCCGGTCGATGAGGCCGGCCAGGATGGGCTCCTCGAGTTGCGCGGCCAGGTTCTCGCAGAACACCGCGTGGGTGCGTTCGACGAACGCCATGTGCACCAGGGTTTCCACCTGCGAGTAGGTGTCGGCGCGGTAGCCCTTCATGACGTACTGGACGCGGGCCTCTTCGTTGGCGGTCGGATCGACCTCTCGGGTCACCACCAGATACTCACGCAGCGCGATCGCGTGCAGGTGCTCCTCGGCGGTCCACCGGCCCAGCCAGCGGCCCCAGTAGTCCTCCAGGATGAAGTGCTCTACCAGCTCGCGGTGGTGCGCGGCGAGGTTGTCCTTGAGCAGGAGCAGGATCTCGCACGCGTCGGTCAACGGCCTCGGCAGCGTCATCGACGACGGATCCCAGTCGCGTCCACCCAGGAAGGCGAAGTTCTCGCCCCGGTCGAAGGGCACGTAGTCGTGCGCGAACCAGATTTCTTCGGTGGACAGGTGGCGGTCGATGTTCGCTTCGACGACCGGCTCGAGTTCCAGGGTCAGCGCGTTAGCGACAGGTCTTTCGGCCATGAGATAACTGTAACCCGCGTACACAGGTTCATGAAATCGACCGGGCCGTGTCGCGCCAACTGGTGACTTTCGTCCCCGAGCGCGCCGTCCGGCCGGGCTCCACTCCCAGAGGCCCCTCGTACGGCGGAAACCTACAGCGCGAGGCCGGGGTAGAGCGGGTTGGCGTCCAACAGTTCGGCCGCGGCCGCGCTGACCCGTTCGACGGTGCCATCGGCCAGCGAGTACTTGGCCTTGGAGGTGCCTTCCGGCTTCGTGTTGGACAGAACGTCGACCATCAGCTCGGCCACCCGGTCGAAGTCGGCCGGACCGAAGCCGCGGGTGGTGAGCGCCGGGCTGCCGAGCCGGATGCCGCTGGTGTACCAGGCGCCGTTGGGGTCGGCGGGGATGGCGTTGCGGTTGGTGACGACGCCGGCGTCCAACAGGGCCGACTCGGCCTGGCGCCCGGTCAAGCCGAACGATGTGACGTCGAGCAGTACGAGGTGGTTGTCGGTGCCCCCAGTGACCAGCTGAGCATCGCGCTTGAGGAAGCCGTCGGCCAGGGCCTGGGCGTTGTCCGCAACCCGCTGCGCGTAGGCCTGGAACGCGGGCTGCCTCGCCTCGGCGAGCGCGACGGCCTTGGCCGCCATCACGTGTGACAGTGGCCCGCCGAGCACCATCGGGCAGCCCTTGTCGACCGCGTCGGCGTATTCGGGTTGGCACAGGATGAGGCCGCCGCGCGGACCGCGCAGCGACTTGTGCGTCGTCGTGGTCGTGACGTGGGCGTGCGGCACCGGATCCTCGTCGCCTGTGAACACCTTGCCCGCCACCAGCCCGGCGAAATGCGCCATGTCCACCATCAGGGTGGCACCGACCTCGTCGGCGATCTCACGCATCGTCGCGAAGTTGACCCGGCGCGGGTAGGCGGAGTAGCCGGCCACGATCACGAGCGGCTTGAACTCGCGCGCGGCGGCCGCGACGGCGCCGTAGTCGATGAACCCGGTGTCGGGGTCGGTGCCGTAACTGCGCTGGTGGAACATCTTGCCGGAGATGTTGGGCCGGAAGCCGTGGGTCAGGTGGCCGCCGGCGTCCAGCGACATGCCTAACAGGCGCTGGTTGCCCAACTTGTTGCGCAGCTTCTCCCAGTCCGCCTCGGACAAGTCGTTGACGTGCTTGACGCCGGCGTCGGCCAGGCCCGGCGCCTCGACCCGGGTAGCCAAGATCGCCCAGTACGCAACGAGGTTGGCGTCGATGCCCGAGTGCGGCTGCACGTAGGCGTGCGGCGACCCGAACAGCTCACGAGCGTGCTCGGCGGCGACGCTTTCCACGGTGTCAACGTTCTGGCATCCGGCGTAGAACCGATGTCCGACGGTGCCCTCGGCGTACTTGTCTGACAGCCAGGTCCCCATGGTCAGCAGGACCGCAGGCGACGCGTAGTTCTCGCTGGCGATCAGCTTGAGCGAATCACGTTGGTCGGCGAGCTCTTTGCGCGTCGCCGCGGCGATGCGTGGTTCGACGGACTCGACCACCTGCAGTGCTGCTCGGTAGGCAGCGGTCGCGGTGTCGGCGTAGTCGGCGCCCGGTGACGCGGTCGAGATGGCGGTGCGGGTCAAGTCGGCTGACATGAGAACGAGACTAGTCGGCCGACTAACCCCACAGTGAGGGCGCTCGCGCTATCCAGCGCTGACTTTTCGCCAGCCCAGCCGTTCGGCATTTCATCGCTCCTGTAACACTTGCACTATGCCGCGGCTTAGCGAGCCGAGCCCATATGTGGAGTTCGACCGAAAGCAATGGCGCGCGCTTCGTATGTCGACGCCGCTGGCCCTCACCGAGGAAGAACTGGTCGGCCTGCGGGGCCTGGGTGAGCAGATCGACTTGCTCGAAGTCGAAGAGGTCTACCTGCCGCTGGCCCGGCTCATTCACCTGCAGGTCGCCGCGCGGCAGCGACTGTTCGCCGCCACCGCCGAATTCCTCGGCGAACCCCAGCAAGCCCCGGACCGGCCGGTGCCGTTCATCATCGGGGTGGCCGGCAGCGTGGCGGTCGGCAAGTCGACGACCGCCCGTGTGTTGCAGGCGCTCCTGGCGCGCTGGGACCATCACCCCCGGGTGGACCTGGTCACCACCGACGGCTTCCTGTACCCGAATGCCGAGCTGGATCGCCGAAACCTGATGCACCGCAAGGGGTTTCCGGAGAGCTACAACCGCCGGGCGTTGATGCGGTTCGTGACGTCGGTCAAATCCGGATCGGACTACGCCTGCGCGCCGGTCTATTCGCACCTCAAATACGACATCATCCCCGGGGCCAAGCACGTGGTCCGCCACCCCGACATCCTGATCCTGGAGGGCCTCAACGTTCTGCAGACCGGTCCGACCCTGATGGTGTCGGACCTGTTCGACTTCGGCGTTTACGTCGACGCCCGAATCGAAGACATCGAGCAGTGGTACGTATCGCGATTCCTGGCCATGCGCAGCACCGCCTTCGCGGATCCCGAATCGCACTTCCACCACTACTCGGCGTTGAACGACACCAAGGCGGTGGCCGCCGCGCGCGAGATCTGGCGCTCGATCAACCGCCCCAACCTGGTCGAGAACATCCTGCCCACCCGGCCACGCGCCACCCTGGTGCTGCGCAAAGACGCCGACCACTCCATCAACCGGCTGCGGTTGCGCAAGCTCTGACGCCCCGCACCCGGCCGGGCGGCAGATCACGCCTCGAGGCGACGCACTCCCAGGTATTGCAGTCCCGCGAACGCAGCGGTGTATGCGCCGGTGGCCAACGTCAACGCGACGCCCGTCAGGGTCAGCGGCAGCGCTTCCGCGGCCACGATCGAGGCCAGCGTGAACACCACATTGACCACCATGACGCTGATACCGACGCGGCGCAGTTCCGGTAGCGCGCCGAGGCTGAACACCAGCAGGCCGGCGAGCACGAAAACGACGCCCACGCAGTATTCCTGGAAGGACGTCAGGCCGGTCAGCGACGAAATCGGGTCGGCGAGAAAGGCGATGGCCAAGCCGAACATGCCCGTCAGGGTTGCGTCGGCACGCACGGCAAAACGCAACAGCGAGTCCGTCGAGTCGTAGAGGGGCCGGGTCGGGATTGTTGATACGCCGGTAATAGAGCTCATCTGCTTACTCCTCGCGATGGCGGGTTGGGTCGAACAGCTTTGAGGGTGCCGCCAGTGCACTGCCATATCGACTCGTGGCGCTGCCAACTAGTGCCACGGATACAACGACGAGGGGGTTCACCCGACTTATTCCCATCGGCGGGTAAATATTTGACACGCGCCAACCAATGGGCCTCAGCGGCCCCAGGAGCCACAGATGTGCTCTGCCAAAGGCGACCGCGGTGGACTGCTACCCGTTCGAGTCGCTGGGAACCGGGATCCGCCCGCGAAGATCGGCGGCGATCAAGCGGGCCGCGGCGTTCTGCCAGTTGTGCAGCGAACGCTGCGGCACCTCGGTGACGAACCAGTGCCAGGCTTGGCGCGCGGTCGGATCCAGCCCCGAGGCGGTGGCGTTCTGCGCGTAGGCACGCACCCCGACGACGTAGGGGAAGTACAGCGAGTTGTAGTAGCGCCACTCTTCGCTGGTCCCGAAGTCGCCGCCGTCGCGCGGTTTGAGCCGCGCTATGCCGTCGGCCAGCACGGCCTTGAGTTCGTTGGCCCGCTCGATCGGTTGGTCGGGGGCTCCCCGGGCCGCCAGCCGCTCGTCGATCAGCGGTAATGCGGTCAGCGGGCTGGCGACCAGCTTGGTGAGGTCACCGTAATGGCCCAGCGCCCGCCGGGTGAGTCTGGCGAAGGTGACGTCGTCGACGTCGGCGAGCGGGTGCTCCTGACGCAGGGGCAGTGCCGCACCGGTATGCCGCAGCGCGGCCCGATCCGCCCGCAGCGCAGGCGATTTCGAGAATGCGAGCCGGTCGAGCAGGCCGGCCAGCGGATCCGCGAGCACCTGCACGGTGATCGCGATCGCGAGGCTGGTGAACAGCAGCACCGTGAGCGCGGTCTGCGCACCGGGATCGTTGCCGGTCACCGCCAACCCGATCAGCGCCTGACCGCCGAACAGCACCGCCACCGCCACCGAACCGGAGAACGAGCGGAGCATGTCGGCGCGCAGCGCGTGACCCTCGTCGAACGCGTCCCACAGGGCGACGGCGACTCCGAGCCCCAGGACATCGCAACTCGTGGACGCCAGCGCGACCCAGCTGGGCACCAGGCCCAGCGGAATGATCAGGATCGCGTTGCTCAGCGCGAAGAACAGGGTGGCCGTGATGGCCAGTCCCACCGCGGGCCTGGGGCGCCGCGGCCGGCGCAATACGGCAGCCATCGCGCCGAGCGTCGACAGCGAGATCACCGCGAACATCAGCCAGTGGCCCGGCCGCAGCGGCCCGTCGACGCCGCCGGCCAGCGTCGCCCCGAACAGGGTCAGCGCGGCAACCGCGGCCACGAGCAGCACCTCGCGGGTGCGGCCCCGGGACACGTCGCTGGGCCGGCACAACTCGACGAGCACCGCGAACCACGCCACGCCGGGGACGGTCGCCAGGTAGATCTCGGCTCTGCTCAACGCCGGAGCGTACGCGGGACTGGCGATCCGGACCGCGTCCAGCCCCACCACGAGCGCGAACCCACACAGTCCGATCGCGGTGAGCGCGAGGACGGGCTTGCGCGGATCGCGGGCCGCCAGATAGAGGCCCAGCCAGGCGCTCAGCGTGAACACCACCGCCGACAGCGCAGCCATGCACTCAGTGTGGCACGCGGGCGCTTGAGACCTTCGGGGTTACTTGCCGTGCCGGCGATCCCGCCGGCTGTAGTCGCGCAGCGCGCGCAGGAAGTCGACGCGGCGGAACGCGGGCCAATGCGTTTCGCAGAACCACATCTCCGAATACGCGCTCTGCCACAGCAGAAACCCGGACAACCGTTGCTCGCCCGACGTGCGGATCACCAGGTCGGGGTCGGGCTGGCCGGACGTGTAGAGGTTCTCGGAGATGGCGTCGACGGTCACGGCGTCGACGAGCTCCTCGGCGGTGGCGCCGTTGGCGAGTTCCTTGTTGAGCAACGCGCGCACCGCGCCGACGATCTCCTGCCGGCCGCCGTAGCCGACCGCCACGTTGACATGAAAGGACGCGACGCTGGGCGTGGACTCGACGGCCCCGCGCAAGCGGCGGGCCGGCTCGTCGCCGAGCAGTTCCAAGTCCCCCACCGTGCGCACGCTCCAGCGGTTGGCCGGTGCGCAGATCTCCTCCACGACATCGGTGATGATCTCGATCAGCCCGGCCAACTCGTCGGGATCGCGTTGCAGGTTTTCCGTGGACAGCAGGTACACCGTCGTCATTTCGACGCCGGCTTCCTGACACCAGCGCAGCATCTCGGCGATCTTGGACGCACCCATCCGGTAGCCGTAGCTGACGTCTACGTATCCCGCGTCGCGGGCCCATCGCCGGTTCCCGTCGCACAGCACGGCGATATGCCGCGGCAGCTGTGACTTCGAGGCGGCCAGGCCCTGCCGCAGCCGCAACTCGTAGACGCGATACAGCGGCTCTTTGAGGCGCGGTGGGATAATTTCCACGAACATCCACCCTACTGCCAGCGGTGATCAATTCACCGGTCTCATTTCGGCTCGGTGCCTGAGAAACCTGAGAAGTCGAGACTGCGCCGTAACCATCCCTCGCTACTGTGGATTCTGAGCAGCCTTGGGCGACTTCCGCCGGTATCCATCGTTGCGAGAACAAGACACAGGAGACATGAGCAGCCAGACCAGCACCGTCCCCAACCCGGAGCCCGAATCCGACTCGATCGTTCCGGGGAACACCGTCGAGCAGTTCGCCGAGGGTGCCGCCCAGGTCTTGGGCAAGCCCCGGATGCGCGGCTGGATCCACTTCGTCTCCGCGTGGCTGGCCATCATCACCGGCGCCACGCTGGTGTCGGTGTCGTGGGCGGCCTCCTCGCCCCGCGCCGGCCACTCGACGCTGGTCTACGCAGCGGCGACGGTGGCGATGTTCGCGGTCAGCGCGACCTATCACCGGGTGCAGTGGAAGTCGGACGTCGCGCGCAGCCGGATGAAGCGGCTGGACCATTCGATGATCTTCGTCTTCATCGCCGGTAGCTACACCCCGTTCGCGCGGCTGGTCATGCCGCAGGACACCGGGGTGCTGGTGCAGTGCATCGTGTGGGGCGGCGCGGCCGCCGGCATCGCGTTGAAGATGTGCTGGCCGACGGCGCCGCGCTGGGTCGGCGTGCCGCTGTATCTGCTGCTGGGGTGGGTGGCCGTCTGGTTCGCGCCCACGATCCTGCACCAGGCCGGCGTGGCCGCGATGGTGCTGCTGGCCGTGGGCGGCGTGTTCTACAGCGTGGGCGGCATCTTCTACGGGCTGCGCTGGCCCGACCCGTGGCCGAAGACGTTCGGCTATCACGAGTTCTTCCACGCCTTCACCGCGATTGCGGCGATTCTGCACTACATCGCCATGTGGTTCGCCGTCTTCTACACGGGCGACCACGCCTGGCTATTGGGCGGCTAGGGCTGCCTCATCACCCCGATCAGGCGGGGGTGACGTCGTCGTCCGGCGACCAGTAGGCCTTCATCGAGGCGATCTTGCCCCGGCTGTCGAAGACCATGACGTCGATCGGCTCGATCACCATGCGGTGCTCGCCCGCGGTCACGGTCAGCCGGAATTGGAAGGCCGCCTCGTTGCCTGCGACGCGCAGCGTCACCAGTTCGCACTCGCGCTGCAACTCGTTGATCGCGGAGTAGAAGCCGTGGATCGCCTGCCGGCCGATGTGCACCTCGCCGCCGACCGGATCTTCGACGGTGGCGTCGTCGGCGTACAACTCGACCAAGTCGTCGGCGCTGCCCTTGGCGACCAGTTCGATGTAGCGGTTGACCGTGTTCCTGATCGCTTCGGTCTTGGCGGCATTCGGCATGGGACGCAGGGTAACCCCGCGCTAGTGGCGATCGCCAGCGCGGGGTAGCCGGGCGTGGCGGGTCGCCGCCATCGGCTTCAGTGACCCGCAACACCCAGGGCGGCGGCCAATTCGGTTGCACCGGTCACCGGCAGGTCGCAGACCTGGCCGCGGCACACGTAGGCGGCGTCGGCGCCGCCCACACGGGGCCGACCGGCCAGCAGCGGCGACGAATCCACCTCCCCGCCCATGACGATCGCCCCGCCCGGCGCCAGCCGTCGCGCGTCGGCCAGCAGCGTCGAAGCCGACGGGTCGCAGGCAACCGCGATCTGCAGCGGTCCGCGCACCGCCGCTTCCGCGACGGCCAGCCAATGCCCGGCCGACCGCGGCGCGCGTTCCAGCAGCACCGAGTGCGCACCCAGCGATTCGGTGGCCGCGCGCAGGTACCGCTCGGCACGGTCACCGTCGACCAGGTGCGCGGCGGTCAGCAGCGCCTCGGTGATCGACGACGCCCCCGACGGGGTCGCGCCGTCCAGCGGGTCGGCCGGCCGGAGCACCAACCGCTCGGCGTCGTCGGCGGTGTCGAACCAGCGGCCGGGTTGTGCATGATCGGCGAAGTGCGCCAGCGCGGTGTCCAGCAGATCGGTTGCCGTCGTCAGCCAGATCGCCTCGGCTGTCAGCTGATACAGCGCAAGGAGCCCGGTGGCAAGCATCGCGTAGTCCTCGAGGATCGCAACGCTCTCGCCGACCACGCCGCCCAGGCTGGCGCGCCGCAACCGGCCGTCGACCACATGCAGGTCCAGCAGCGCACGCGCGCAACGCCGCGCGGCTGCGGCCAGTTCGGGCTCGCCCAGCGCCACGCCGGCTTCGGCCAGCGCGGTGATCGCCAGCCCGTTCCAGGACGAGACGACCTTGTCGTCGCGTCCGGGCTGCGTTCGGGTGCGCCGGGCGGCCAGCAGCGCGGACCGCACCCGGTGCAACCGCTGCGAATCATCGGCATCGGCGCGGGCCTGCAGCACCGAGGTGCCGTGCTCGAACGTGCCGCTCTGGGTGACGGCGAAAATGCTTGCCGCCCAAGGCCCGTCGTCGGGTCCGAGCACCTCGTTCAGCTGCGCCGGTGTCCACACATAGGTCGAACCCTCGCGGCCGTCGGCGTCGGCGTCCAGCGACGAGGTGAACATGGCACCGTCGGCCAGATCGTCGAGCAGGAATCGGGCGGTCTGGGCGGTGATCCGGCGCGCCAGCGGGTCATCGGTGCGCCGCGCCCAGTGCGCGTACGCGCGCAGCAGCAGGGCGTTGTCGTAGAGCATCTTCTCGAAATGCGGTACCACCCAGGCATTGTCGACGCTGTATCGGGCGAAGCCGCCGGCGAGTTGGTCGTAGATGCCGCCCCGTGCCATCGCGTTGCCGGTGTGCGATACCGCCGCAAGGGCCGCCGGCGAACCGGTGCGCTCGAAGTGGCGCAGCAACGCCTCGAGCAACGCCGACGGCGGGAATTTGGGCGCGCCGCCGAACCCGCCGTGCACCGCATCGCGCTCCTGCAGCAGCGTGGCGACGGCGTGGTCGCACAGCTCCGGCGCCACCGAAGGACCGGCGCCGGGCAGACCGGACGCCATCTGGCGTAGCTCGCCGGCGATATGGTCCGAGGCCTCCTCCACCTCGCCACGACGCTCCCGCCACGTCGCGGATACCGCCGAAAGGAGTTGCAGGAACCCATCTTTCGGATAGTAGGTGCCACAGAAGAAGGGGCGGCCGTCCGGAGTGAGGAAACAGGTCATCGGCCAGCCGCCATGCCCGGTGAGGGCGACGGTGGCGTTCATGTAGACCGCGTCGATGTCCGGGCGTTCCTCACGGTCGACCTTGATGCAGACAAACCCCGCGTTCATCGCGGCGGCCACTTCGTCGTCTTCGAATGATTCGTGGGCCATGACATGGCACCAGTGGCAGGCGGCGTAGCCGACGGACAGCAGGATAGGCACGTCACGGGCGGCGGCATCGGCCAGCGCCTCGGGGGTCCACTGGTGCCAATGCACCGGATTGTCGGCGTGCTGGCGCAGATACGGGCTCGTCGCCAGGCCAAGGGTATTCGTCGAAGCGGAGTCAGCCGGGCTCATCGCCGGGCCCCGGGGCTCGCGGCGAGCCGTCCGCCTCATCCCGGTCGACCGCGTCGGTGCCCTCGTCGGCGGCCTGGTCCGGTTCGGGGTGCTTGGGATCAAACGTGTCCGGCACCTTCTTCAACTGCCGGTTCATCGAACGCAGCAGGAACAGCGTGCTGATCAACAGCAGCACGACGATCAGCAGCCCGATCGGGCTGGCCTTGCCGAAATCGGGGCCGGTGTGGTGCGGCTGGCCGTCGGCTTGCCAGCCGAGGGCGGCGAGAAACAGGTGATTCACTCGTCGCTCTCGATTCCGGCGAACAGGTCATCCTCGGGTAGGCGGACCGGAACCCGCGACCGCGCCAACTCGAATTCCTCAGTGGGCCAGAGCCGTTGCTGCCACTCGATGGGAGCGGCGAAGAAGTCGTGGTCCGGGTCGATCTGCGTGGTGTGCGCCCGCAGCGCGTCGTCGCGTTGGCTGAAGTACGCCGAGCACTCGACGCGCGTGGTCACCCGGGACGCGAACGGGTCGTGCTTGGCGTCCCAGTGCTCGAGCCACTTCTTGAACGGGGGTTCATGTCCGTGCTTGATGGCTTCGTCGTGCAGCAACTGCATCCGGGCGCGCAGGAAGCCGTGGTTGTAGTAGAGCTTGGACACCGTCCACGGCTCGCCGGCGTCGGCGAAGCGCCGATAATCGCCGGCCGCCTCGAAAGCGCCGACCGAAACCTGATGGCAGCGAATGTGATCGGGGTGGGGATAGCCGCCGTTTTCGTCGTACGTGGTCATCACGTGCGGACGGAACTCGCGGACCACCCGGACCAGCGCCTCCACCGACTCCTCCAGCGGCACCAGCGCGAAACAGCCCTCGGGCAGCGGCGGCGGGGGGTCGCCCTGGGGTAGGCCGGAGTCGACGAAACCCAGCCAGGTGTGCTCCACGCCGAGTATCTCGGCGGCCTTGGCCATCTCGTCGCGGCGAATTTCGGCGATGTGTCCGTGCACCTCGGGCAGGTCCATCGCCGGGTTGAGGATGTCGCCACGCTCACCGCCGGTCAGCGTCACCACCAGCACTCGATGGCCCTCGTCGGCGTAGCGGGCCAGCGTGGCCGCGCCCTTGCTGGACTCGTCGTCGGGGTGGGCGTGCACCGCCATTAACCGCAATTCGCTCACGTGCCCCCTTGTCTCACCTGCTGGTCGCCCGGTCTGACCCTATAATTCCAGTTTCGAGTTCGTTGCATGCTGTCGGCCGGTGCCGGGCAGCCGACAACCAGGCATAACCAGCTATGACCGAAACTCCTGCCTCGCGTCCGGAGACCCGCTACGGGCGCTCCCGGCTGTCTCGTATCCCCCGGCGGTGGGTGATCCTCACGCTGAGCGTGCTGGTAGTCGTGGCGGGGCTCGTCGTTGCCCTCATCGGTTATCACCGGTTCGGCACCAGCGACGTCAAGGGGACGATGGCCGGCTATCGGGTGATCGACGACCAGACGGCGTCGATAACGATCAGCGTGACGCGATCGGATCCGTCGCGGCCGGTGGACTGCATCGTGCGGGTGCGATCTCAGGACGGCAGCGAGACGGGCCGGCGAGAGCTGCTGGTCCCGCCGTCGGACGCGGCCACCGTGCAGGTGACCACGACGGTGAAATCCTTCGAACCGCCGGTGGTGGCCGACATCTATGGCTGCGGCACCGATGTGCCCGCCTACCTGCGCCCGGCGTGACCTTCTAATCCGCGACCGAACTGCGAATATCGGGTCATCAAGTGTTTGCGCGGTGGTAACATGGATTAATACACGGTTCCGGTTGGGACCGTGTTGCTGCATTAGCGGCCGTGAGCAAAACGGAGCGGCAGCACACGGGGCGGGACGCACACGTCGGGAGCGGCGGAGCTAACAGGACTCAACGCGAACTCGCGGAACAACATACGAGGAGCACGACGAGATGACGGACACTTCCGTGACCTGGCTTACCCAGGAGTCACACGACCGACTCAAGGCCGAGCTCGATCACTTGATTGCGAATCGTCCGGTCATTGCCGCGGAGATCAACGACCGCCGCGAGGAAGGCGACCTGCGCGAGAACGGTGGCTACCACGCCGCCCGCGAAGAGCAGGGCCAGCAGGAGGCGCGCATCCGCCAGCTGCAGGACCTGCTGAACAACGCGAAGGTCGGCGAGGCACCCAAGCAGTCCGGCGTCGCGCTGCCGGGCTCGGTGGTGAAGGTCTGCTACAACGGCGACGAGTCCGACACGGAGACCTTTTTGATCGCCACCCGCCAGGAGGGCGTCAACGACGGCAAGCTCGAGGTGTACTCCCCGAACTCCCCGCTGGGCGGCGCTCTCATCGACGCCAAGGTGGGCGAGACCCGCAGCTACACCGTGCCAAACGGCAACACGGTGAAGGTGAAGCTGCTCAGCGCGGAGCCCTACCACTCCTGATCCGATGGCGGCGGGCCGCCCGCGCCCGCCATTAGCTCAGCGCCCGATCGAGATCGGCCAGCAGGTCGGCGATGTCCTCGATGCCGACCGACAGGCGCACCAGATCGTCGGGCACTTCCAATTGCGACCCGGCCGTCGAGGCATGCGTCATGGCGCTGGGATGCTCGATCAGCGATTCGACCCCGCCCAGCGATTCCGCCAGGATGAACACCGTTGTCTTGGCGCACAACTCGCGGGCGGCGTCGCGGCCGCCGCGCATGCGCACCGACACCATGCCGCCGAAACCGCGCATCTGCCGTGCGGCGACCTCATGTCCGGGGTGTGATGGCAGACCTGGGTAGAGCACGGTGCTCACCGCGGGGTGGCCGGCGAGGAATTCCGCTACGGCCGAAGCGTTTTCGCTGTGCCGCTGCATGCGCAGCACCAGCGTCTTGAGGCCGCGCATCGTCAGGTAGGCGTCGAACGGGCCGGGCACCGCGCCGGCCCCGTTCTGCAGGAAGGCGAACGCCTCGTCCAGCTCCTGGTCGTTGGTGGCCAGCGCACCGCCCACGACGTCGGAGTGCCCGCCGATGTATTTGGTGGTGGAGTGCAGCACGATGTCGGCGCCCAGCGTCAACGGCTGCTGCAGAGCGGGTGAGGCAAAAGTGTTGTCCACCAACACCTTTGCCGAATTCTGCCGGCCCAGTTCGGCCAGGGCCTCGATGTCGGCGATGGACAGCAGCGGGTTGGTGGGGGTTTCCGCCCAGATCAGCCGGGTCCGCGGCGTGATCGCGGCGGCGACGGCGTCCAACTCATGGAGCGCCACCGGGGTGTATTCGACGTTCCACTTAGTGAAGACCTTGTCGATCAATCGAAAGGTGCCGCCATAGGCGTCGTTCGGGATCACCACGTGGTCCCCGGGCCGCAGCACCGCGCGCAGCGCGCAGTCGGTGGCGGCCATGCCCGAACCGAAGGCTCGCCCGTAGGCGCCGTCTTCGACGGCGGCCAGCGCCGCTTCCAGTGCGGCCCGCGTCGGGTTGCCGGTGCGCGCGTACTCGAACCCGCCGCGCAGGGAGCCGACACCGTCCTGGGCGAACGTGCTGCTGGCGTAGATCGGTGCGTTCACCGCGCCGGTTGCCGGGTCCGGCCGATAGCCGGAGTGAATGGCTTTGGTGGCCAGCCCGGTGAACTCGGCATGGCGGTTCGGGTCGTCGCTCATCGACGATCAGCCTAGGTGACAGCGGGCCTCTCGGCGCCGTCGATCGGCAGGCACACCGTCGTCATGATCTTGTCCGCCAGCGTTTGACGCTTCGAATCCCACAGCGGGAAAAGGAAACCGATGAAGCAGATGACGGCGTCGACGAAGTGCGCCAGCGAGCGCACCACCGACATTCCGAAGCCGATGGGCCGGCCGGTGACTTCGCTGACCACGTGGAACTTGAGCACCGATTTGCCGACGCTCGAGCCGGTGGTGCCCTGACGGTAGCCGAAATTCCAGATCAGATAGAACAGCCCGATCATCGACGCCAGCCACTGCGCCACCATGCCGGCGGTCGAGTTCTGCGTGGCGCAGTACTGGTTGACGGCGTACTGCGTGACGTCGGTGATGCAGGCGGTCTGTTGGGTGGCGACCAGGATCGCGGTGCCGATGCCGTGCACGACGACGTACGGGAGGATGTCGATGATGAATGCCAGCGCCCGGGTGAGCCAGGGCGTGTAATCCTGCGTCGGCAGCGTGCGGATCGCCGGTCCGGGTGGTGGCGGCGCGTATCCCCCCGCCGAGGGTGGGGGCGGCGGGTAGGACCCGCCGGGCGGCGGCGGGGGCGGCGGGTAGGACCCACCGGCGGCGGACTGCGGAGGCGGCGCGGTCTCCTGCCCGCCCGAGGGCGGCTGCTGACCACCCGAGGGGCCGGACGACGAGGGAGGTGACGGGTAAGCGCCGCCGGGCGGCGGTTGATCGGTCATGGGCAACCTTCCACTCGCGTCCAGCCGAACTAGGCCGAAACAGTACCCGAGCGCGTCGCGGCCGGGCGAGACGCGCGGCGTCGCGAATCACCGGCGCCCGGACAGCCCCCGAGGACCGTCGGAGAGGAAACCCAGCAAGTCATAGCGGGTGATCACCCCGACCGGTTTGCCTTCCTCGACCACCATCAACGCATCCCAATCGCGCAGCGCCTTGCCGGCCGCGCTGACGGACTCTCCGGCCCCGATCATCGGCAACGGCGGGCTCATGTGCTGCGCGACCGCGTCCGCCAATTTCGCCCGGCCCTCGAAGACGGCCGAGAGCAGTTCGCGTTCGGAGACGCTGCCGGCCACCTCCCCCGCCATCACCGGCGGCTCGGCCCCCACCACCGGCATCTGCGACACGCCGTACTCGCGCAGGATGCCGATGGCGTCGCGCACGGTTTCGGACGGGTGGGTGTGCACCAGGTCGGGCAGCTCCCCGGACTTGCGGCGCAGCACGTCGCCGACCCTGGACTGGTCGGTCGAGCCGTCGAGGCGGCTGCGCAGGAACCCGTACGACGACATCCAGGCGTCGTTGAAGATCTTCGACATGTAGCCCCGCCCACCGTCGGGCAGCAACACCACCACGATCGAGTCGGGCCCGGCCTGCTCGGCGACCCTGAGCGCGGCGACCACCGCCATCCCGCACGACCCGCCGACCAGCATCGCCTCCTCGCGGGCCAGCCGCCGGGTCATGTCGAACGAGTCGGAGTCGGAAACGGCGATGATCTCGTCGGGAATCGTGGGGTCGTATGCCTGCGGCCAGAAGTCCTCGCCGACGCCCTCCACGAGGTAGGGCCGGCCGGTGCCGCCGGAATACACCGATCCCTCGGGGTCTGCGCCGATGATGCGCACCGCGCCGCCGGACACCTCTTTGAGGTAGCGGCCCGCGCCGGTGATCGTTCCGCCGGTACCGATGCCGGCGACGAAGTGGGTGACCTTGCCGTCGGTGTCGGCCCAGACCTCCGGGCCGGTGGTGGCGTAGTGGCTGGCCGGGCCTTCCGGATTGGCGTACTGGTCGGGCTTCCACGCGCCGTCGATCTCCGTGACCAGCCGATCGGAGACGCTGTAGTAGCTGTCCGGATGATCGGGCGGCACGGCCGTCGGGCAGACGACGACCTCGGCGCCGTAGGCCATCAACACGTTGCGCTTGTCCTCGCTGACCTTGTCGGGGCAGACGAACACGCACTTGTAGCCGCGGTGCTGGGCGACCAGGGCCAGCCCGACGCCGGTGTTGCCCGAGGTGGGTTCGACGATGGTGCCGCCGGGGCGAAGCTGCCCGCTGGCTTCGGCGGCGTCGATCATCTTGACCGCGATCCGGTCCTTCGAGCTGCCACCGGGATTGAGGTATTCGACCTTGGCCGCCACGATGCCGGCGCCGTCGGGGACGACGGAGTTCAGACGCACCAGCGGTGTGCCGCCGATGAGGTCACTGATGTGCTGCGCGATCCGCATGCGTTCATCGTCTCAGGCGGTTTCGCGCGGCGCACAACCACACTCCGCGGAGTTTGCGCGCGCCTACTCGGTGGCTTCGCGGATGTAGTCGCCGATCTGCCGCAGCGAGCGGATGGCCTCGGGCACCATCGGCGCCGCGAGCTGAAAGTCGTGGACCTGTCCGGGCCATACCCGCACCTCGGCCGGCACGCCCACCGCGGCCAGCCGGCTCGCCGCCAGCCGCGCGTCGTGCAACAGCACCTCGGAGCCCGACACGTGGATCAGCGTGCGCGGCAATCCCGGCTTGATGTGGTCCAGCGGCTCGTAGATCTCTTCGGGCTTCCCGTCGACGATGTTCTTCTCGGCCGCGCCGGCCACCAGCTCGGCGAGCGCATCGAACGCCCCGGCGGTGAACATCGCATCCGTCTCGATGTTGGGGTGGGCCTGCTTGGGTTCCTTGGCCAGCTGCAGCAGCGGCGAGATTCCCACCAGCGCCGCGGGATCCTCGCCCTCCTCCTGGAGGCGTTGGGCCAGGGTGAGCGCCAGGTAGCCGCCCGCGGAGTCGCCGGCCAGCACGATCTGGTCCGGTTCGTATCCGCGCCGCCGTAGCCACCGGTACGCGTCATGGCAGTCGTCGATCGCCATTCCGACCGAATTCTTCGGCAGCAGACGGTAATTGACCACCAAGATCGGCGAGTCGGCGAACTTGGAGAGGGCTTCGACCAGCCGGCCATGCGAGTTCGCCCCACAGGTCAAAAAGGCACCGCCGTGCAGGTAGACGATCACGCGGCGGCTGCCGTCGGCGGGCAGCACCCCGGGAGCGCGCACCAGCTGCGCCGACGCGTGGGGCAGCTGCACCGTCTCGCGAACCGTGGCCGACGCCGGGATCAGCACCCGGGCCGTGAGATCGATGAGACCCCAGGGCCACGGCAGGTTGGGGACGTGGCTGCCGACGGACAGAATCGGCCGGATGGTCAGCCGCGAGGTGAGGTTCGCCAGTCGCGCGGCGACGCTGGGCCCCGATTCCAGGACCTCGACCGGGGCGCCGTCGCTGATCGCGAATTTGCGCGCCTGGGCTCGACGCGTTCGCAGGACGTCATGGGGCCGAACGGTATTTGCCGATAACCCCGATTCCTTACTAGGTGCGGTCATGCTCAACACTTCCTACGCCGTTGTAGTGCGATACAGCATGTGACGAGGAGCCCGAGCGTCTGGTTCAGCCGTTTGCCAGAGCGCTCAGCCAATCCCTTGTCTTCAGCTTGACAGGCGTTGCTTAGTACAACGTATGAAATAGCTGATTTGATACCAGTTTTGCTTCGCACCGTGATCAGTTCGTTTTCCAGCCGCACGCCGAGAACTCTTAAGTCGCACTAAACTTGATTGCGTGACCATGCGTGTGCCACGTCGTTCGGCAATCGCTCTGGCCACAGCAGGCGCGCTGGCCTCAACAGGAACCGCCTACCTGGGGGCGCGGAGCCTGTTGGTCGGCCAGGCCACGCACGCGCGCACGATCATTCCGAAAGCGTGGGACATCCCGCCCCGCGCCGACGGCGTGTACGTGCGCGGCGGCGGCCCGGTGGAACGCTGGCACCGCGGCATGGCGGTGGACCAGCACCTGATGATCTTCGGTGACTCGACCGCCACCGGATATGGCTGCATGAGCGCCGACGAAGTGCCCGGGGTGCTGATCGCCCGCGGCCTGGCCGAGCAGACCGGGAAGCGAATCCGGTTGAGCACCAAGGCGATCGTGGGCGCCACCTCCAAGGGCGTGTGC
Organism: Mycobacterium sp. NGS17; assembly: GCF_059813205.1. Taxonomy (NCBI): domain Bacteria; kingdom Bacillati; phylum Actinomycetota; class Actinomycetes; order Mycobacteriales; family Mycobacteriaceae; genus Mycobacterium; species Mycobacterium sp. NGS17. The sequence continues at coordinate 23,456 of NZ_JCALED010000010.1, read as the reverse complement.
GGTCAGGTCGACGCGATGTTCGTGGCCGGCCCGCCGCCGGACATCGCGGTGATGATGGTCGGCGCCAACGACGTGACCGCGCTGAACGGCATCAGCCAGTCGGCGCAGCGGCTGGGGTTGACCGTACGCAAGTTGCGCGCCCGCGGCGCCGTGGTGATCGTCGGGACCTGCCCGGACCTCGGATTCATCAGCGCCATCCCGCAGCCGTTGCGGTCGATCGCGCACGAGCGCTGCCTGCAGCTTGCCCGGGCCCAGACCGCGGCGGTCCGCTCGGCCGGCGGTGTGCCGGTGCCGTTGGCGCAACTGATGGCGCCGCAATTCCGCGCCACCCCCGACGTGATGTTCTCCGCCGACGGCTTCCACCCCTCCGCACCCGCCTACGCGCTCGCGGCCGACGCGCTGCTGCTCGCCCTCTGCGACGCGCTGGGTGAGGAGGTCCAGCGGCCGCCGCTGACTCCGGCGGTGCCCGCGGCGGCACCGGTGCTCGGTCAGGGGCACACCCGCACCAGCGTGATGTCGCGGCTGTGGCGGCGCCCGACGCTCGGACCTGCCCCGTCTTCGTGCCCCGAGGTCGGCAGCGACTAGATTTGATCTCGCCCGTCGCGGTGGACCTACCGCCCAACGGTGAAGCGAGCCAGCCCCATCTGTGGGATCTGCAGTGATCTGAAGGGAACCGCCATGCCTGAAGCCGTCATCGTCTCAACTGCTCGCTCGCCGATCGGCCGCGCGATGAAGGGGTCGCTGGTCAACATGCGCCCCGACGACCTGACCGTCCAGATCGTGCGCGCCGCCCTCGACAAGGTGCCCGCGCTGAATCCGCACCAGATCGACGACCTGATCCTGGGCTGCGGCCAGCCCGGCGGGGAATCCGGATTCAACCTGGCGCGGGTCATCGCGGTCGAGCTCGGCTTCGACTTCCTGCCTGGCACCACCGTCAACCGGTATTGCTCGTCGTCGCTGCAGACCTCGCGGATGGCCTTCCACGCGATCAAGGCCGGTGAGGGCGACGCCTTCATTTCCGCGGGTGTGGAAACCGTGTCGCGCTTCGCCAAGGGCAGCGCCGACTCGTGGCCGGACACCAAGAACTCGCTGTTCGATGAGGCTCAGGAGCGGTCGGCCGCCGCGGCCCAGGGCGCCGAGGAGTGGCACGACCCCCGCGCCGACGACAACATCCCCGACGTCTACATCGCCATGGGCCAGACGGCCGAAAACGTCGCGCTGCTGACCGGCATCAGCCGCGAAGACCAGGACCACTGGGGAGTGCGCAGCCAGAACCGCGCCGAGGAGGCGATCAAGAGCGGATTCTTCGAGCGCGAGATCACCCCGGTGACCCTGCCCGACGGCACCACGGTGAGCACCGACGACGGCCCCCGCCCCGGTACCACCTACGAGAAGATCAGCCAGCTCAAGCCGGTGTTCCGGCCCAACGGCACGGTAACCGCGGGCAACGCGTGCCCGCTCAACGACGGCGCCGCCGCGGTGGTGATCACCAGCGACACGAAGGCCAAGGAACTGGGCCTGACTCCCCTGGCGCGCATCGTGTCCACCGGGGTCAGCGGCCTGTCCCCGGAGATCATGGGCCTCGGTCCGATCGAGGCGACCAAAAAGGCGCTGGCGCGCGCCAAGCTGTCGGTCAGCGACATCGACCTGTTCGAGATCAACGAGGCGTTCGCGGTCCAGGTGCTGGGTTCGGCGCGCGAGCTGGGCATCGACGAGGACAAGCTGAACGTCTCCGGCGGTGCGATCGCGCTGGGCCACCCGTTCGGCATGACGGGTGCCCGCATCGCCACCACGCTGCTCAACAACCTGCAGACGCATGACAAGACGTTCGGTCTGGAGACCATGTGCGTCGGCGGCGGCCAGGGCATGGCGATGGTGATCGAGCGGCTGAGCTAGGCCGCTCGCCGCGTCCAGTGTGAAGCTGCGGCGGCGACACGCCGCGTGTGCGCGCCATAGCTTCACACTCGACGCAGGCGCACGACACGAAAAAACCGGCACGCAAAGCGGCGTGCCGGTTTTTCTCTGTAGCGGAGCTAGTCGTTCTGCAGGTAACTCAGCAGACGCAGGATCTCGATGTACAGCCAGACCAGCGTCACGGTCAGGCCCAGCGCGATGCCCCAGGCCGCCTTCTCCGGCGCGCCGGCGCGGACCATCTGGTCGGCCGCGTCGAAGTCGATCAGGAAGCTGAAGGCCGCGATGCCGATGCACACCAGCGAGAAGATGATCGCGATCGGACCGCCGCTGCGCAGCCCCAGGCCGGCACCACCGTTGACGTGGAACATCGCCAGCACGAAGTTGCCCAGCATCAGGGCCAGCACGCCGAACATCGCGGCGACCAGCATTCGGGTGAACTTGGGCGTCACGCGGATGGCCCCGGTCTTGTAGACGACGAGCATGCCGAAGAACACCCCGAAGGTGCCCAGCACCGCCTCACCGATCAGCGCCCCGGCGTTGGCGTTCGACACCGAGAAGTTGGCGAACACGAACGAGATGGCGCCCAGGACCAGGCCCTCGAGCACGGCGTAGCCCAGCACGATGCCCGGGTTGTCCTGCTTGCGGCCGAAGGTGGCCACCAGCACCAGGACCAGACCGCCCAGCCCGCCGACCAGGGCCAGCGGCATGGCCAGCGCCACGTCGCGGGCGACCAGGAAGTAGGAGACCACGGCGGAGACCGCCAACACGGCCAGCGTGATGCCGGTCTTGGTGACGACGTCGTCGATGGTCAGCGGCCGCGAAGCTTTGGCCTCCTGATACGGAGCCTGATACGGAGCCGCGTAGGGGTCGGCCCCATAGCCATAGCCCTGCATCGGGGGCGCGCCAGTGCCGAATTGCGCGTATCCGCCCCTCTGCTTTGGCAGCGAACGAAATACCGGGTTGCTTGTCTCCCGCACCGTCGGATCCTCTCTAATTGGCTTCGAGCTGTGCGAACACAATCTCAACGATTGGCGTTGCACCCCGGTTCCCAGCGGACCTGGGCGTTTCGGGGGTGGATATGGCCTGCGCCGTTGTCGTCGCGTTAAAGATAACCCTTACCCGCGGGTACCGCGCCGGTCGTGACGATCTAGATTTCTTGCTCGGGGCTGGAGCGGCGATGGGAGGCGAGGGCGTGACCGACGAATCCGATGAGGTTCTGACCCGAGTCGAGGGAAGCGTCGGCTCGATCACCCTCAACCGCCCCAAGGCCATCAACTCGCTGAATCAGCAGATGGTTGACGCGCTGAGCGCCATCCTCACCGGCTGGGCGGACGACGACGCCGTGGGCGCGGTCGTGCTTTCCGGCGCCGGCGAACGCGGACTGTGCGCCGGCGGCGACGTGGTCTCGATCTATCACAGCGCGCGCAAGGACGGGGTCGAGGCGCGACGCTTCTGGCGCGACGAGTATCTGCTCAACGCGCAGATCGCCGAGTTCCCCAAGCCGTACGTGGCCCTGATGGACGGCATCGTGATGGGAGGTGGCGTCGGCGTCAGCGCCCACGCGAACACCCGGGTGGTCACCGATACCTCCAAGATCGCCATGCCCGAGGTCGGCATCGGCTTCATCCCCGACGTCGGCGGCGTCTATCTGCTGTCGCGGGCCCCCGGCGGGCTGGGCCTGCACGCGGCGCTGACGGGGGCGCCGTTCTCCGGCGCCGACGCCATCGCCATGGGTTTTGCCGACCATTACGTCCCGCACGGGGACGTCGAGGCGTTCCGCCGCGCGGTGGTCACCGACGGCGTCGGCAAGGCGCTCGAGAAGTACGCCGTCGAGCCGCCGCCCAGTGAGCTTGCCGCGCAACGAGACTGGATAGACGAATGCTTCGGTGGCGACACCGTCGAAGACATCATCGCGAGTCTGCGGGCCCACCAAAAAGGAGGAACCGGGCCGGCCAACGACGCGGCCGACCTGATCGCCACCCGCTCCCCGATCGCGCTGTCGGTGACCCTGGAGGCGGTGCGCCGCGCCGCCGAACTCGGGACACTCAAAGACGTTCTGACACAGGACTATCGGGTGTCCTCGGCGTCGCTTCGCTCACACGATCTGGTGGAGGGCATCCGCGCACAGCTCATCGACAAGGATCGCAACCCCAAGTGGTCACCGCCGCTGCTGTCCGCGGTCACCGCGGCCGACGTCGAGGCGTATTTCACCCCGGTCGACGACGACTTGAGCTTCTAGAAAGGCGGTTGTAGATGGCAGACGCAGACTACGAGACCATCCTCGTCGAACGCGAAGAGCGGGTCGGCATCATCACCCTTAACCGGCCGAAGGCCCTCAACGCGCTCAACACCCAGGTGATGAACGAAGTCACCCGCGCGGCAGCCGATTTCGACGACGACCCGGGCATCGGTGCGATCATCATCACCGGCTCGGCCAAGGCGTTCGCCGCCGGCGCGGACATCAAGGAGATGGCCGGGCTGACGTTCGCCGACGCCTTCGGCGCCGACTTCTTCGCTCCGTGGAGCAAGCTCGCCGCGGTCCGCACCCCGACCATCGCCGCGGTGGCCGGGCACGCACTAGGGGGCGGCTGCGAGCTCGCCATGATGTGCGACGTGCTGATCGCCGCCGACACGGCGAAATTCGGCCAGCCCGAGATCAAACTGGGTGTGCTACCCGGCATGGGCGGCTCGCAGCGGCTGACCCGCGCAATCGGCAAGGCCAAGGCCATGGACCTCATCCTGACCGGCCGGACCATCGGCGCCGAGGAAGCAGAACGAAGCGGCCTGGTCTCGCGAGTGGTGCCGGCCGACGATCTGCTGACCGAGGCCAAGGCCGTCGCGACCACCATTTCGCAGATGTCGCGCTCGGCGGCCAGGATGGCCAAGGAGGCCGTCAACCGCGCTTTCGAGTCCACCCTGGCCGAGGGACTCCTGTACGAGCGCAGGCTGTTTCACTCGACTTTCGCAACCGAGGATCAGTCCGAAGGGATGGCGGCCTTTGTCGAGAAGCGCCCGCCGAACTTCACCCACCGCTAGGACGCCTGGATGAGCGAGCCGATTTCCGCGACACCCACCGAGGCGGAGCAGCCCGCGGCCGACGTCGCCGAGAAGGCCGAGCCGGACGTCGCACCGCAACGGGCACCGGCGCCACGAGCCGGGCGCGCGGCGCCCACCCTGCCGTGGACTGAAAGGCCTTGGTGGGTAAGGCATTACACGTTTACGGGCACCGCGGTCGGCCTGATCTTCATCTGGCTTTCGCTGACCCCCTCGCTGCTTCCGCGCGGCCCGTCGTTCCAGGGGCTGGTCAGCGGACTCTCCGGCGCCATCGGCTATGGGCTGGGGGTCTTTTCGGTCTGGCTGGTGCGGTTCATGCGCGAGAAGGATCACAGTCCGCCGCCGCCATCGTGGGCATGGAAGGTGCTGATCCCGATCGGCGTGGTGGGCCAGGTGCTGATGGCGATCTGGTTCCACGTGTGGCAGGACGACGTGCGCGACCTGATGGGCGTGGCGCATTTGCAGTGGTACGACTACCCGCTGGCGGGAGTCTTGTCGCTGGTGGTGCTGTTCACGGTGGTCGAACTGGGCCAGTTCACCCGCTGGCTGGTGCGCTTTCTGGTCGGCCAGGTGGACCGGTTCGTTCCGTTTCGGCTTTCGGCGACCATCGTGGTCGTCACGCTCGTGGTCATGACCGTCGCCGTGCTCAACGGTGTCGTGCTCAAGTTCGCCATGCGCACCATGAACGACACCTTCGCCTCGGCCAACGACGAGATGAGCCCCGACAGCGCCGCGCCGAAAACCCCGCTGCGCTCCGGTGGGCCCCAGTCGCTGGTGTCGTGGGAATCCCTTGGCCACCAAGGGCGCATCTTCATCGAGGGCGGACCGAAGCTCGCCGATCTGACCGCGTTCAACGGAACCCCCGCGGTCGAGCCGATCCGGGCCTACGCCGGGCTGGACTCGTCCAAGGGCATCACCGCGGCCGCGGAGCTGGCGGCCCGGGAACTGCAGCGCACCGGCGGACTGCAGCGCGCCGTCGTCGCGGTGGGCACCACCACCGGCACCGGCTGGATCAACGAGGCGGAAGCCTCGGCGCTGGAGTACATGTACAACGGCAACACCGCGATCGTGAGCATGCAGTATTCGTTCCTGCCGAGCTGGCTGTCGTTCCTGGTGGACAAGGAAAACGCCCGGCACGCCGGACAGGCGCTCTTCGAAGCCGTCGACAAGCTGATCCGCCAAATGCCCGAGGCGCAGCGACCCAAGCTCGTCGTGTTCGGCGAGAGCCTGGGATCGTTCGGCGGCGAAGCGCCGTTTTTGAGTTTGAACAATGTGCTGGCGCGCACCGACGGGGCGTTGTTCAGCGGACCGACCTTCAAGAACACCATCTGGACCGATCTGACGTCGACGCGTGACAGCGGATCGCCGGAGTGGTTACCGATCTACCAGGATGGTCGGTTCGTCCGATTCGTCGCCCGCGCAAAGAATTTGACGCGCCCCAACGCGCCGTGGGATCACCCGCGGGTGGTGTATCTGCAGCACGCGTCGGATCCGATCGCCTGGTGGACGCCGGACCTGTTGTTCAGCAAGCCCGATTGGCTGAGCGAACCGCGCGGCTATGACGTGCTACCTCAGACGCGCTGGATTCCGGTGGTCACCTTCCTCCAGGTTTCGGCCGACATGGCCGTGGCGGTGGACGTACCCGACGGGCACGGCCACCGTTATGTCGCGGACGTCGCCGACGGCTGGGCGGCCGTGCTGCCACCGCCCGGCTGGACGCCGGACAAGACGGCGAAACTGCGTCCGCTACTGCACTCCGGCGACACGGGTTAGAGCCAGCGGCGGGCGGCGCCGCCGGTGTCCGCGAACACCGGATCGACAGCGCCCCCCGCCAGCTCGCTCAGCACGCCGGCCCCGGCCAGCGCGTGATAGCCGCCGATGACGTCGGTGGCGCGATGCAGGCCGATGTCCAGCAGCGCGGCCGCCGCCAGGCTGGACGTGTAGCCCTCCGAACACAGGATCACCCATTCGACGTCGTCGCCGACGGCCTCGGGCAGCTTGGCCTCGCTGGTGGGATCGCAGCGCCACTCCAGCACGTTGCGTTCGATCACCAGCGCCCCGGGCACCTCGCCCTCGCGAAAACGTTGGGCCTGCGGCCGAATGTCGACCAGCACAGCGCCGCGGCGCAGCGCGTCGGGCACCTCGACCGCGGGCAGGCGGCGAAACCGGCGCCGGGCGGACCTCAACACGACGTCGATGCGGCTCAAAGCGATCCCTCCGGCTGGTCGGTCAGTTCGGTGCGCTCGCGCCGCAACGTCTTGCGGTCGGTGACCTCGTAGTACGACATCGCCGTCAAGGGCGGCGAGTAGGCGTGCACGCTCAGGGTTGGCCCTACCGCCGCGGCGCCGACGCCGGGCGCCTCCGCGACGGGCCGGGAAACGGGCACCGTGACCGGCCGCGGCGCCCAGACCACGTCGTGCACCCAGCCCAACGGGAACCCGGCCTGATCGCCTGCGTCGAGCCGACGGCGCCGCAACGCCCTTCCATCCCAACGGTATTCATTCAACGATCCGGACAGGACGGTCAATGCGCCCAGCGAGCCACCGTGATCGTGCAGTTCGGTCGGCTGCCCGGGCACCCAGCTGATCAGCCACACGTCGAGTTCCTCGTCGCCGTGGATCCGGGTGAACCAGCGCCGCGACTCGGGTATGCCGCCCTCCGGTAACAGGTGGTCGCAGCGCCCGCTGAGCACATCGTCGGCGGCCCGGTCGGTCGCGTAAAGCAAATCGGGCACGCGCAGCCGGGTGGGACCGGAGGACGGGGCGGAAAGGGGCCGCGGGCGCGGGGCAGCAGCGGTGAAGACGGGCACAGACATCGGAGGGCTCCAGGACGGAAAACGGATGGGACAAGCGGCGGCGTGTTACGGCCGACAACACTCGCAAAATCCGAAGCGCTCCATCACGGCCGCCAGTGTTGCATAGATTGAGAGCGTGCGCTTCAGCGGCGATCGGTCCCGGCGGTGGTGTGTGGTTGTCGCCGCAGCCGGGGCGCTGGCCGTCGCGGGGTGCGCGCACGGTTCCCACAGCGGTGCCCCCTCGGGGCCGCCAACGCGGCAATCCGGCAATCCCAACGGCCCGCGTTCAGCGCCGCCGGGCTCAGTCGGGCTGTCCCCCGCCGGCGTGACGACCAGGGTCGACGTCCCCGCCGACTCGACCGAGGAGGAGTACTACCAGGCCTGTCACGCCGCGCACGAGTGGATGGACGCGCAACCCAAGACCGGCGCGTCGCTGTTCGAGCCGTATCTGTCGATGGTCCAGGCGTCGCCGTCGGGCACCGCGGGCAGCTGGAATGCGCCGTGGTCGACGTTGACGCCGGCGCGGCAGGCCGCCGTGATCGTCGCCGCGCGGGCGGCCGCGAACGACGAATGCGGGTAGCGGCGCGTCCCGGCAATTCTTCGCCGCCGCGCAATTGCGATCACGGGTGAAAAAAGTGCCCGCGCCGCCCGCCGGGCAACGTCGTCCGCGCAAAATGGAGGGGTGCCTGACGAGACTCCGCGTCGATCCGAACCGACCCGGGTGGCACTCGCGCTCGGCAGCGGCGGCGCCCGCGGCTACGCCCACATCGGGGTGATCGAGGCCCTGACGGCGCGGGGCTACGACATCGTCGGCGTCTCCGGCTCGTCGATGGGTGCCCTGGTCGGTGGCCTGCAGGCGGCCGGGCGGCTCGACGAGTTCGCCGACTGGGCGAAGTCGCTGACCCAGCGCACCATCCTGCGGCTGCTGGACCCGTCCATCAGCGCGGCCGGCGTGATGCGGGCGGGCAAGATCTTGGACGCGGTGCGCGACATCCTGGGGCCGGTCGCCATCGAAGAACTGCCCGTCCCCTACACGGCGGTGGCGACCGACCTGCTGGCGGGCAAGTCGGTGTGGTTTCAGCGCGGCCCGCTCGACGAGGCGATCCGGGCGTCCATCGCGATCCCCGGCGTGATCGCACCCCACGCTGTCGACGGTCGGCTACTCGCAGACGGGGGCATCCTGGATCCGCTGCCGATGGCCCCGCTCGCCGCGGTCAACGCCGACCTGACCATCGCGGTGAGCCTGTCCGGCAGCGAGACGATCGCCAACCGCGAGCCGGAACCCGGCGCCACCATCGAGTGGTTGACCCGCATGGTGCGCAGCACCTCCGCGCTGCTCGACACCGCCGCCGCCCGTTCGCTGCTCGATCGGCCGACCGCCCGGGCGGTGCTGAGCAGATTGGGCGGGCCGGCCGGCGAACCGGACGACTGGTCGGACACCCCGGACGACGAGCAGCCGGTTGACGACGCCGCCGAACTGCCCGGTGCGGGCACCGAGGTGCCGAAACTGGGCAGCTTCGAGGTGATGAACCGGACCATCGACATCGCCCAGGCCGCGCTGGCGCGCCACACGCTGGCGGTCTACCCGCCCGACCTGCACATCGAGGTCCCTCGGTCGACGTGCCGGGCCCTGGAATTCCACCGGGCCGTGGAGGTGATTGCCGTCGGCCGCGCGCTGGCGGACGAGGCGCTGGACGCACTGGAAGTCGAGGACGACCAGGACGTCCCACCCGCGATCCAGCGCTGAGCACTCTCAACTCGGTTGTGCGCCAGGCACTTTCATAGCCCCAGGAAGTGGGCGATGGCCGCGGTCTCGCGGCGGCCCTGCGCGCGCCCGGCCACTGCCGACGGGATGCGGCAGCCCGGATCCAGGGCGTTGGGCCCGAAGGCGGCCAGCGATTGGCCGTCGGCGAAGACGGCGAAGGCGGCGCCGGGGAACGCCGAGACCTCGGCGGCCGGCCCGGCACCGAACGGCGACGGCGCATCGACGCCCGCGGGCACCAGCACCACAGCGGTGTCGCAGTCGGTGGCCACCGCGAGGTTGACGGAGCTGGCGACCCCGCCGTCCATGTAGTGGCGGCCGCCGATCGTCACCGGCGGCCACGCCCCGGGCACCGCGCAGCTGGCCGCGACGGCATCGACCAGGTCGACACCGGAATCGCGGTCGAACACGGTCAGCTCGCCGGTTTCGACGTCGATCGCGGTGAGCCGCAAGTCGCGATCCGGCCAGCGGTGCGACGGCAGGCGACGCGCGATCACGTCCCGGCGCACCGGCGCGGGAACGGTTTTGGTCGCCAGCGCCACGGCCCCGATCCGCTGCATCTGTTGGCGTGTTTTGTCCAGTGTCTCCTCGTACGGCTCGCCCAGGGCCGTCAGGAACAGTTCGGTGATGGTCTCGATGTCGACCCCGGAATCGATCTCTGCCGACGACTCGGCGACCTGGCGGTCGAACAGCTCGTCCAGTGTGCGGCCGCTGCTCAGCTGCGCCGCGACGGCCGAGCCCGCGGACGTCCCCACCAAAACGTCCGACTCGCCCAACAGCCGGGCCACCGTCGGCGACTCGTCGGCGATGCCCCGCAGAACACCTGTCTCCCAGGCGATTCCCGCTATCCCACCGCCGGCAAGCACCAACGCGCGTTTGGTTGTCATGCCGTTCACCTTGCCAGCACGGATCACGCCAGCTGCCGGGTGTTCGGCAGGGCGTGCTGCGATTCCTCCACCGGCGAGCTCAGGTCCTCGCGGCGCAGCAGATGTTCGGGCGGGTCGGGCAGGATCATGCTGCGGTGGATTTGCAGATTCGCATCGACATGGAAGAGTTCGCCGGCCGGCAGCAGCCGCCAGCGCGGCTCGTCGTCCATCACCTCGGTGGCGAACACCACCGACGGCCGCTCACACAGATGCTCCGACCGGGCGTGAATCCTCTTGGTGCACAAGTCGAATTCGGGATCGCGCGAACCCCTATCGCCGGATCGATCCAGAATGTAGAGCTGATGGGTCTCCGGGTATCGCAGCGCCCACATGTCGGTGGCGGTGCTCAGCAATACGTTGACCGCATAGATCGGGGCGTGCTCGGCGAGCCATCGCATAGCGTCGGTGAGGCCGGCCGTGATGTCGCCGTCGCGCGCCCGGATCGCGCCGGTGATCAACGCGAAGACGCGCTCGGAGTCGGTGTCGCCCAACACCAGATCGTCGGTGCCGACCTCACGCAGGCGCTCGTCGATGATGTCCAATCCCTCGAGGACGCCGTTGTGCGCGAAGATCCGCCCGTCCTGCAGGAACGGGTGGGTGTTGTGGATGTCGAGCGATCCGGTGGTCGCGTAGCGGACGTGGGCGATGACGGTCGTGCCGGTCATCCGGTGCGCCTCGGTCGCGAATTCGGCGTCCTGCCAGGCAGCTATCGGCTCCTTGTATACGTGCGGCCGGCCGTGCTCGTCGAAGACGCCCAGGCCGGTGCCGTCCGGATTTCTTCTGCTCTGTTCGGCCAGGCTGTCCGGCGCATCCAGCAGCCAAAAGGTCGCGGTGCAGGCGTGGGTCCCGGCGTGTACGCCAAAGAGTCGGCACATGGCTTTCCACGCTAGCGCTCGACGGTCAACCCGTCAGCAAGGCAGACAGGTGACGCAGCGCGCGCCGCGCGTAACCCTTCCACATCATGCCCAGCAGCGGCAGCGCCCGGGCCGTCAGCGCCGAGCGCGGGTGGATGTCTCAGCGCCAGGTGATAGCGGTGCCACCCGATGCGGGTGTGAAGATCCATTCGCCCAGGATGTGGTCGACCAGCATGGCCATCGGGCCGGTGATTTCGGAGAGCCGGTAGCCGAACGACCGTGGCGGGTCGACGCTGGTCAGTTCCTCGCGCATGCTGGCGCCGCCGGCCAGGTGCACCACGCGGGTCTGGCCCGCCGCGTCCCAGGCGCCGGTCTGTCCGCGCACTTCCCTGATTGGGGGGAACGGTCCGTACCAGCGGTGAAAAAGGGTCGGGAGCGGAATCGGCAGCGTCCGGTCAAACGCGTGCCTTACCTCGACCGGGGCCACCACGGATTGGTCGACGACGAGCGAATGTGCCACTGGGGTCCAGCCTTTCAGCTCAGCGCGCCTCGATCACCTGGTATTCGTCCGCGGCGTATCGCGACCGAATGCTTTTCTTGTCGTACTTGCCGACGCTGGTGCGGGGAATCTCGTCGATGAAGGTCCACCGTTCGGGCAGCCACCATCGAACGACCTTGTCGGCCAAGAAGTTTCGCAGCTCGTCGGCGCTCACCGATGCGCCCTCTTTGGCAACGATGACCGCGAGCGGCCGTTCCTCCCAGCGCTCGTCGGGAACGCCGACGACGGCGGCCTCGAGCACGTCCGGGTGGCCGATCAAGAGGTTTTCCAACTCGACCGATGAGATCCATTCCCCACCGGATTTGATGACGTCCTTGGCGCGGTCGGTCAGGGTGACGAATCCGCGCTCGTCGATGCGGCCCACGTCGCCGGTGCGCAGCCAGCCGGAGTCGAACTTCGACTCGTCGCGGCCCAGGTAGTACGAGCCGGCGATCCACGGCCCGCGCACCTCGACCTCACCGACGGCGTTGCCGTCGTTGGGCAGCACCTGCCCCTCGTCGTCGACGATGCGCATCTCCACCCCGCAGACCGGCTGGCCCTGCGTCCCGCGATAGGACCAGTGCTGATCCGCACTGGTACCCGGTGGGGGCCACGCCATGGTGGCCAGCGGCGACGTCTCCGTCATGCCCCACAGCTGACGAATCTGCACGTCGTGCTTTTCCTCGAAAGTGCGCATCAGCGAAATCGGGACGGCCGAGCCGCCGCAGACCACCAACCGCAACGAGGACAGGTCGTGGTCGGGCTCGTCCTCGAGGTGGTGCAAAACGCCGTTCCAGATGGTCGGCACCGCGCCGGTCACGGTGGGCTTCAAGTCCTCGATCATCCGGACCAGCGACGGCGGATCGAGGTGGCAATCCGGCAACACCAAATCGGCGCCGGCCATCAGCGCCGCATACGGCAGCCCCCAGGCGTTGGCGTGGAACATCGGCACCACGGGCAGCACGCTGTCGGTCGACCCGACGCCGATGCCGTTGGTGGTACACGCGCCCATGGTGTGCAGATAGCTCGAACGGTGGCTGTAGACAACGCCTTTCGGGTTCCCGGTGGTGCCGCTGGTGTAACACATCGCGGCCGCGGAGTTCTCGTCGATGTGTGGCCAGTCGAACTCGGTGGACTCGGCGTCGAGGACGTCGGCGTAGCGCAGCACGGTCTTGCCGGACCCCTGCAGCGGATCGGTGTCGTCGCCGACGACGATCACGGTGTGCACCGTCTCCAGGTCCGGCAGCACGGGTGCGAGCAGTTTGACCAGCGCGGCGTCGACCAGCACCACCTGGTCTTCGGCCTCGTTGGCGACGAAGGCGATCTGCTCGGGGAACAGCCGGATGTTGAGCGTATGCAGGACGGCACCCATCGACGGCAATGTCAGGTATGCGGTGAGGTGCTCGGCGTTGTTCCACATGAAGGTGCCCACCCGCTGATCACCCGTGATGCCCAGCCGGCGCAGGCCATTCGCCAGTTGCGCGGCCTGCTGGCCGAGCTCCCGGTAGGTCGTGCTCCGGTAGCCATCCCCGGTGGCTGTCGTGACGGTCCGCTCCCCGTGCACCGTGCAGCCGTGACGCATGATCGCGGTGATGGTCAACGGAAAGTCCTGCATCGTGCCGTCCACTGAGCTACCGCCTTACTCTCGGCGCGGCACCGCATGTGCCGCCGGCCGCCTCTACCCTAAGCCTGAAATCGGCGCGCGTGGCAGCACCTGAGGAGACTGCTGGTCGACTGCGTGGATCCCGTTCGGCCGGGGCAGCTTTGGGCCTAGGCATTGCCGCACGTTCGCACCGAACGCCCACGGTTCACACCCGGCGCGCCGGGCCCGCCCCTGCGGCGGGGCTAGGCCAGGACGGGCTCCCACTCCGGAAGTTCCGGCAGCCAGCCGGCAATCGACAGGTCCGGGTAATGCGCCCCGCGGTGGGTCTGCGTCGGTGTCGCGGAGGCGATCCGCGCCGCGGTGACCACACCGGAGTGGTCGGCGACATAGAGATGGCCGCCGTCGGGGCTTTCGACCACGCACGACGGGTTCTTGGACAGCGTGACCTCGCCGACGACATCCTGCTGGCGGGTGCTCAGCACCGTGATGCGGTCGTCGCTGACCAGGTAGGCGCGCGCGCCGTCACGACTGAGCGTCATCCGGGTGAGGGGGCCGGTGATCTCCGGGACCTTGTGAGTGCCGACGATTTTGTTGGACCGGGTGTCGACCACATCGAGCACCGCGCCCGCGACCGGATCGCAGCTCGCGACGTACGCCGTGCCGCCGTCGGTGCTCAACGCCACATCGCGGACAGGCAGACCGAGATCGACGACGCCGACGATGCGCGACCGTCCGCCGACCCGGCGATTGTCGGACCGCGTCCGGGTCTCGATCATGGCCAGACTGCCGCCGGTCGGGGCGTTCATGCCGACGTAGAGCCGGCGTCCGTCGGCGCTGATCCGCACGCATGCGGTGGTGGCGCCCGGCGCGGTCGCCAGGTCGATGACCTCGAGCTCGCCGGTGGTGGTGTCCAGCACCGTCACATCGGCGCCGCGAACCGCGTTCCGGCTGGCGTAGAGATAATTTCCGTCCGGGCTCACCGCCAGGCCGCTCACGCTGTTCGCGAGCTGGTGTGTGGCGATGCGCCAGCTCGTGACGACGTCGATGACGTCGATGGCGTCATAGCCGGGGGTCGCGGTGCTGACGTAGGCATAGTTGGAGTCCGCACTGCTCATGGCGACCGCGAACGGTTCGGCCAATTCGGTCACGATGCTCGAGACGCGACACGTGTGGGCGTCGACGACCGAAACCACGTCGCGGGCGTAATTCGTGACGACCAGCCTGCGCCCGTCGGGGCTGATGTCGAGATCGCTGATCGGACCGTTGTGCAACGGGACTCGCCTCACCGAAGTGGTGTCGAGCTCGAAGACTCGCCGGTCTCGATCGCCGTGCGCGGCCGTTGGGCCGTTCACATCGTTCACGCTGGCACCGCCTTTGCTGTGTGTTTCGGCGCGGAGGCGAAGCCGCCGATACGTGTGCGACGGACTGGCCTTCCGGAATCACCGGCTTTCAGCACCGAAAGGCGCTGACGAGACTGGTTTTCGGTAGTCTACTGGCCAAAAATCGCCCCACCGCGGTTCGAAGTGCTCGACGTTAGCTACGTCACTCCGCGTACTCAGGTTCTGCTCAGACTTCCAATCGAGCTGTACCGCAGTCGCTTACCCGTAGCGAAAGTCAGGCAAACCCGCTTCCGGCGGATTTCGCCCGCGCCGCTAACAGCCCACGTGAGGGCGATATCGGTACAGAAGTACGGAATTCTCAGGTTTGTCGGCCGACGAGGGATAGATCACACCGCTCGACGCTAGCTGAACTGCGTCTGCGGCCGCGCCAGCCTCACCCCGTCGACGGTGATGTCGACCTTCTCGTTGTAAAACGCGATGAGACCGGCGATCTGTCCGACCGCCGGAAGCGGATAGTGATAGGTCCACGCCAGGTCCGCCCGCAAGTCTTGCTCATCGGCGGATCCCACTCGCACCGACCAATACGCTGACGTCACTCCCTTGTAGGGACACAACGTCTGCGTCACGCTGGGTTCCAGGTGCTCGAAGGCGACATCGGCCGGATCGATGTAATACCTTGTCGGCAAACCTGTTTCGAATAGCAGAACGGGACAACTGGTGTCGGCCAAGGTGATTCCGCCGAGTTCCACTACGACGTGCCGGTGCGAACGCAGGGCGTCGACGCGCGAATAAGGGTTGCGTGGGTGACCGTAAATCGGCTCATCTTCTTCGAACCAGCGCAACGGATTCCACTCGAATCGCACCGTACCGGCCAGCGGGCCGTCGCCGTCGGCGTCGAACACCCGCGCCGCGGCCTCGTACGTCTGGCCGGCGCCGATCAGGGAGTACAACCGCGACGGGCCGAATTGCACCTTCTGGGCGTGGTTTTCGTCGCGCAGGAACTCCGAGCGGACGTCGTCGAGCGGGATGTAGTACTGCGGGTAATACGGGACTTCCCACACGTACCGCGCGGAGGTGGTGTCGAACACCAGGGCATCGCCGAGATAACCACGGACCCGGCGCGGGGCGGGTTCGATCCTGCCCCGCTCGGCGGCCATCTGCGGGTAGTCGGTCATCGCGTGGCCTATTGGTTCTTGGAGGCCAGCCCGGCGGGTGCGTGACCGATGGCCTTCCGGATGGCGTCGGCCAGCGCGAGCGCGCTCTCCTCGGTCAATTCCAGGGCCACCCGCGCCGACGGGCCGAGCTGCGGATTGATCACGTCGATGTTGACGGTGTGACCGTAGGGCGCGTGCACCGGATGGTCGACGTATACCGTCGCGCGGTCGGCGCCGAACCATCCCGTCGCGCCCTTGCCGCTGCCGTCGATCTCGACATGTTCGGTGAGATAGGTGCACATGGCGCGTGCCTAGCCTTTCAGGTAGGTGGCGAAGAACTCGTCGATGCGCCGCCAGCCGTCCACCGCGGCCTCCGGCCGGTACGCCGGCCGGTCGACCGAGAAGAACGAATGACCCGCGCCCTCGTAGGAGTGGAATTCGTGCGGCTTGTCCACCTTGTTGAGCTCGGCATCCAGCGTGGCCACCGCAGCGGGGGCCGGGAAGCGGTCATCGAGTCCGAACAAGCCGAGCAGCGGACAGCTGAGACTGGCGGCCAGATCCAGGATCGGCTTCATCACCTTGGGCATGCCCTCGGGCGGGTCCTCGACGATGAACGCCCCGTAGCAGTCCACCGCCGCGTCGAAGGGCAGCGAGCAGGCCGCCAGATAGGCGTGGCGTCCGCCCGAGCAGTGCCCGATGACACCGAACTTGCCGTTGGCGCCGGCCAACGAGCGCAGGTGCTCGACCGCGCCCGCGACGTCGCCGACCAATCGTTCGTCGGGCACTCCGCCCGCCGCCCGCGCCGCGGCGGCCGCGTCATCGGGCGCGGCACCCGGCGCTTCCCGCGAGTAGAGGTTGGGCGCCACCGCGTTGTAGCCGCTGACGGCGAGGCGGCGGACGAACTCCTTGGTCTCCCGGTCATATCCGGGCATGTGGTGGATCCACACCACGCCGCCCCGCGAGCCCGGTGCCAACGGCACGGCTTGGTACGCCTCGATCTCGTCGCCGCCGTGGCCGGCGATGGTGATGGTTTCTGCGCGGATGGCGTCCGCGCTGAATGCGTTCATCACGACTCCTCGTCTCCGCTCCGATGGCACTCCCGCGCCACCCGGATGCGGAGCGCCGCTGCAGTCGGTCCGCTCCGCCGAGAACCAACGTAGCGCGCCGCGGGTTTTCAGTGCCGCTTGTCGCGCACCTTGTAGGTCGAGGGCCACGACTTTCGGGACTCGTCTCCGGTCAGCGGAGTTCCCATCCCGCCGACCTTGACGGCGTAAGCCTCCTTGCCGGGCCCGACCTCGCGGTTGGCGTGCTCCTGGGCCAGGAAGTAGAGCTCATCGATGGTGGCTTCGTCGTAGGCGACAAACGAGGTCTCCCGCGCGACGTCGTCGATGCCGACGAGCAATCGGTCGGGCAGCAGCCGCGACGCCACCGCCGCGAGCCCCAGCAGCCCGAAGGGAATGATCCAGTAGCAGAGAAACGACAGCGGGGTCTTCGTGTCCAGCATCCAGGCCGCGGTGGTCCCGGTAGAGCTTTGCGCGACCGACGGGATGACCGACGACACCGTCATCCCGGCGAAAGTTGCGACCCACAGGCAACTGAGGATCTTGACGACCCGGCCGAACAGCTCGGTTTTGACGACGTCGGGAGCTTGTTCAGCCGCGGCGAACTCGGCCACGAAGGGCTTGCCAACCAGCACCCCGAGGAGCGTCACCAGCAAGATCCCGGCGTTGCTCAGCGGCAGGATCCACCGCTGCAGGAACGACTCGCTGAGCGTGAAGGCCAGGACGGCGAGAATCAAAAGCACTGCGACGGAAGCAAAATCGAAGAACTGCCATTTCCTGCCCACCGCACCCCCCACGCCCAGGCTGGCGGCGGCGATGGCCAGGGCGACCAGCACGGCCGCGACGAACGGAACGTTACCGACGAGCACCCAATACACGATCCACGGCGCGAGGCCGAACAGCATCCCCATGCTGCGTCAGTGTATGAGTGGCGCTTTGCGGCGCCGTCGGCGGCTAACCCAAAGTATTGGTCCGCGCGCCGAACACGGCGGCCGGCCGTGGCACGCAGGACTTTCAAAAACCTTGCGCCGCAACCTAACCCGGGTCTACGCGGGGGCCGGCGTGTTGAGCGCCATCGCCAGGAAGTCGAGCCGCCACAACGAGCGGAACAGTGCCAGCCCGAATTCCTGCACGCGCTCTCCATCTTGCGGTCTGACGTCGCCGCGCCGCGCCACGCAGTCGATGATTTCTGTGATCGTGCGACGGCCGTCGACGTGCTGAACGAAGGGTAACTGGGCCGGGTTGAGTTTCAGCGTCGCGCCGGCAGGTGGATCGTCTCGCCGGACAGCAGGCACGCGGTGCGCAGCAGCGGGACGTAGTCGAGGCAAGCCGGCGCCGAGAAGTCGACCGCATAACCCGCTTTCGGGCGTTCGGGGCGGCAGGCGAGGAAGAAGTGGGTGGCGTTCGCCGGCTGCAGCCGCTCCATCACCGACCACAGTTTGGTGTCGGGCAGCTGGTTGACGAGCGACTGGAATTGGCTCGCCGGCGCGACGAAGTCGTGCGGGTAATACGGCGCGTTGCGCAGCCAGCCCTGAAACGCCAGCCCGGCCGACGCGACCAGGTCCAGGCATTCGTCGACGGTGTAGCTGCGTTGGCGGGCATGCAAGAAGGTGTCAACAAGGGCACCCTCGGACATCAGGTCGCGGGCAGCCTGCAGGTAGGAGCGGACCGGATGGTCGGAAGGTAGCGTCGCGATCGCCTGGACAACCAATTGCACCGACGCGGCGTCCTGGGACAGCCCCAGGTCGCGGAACGCCGATTCGAGCATGTCGACGCCGATTCGGCCGTACTTCGCGTAGAGCATGACGCCTAGGGCCCCGTCCCGGCGCAGACACTGGCCGAGCGCCGTGAGCCCGGCCAGCGGATCGGCCATATGGTGCAGGACGCCGCTGCAGACGATGAGGTCGAAGTCGCGGGAGAGCGCCGAGACCTCTTCGATCGGAAGCAGATGCAGTTCCAGGTTGTCCAGACCGTGCTTGTCTTTCAGCTGCCGATGGTGATTCAGCGCAGACTGGCTGACGTCGATCGCGACGACTCTGGCGCCGCGGTTCATGTAGGCCAGCAGGGCCGCCTGGAAGGTGCCGCATCCGGCAACGAGAATGTCCAAGTCCGCTTTGTAGTCCCGATCGGGCCACAGCATCCGGTGGGACCAATAGGGGTCGAACCAATCCCAGTGATTAGACGTCCACGCCGCGAGATCGGTTACCGGAGGCGGATATTCCCACCGATCGTATTGACGGCTGACACCGTCGACCCGCGAATCCTCGGTCACTTCGGCGCTTGCTCCTTCGCGGTGGCGGATCGCCCAACGGTACGACGAACTTACTGCGCCCGCCGATTCTGTGCGCGCGATGACGCACCGCGAAATTCCGTTCATCGCAAACGACATCGCCTGGTGTGGGTACGTGTTTGTGCGCTTGCGCGTGCGGGTCGGGGATGAGCGTTTTGAGCCGTCGCTGTTCGGGTAAACGACGGCACGATTGTGACCGCAGGGGCACGGAGTTAGCAGGGCGAATGGACACCCGCGTGTTGCTCGCCGGCCGTTATGAAGTGCGCGGCAGGCTGGGTCGTGGTGGCATGGCCGAGGTTTGCGACGGCTGGGATACCCGATTGCGCCGACCGGTCGCGATCAAGCTGATGCATCCGGACGTGAGCGCCCAGAGCGGCATGCGGAACCGGTTTGATGCGGAGGCCCGCGCGGCCGCGGCGCTCAACCATCCGAATATCGTCGCGATCTACGACACCGGCGAGCACGACGGCAGGCCGTTCATCGTGATGGAACGGTTGCCCGGCGGAACCCTGGCTGACGAGGTGCGCCAGGGCCCACTCTCGCAGCAGCGGGTCCACGCATTGCTCGACAGCGTCCTGGCGGCGCTGACTGAAGCGCACCGCGCCGCCATCCTGCATCGCGACATCAAGCCCGGAAACATTCTGCTTGCCGCGGGCGGCGAAACCATGAAGGTTGCAGACTTCGGGATTGCCAAGACTCCGGAAGCCACCAAGACGCTCACCGGCCAGATCCTCGGCACCATCGCCTATCTGAGCCCCGAGCGACTCGCCGGGGCGCCTGCGTGCGTGGGTGACGATCTGTATGCGGTCGGCGTGGTGGGCTACGAAGCACTCGCCGGGCACCGCCCGTTCCCACAGGAGAATATGGCGGCGCTGGCCGGGGCCATTCTGCACGGACGCCCGCCGCGGCTGGCCGGGCTGCGACCCGACGTCGAACCCAGCCTGATCACGCTGATCGAACGCGCGATGGCGCACGACCCACGACAGCGGTTCGGTAGTGCCGAGGAGATGCGCGCCGAGCTGCACCACGGTCGCAACGCGGCCGCAGCCATGCCGGTCGCGGCGCCACCCTATCCGGCCACCAAGCTGCTGGAAGTGCCGGTAGCCGGCCGGCCCACGAACACTTTCTTCCCGGCGCTGGTCGATTCGACGACGAGCCGCAGGAGAAAGTTGCTGGGCATCATGGCGGTCGTGGCGGTACTGATCCTGGTGCCGCTCGCCCTCGCGCTTGACGCGTCGTCCTCGCACGCACCCCAGGAGCCCGCCACCACCAGCACGCCGGCGCCGGTCCCTGTCAATAGCGCCGCGCCACCGCCTTCCCCGCCCCCGCAACAGCCGCCGGTCCCCGCCTTGCACGGCCCCGGCAAAGGGCACGGCAAGGGAAACGGCGGCAACCGGGGAGATTAGGGCGACCACGCGGAGCAGAGCGGCCGCGCGGTTCCCGGCAAACTTGGTGCCCCCAGTCGGACTCGAACCGACACTGGGCGGATTTTAAGTCCGCTGCCTCTGCCAATTGGGCTATGGGGGCCCGGCGGCGAATCTAGCGCGCCGCCGCCGAATTCAAGGCATCGCATCCCGCTCGAATCGCCACAAATTCGCAAGATGCATTCGGGATGAGTCTGGGCTAAGATCCGCGCCCGCTCGCCTTAACGGTGGCTTTCCGTCAGATGACAGATGACGCCGCTATGTCATCCGGCAAGGCCGTGTTAAAACTGCCGGCTCCATCGTTAAAAAGCCGTAAACGGCTGTCAACCTGGCCCTTTAGGCCGGGAACGTGGACGTGTGGCTCGTTAGTGTTACGCCAACGCACAGGGGCCGTTACGCAAACACACAGGTCGACCAGCACATGTGGTCGGCTCGTTCCAGCTTAGGAGCAACCGTGGCTTTTCTGACAACACAGACCGAAGAGATGCTCGCCGCCGAGGGGCTGCTCTCGGGCATCAACACGAATCTGGCGGCGCAGAACGCGGGCGCCGCGGCGGCGACGACGGTCATCGCGCCCGCCGCAGCAGACCCGGTGTCGGTTCAGCAAGCGGCAATCTTCTCGGCGTACGGCACCCAGTACCAAACGATCGCCGCGGAGGCGCAGACCCTTCTGCAGAATTACGCGCAAACCCTCGGCATCAGCTCCGGCAGCTACGGGGACACCGAAGCCATCAACGCCGCCCAGGCCACGCTTTCGAGTGCCGCATCTCCTCTCGCTGCCGCTGCGGCCACACCCTCGAACACTCCGCTGGACTTCCTCTCCTACCTGCTCGGCAGCACCGGCAACGGCACCAATCCGAACATGCTCGGCGGGATCTTCGGCCTTTCGAGTAACGGCGCCAACATCCTGAACATCGGCGCCGGTAACTGGGCGTCTGCGGGGTCGGACCTGCTAGGTCTGGCCGGTGGCGGTCTGCTCGACACCTCTGCGGCCGACGCCGCCGGTTCGGCCGCCGACGCGGCGGGCCTCGCCGACTCGACAGCGCCGATGGCGCCCATGGCCGGCGGCGGCATGGCAGGCCTGGGCGCGCCGATGGCCGCAGCAGGACAGGCCACCATGGTCGGCAAATTGTCGGTGCCGCCGACCTGGGCCGGCTCGGCCACCCCGGTCGTCGGCACCAGCGCTGCGCCGCTGGAGACGGTGGGCTGGACTGCCGCCGCACCGCAGGCCGGCGCGGGGACCATCATCCCCGGGATGCCCGGGATGGGCGCGGCCGCGCGCAACAGCGCCGGCTTCGGCGCGCCGCGCTACGGCGTCAAACCGATCGTCATGCCGAAAGCGGCGACCGTCTAAGCAGCGAGCACGGTTAAGCGAAGCAGTTTCCGAACGGATAAAGGGAGCGAGAAGACAAATGGTTTTTGATTTTGCCGCCATGCCGCCAGAGCTGACCTCCACGCTCGTCTACACCGGTCCGGGCGCGGCGCCGCTCATGGCGGCCGCGGCGGCGTACGCCAACCTGGCCGCGGAGGTGAGCTCGACGGCGACCCAGTGGGAGTCGATCATCTCGTTGCTGACCACAGAGAGCTGGACCGGCGGTGGGTCGGCGGCGGCCGCCGCCGCGGCCCAGCCGATCATCACCTACCTGACCGAGACGGCGACGACGCTCGAGCAGACGAGCGCACAGGCCACGGCGTCGGCGGCAGCCTTCGAGGCGGCATACATGGGCGTGGTGAACCCGGCGCTGGTCTATGCCAATAGAGCCGCCTTCTACGCCGCACTCGCGGGGCTGCCCTTCACGCTTCCGCAGGTGGCTGCGCTGGAAGCCGAGTACGAGGCGATGTGGGTTCAAGACGCCACCGCGATGGGCGCGTACCAGGCCGCCTCAACCGCGGCCGGGGTCCTGACGCCCGTCACGCCACTGACGTCGGCTGTCAACCCGGCTAGTGCCGCGGCCGCGGACAGCACCGCCCTCGCCGCGGACTCAACCGGCGGCACGGTCCAGGCGTTGGCGGCCCCCATCTCCAATGCGGCCGCGGCCGCCCCGACCCTCCCCTTCACCACCGACGGCTTGCTGTCCTCGATCGACAACTTCCTCGGCACGCCGTCCGTCTTCAACGCCATCAACGGCGCGGTCAACACCGGGGCCTGGTTCACCATGAACGCCATCCCGACGGCCGTATCACTCGGGCACACCCTGGGTACCGTGCCATCGATCCCCTTCGCGCTGACCGACTCTGTCACGCCGCTCGCCGGCGGGATGATCCCCGGCACGATGGTGGGTTCGGTGACCGGCGCCGGGGCGTCGGCCGCGGTGGGTGAAGCCTCGGCGGTCGGCGGCCTGTCGGTGCCGGCCAGTTGGTCGGCGGCCGCGCCCGCGGCGTCGGCGGCTTCCTCCACCGCTCCCCTGGCGGGCTCGGGGTGGACGGCGGCGGCCGAGGCCGAGCCGGTCGCGGCGATGCCCGGTATGCCCGGAATGGCGGCCGCCGCAAAGGGCGCCGGCGCCTATGGCACCGGACCGCGGTACGGCTTCAAGCCGATCGTCATGCCCAAACAGGTTGTCGTCTGAGAGCGGACCGCTGATATGGCAAGAAGGGGGTACCTGTCACCCGTTTGAGGCGAGCAATTAACCGGGGCGCCGTAATCTCTTTACAACGCGGCCACCACGGCATTAAGTACAACTGTTAAGACTTCGGCGAACTGAAGCTTCACGATAGGAGACAGCCGACATGGCAACACGTTTT